>JABDCI010000005.1:0-1853 GCA_013288215.1 Verrucomicrobiota bacterium | reverse complement strand
AGCTCCTTGCTCTCAAAATTTTCCTCCAGCATCCGCATGCTGGCGCCTTGGCACGAATTTGAAAATCTGAATGTTGAGAATTCCGTTCTCCAGCTGCAGAAATACGCGCCTGATGTCCTTCTTGTTTTCGGAACGGGCAAGCTTCAGCCCGACGTCATCAAAATTGCGCCAACCGCGTGTCTTAATCTTCACGGAGGAAATCCGGAATTTTATCGTGGATTGGACTCGCATTTGTGGGCGATTTACCAGGAGGATTTCGTGAACCTGATGAGCACCTTGCATCATGTTGATGAGAAGATCGATAGTGGCAATATCGTGTTCCAGTCTCCGATCCCGTTGACTCCCCGCTATCCCTTGTACCAGCTGCGAAGCCGCAACACGCAGGTCTGCCTCGAAATGACCCTGCGAGCGCTAAAAATGCTGAGCACCGGAGAGCCGCTGCCCGCACACAAACAGCAATACCGCGGAAAATATTACTCTTTTATGCCTTCCACCCTAAAGGAGGAATGTGTTCAGAAATTCGAACGTCTCGCGCCCGCATGACTTCTGCTTCTCAATTCCTTCAGGAAGACCGCGTCGCGATATTTCTTTTTCACGGCGTTATCCGTGCCCACGTCCACCCCGTACGCAATTACACACGCAAGCATATTGATATTCCGCGATTCACACAAATTCTGGAAGATCTTGCTGCGCACGGACGCCCTGTTTCGATCGACGAATTTGTCAAATCCAGCAGGAACCGCATCACGCTGCCACCGCGCTCGTTCTTGATCAGCTTCGACGATGGGTTTGAAAACAATCATTCCATGGCTGCTCCTATTCTACGGCGATTGCAAATTCCGGCAATTTTCTACGTCACGACTTCCTTCATCGACCAGAACGGCTGTTCGTGGATCGATGAAATTGAATATGCGGTCGAAAAGATCGCTTCGTTTGAATTGAATTTGCCGCGGCTCGACATCCGCGGGCATTTTTCGACGGATAGCTCCAAAATCGGCCTTCTGAACACGATCCGCGCCCAAGTCAAAGCTCATCGCGATGTGGATCCTTACGCCATCAGCAAAGAAGTGTGGTTGCAATTGGGAATCGATCGCATGGAACAGAATCCGGAACTCGATCAGAAAATGAACTGGCGGCAGCTTATCGAACTTCAGCGGGATGAACTTTTTACAATCGGCGGACACAGCCATACCCATCGCATCCTCGAATACCTGGACGATCGCGAACTCAAGCAGGAGATCGGATTGAGCCTGAAATTGCTGCGCGATCACTTGGGACCGATTCGACACTATTCCTACCCGGAAGGGCTGGCCTCCTGCTTTTCCGACCGCGTGATCCGGCTGTTGCAACAAGAAGGAATCCTTTGCGCGCCAAGCGCCGAACCTGGCACCAACCGCCCTGGCGATTCCCTGTTTCATTTGAAGCGCATCATGCTTAGCTGAACGTTATGTGTGGAATTGCAGGATATATTGGAACACGGGCCCTCGAACAGGCGGCCATGGACACCTGCCTGCAGACGATGCGGCGCCGCGGACCGGATCAAGCCGCCCACAAAGCCTGGCGCACGCCTACGGGCCACCATGTCCATCTCCTTCACTCCCGATTGAGCATCATCGATCTGGATCCACGCTCCAATCAGCCGTTTGGGATTGATTCGGACTGGATGGTTTTCAACGGTGAACTCTACAATTATGTCGAGCTCCGGGAACAGCTCAAGCAAGAGGGTGTTTCGTTCCGTACGGAATCCGACACGGAAGTCCTGCTTCAACTCATACGCCGCCATGGCTGGCGGGGGCTCGATCAATGCGAAGGAATGTGGGCTTTTGCAGTATATAACGCGCAGACAGGCGCAC
>JABDCI010000004.1 GCA_013288215.1 Verrucomicrobiota bacterium | reverse complement strand
CTTTCATTCCAATTCCTGGAAATATTATATAGCGCCAATGTTGCTTTACGTTGCGATTATGACTGGATGGGGAGTGTATGATTTTCATTCCAGCACAGCTCATTTTTCTCCTGGGCATGCACCCAGCAATCCATCCGAACGCTATTTTGCAGAAGTTTACTATGGTGGAAAAAATTACCATTTAAGCGCGACCAATTTGAGTCCCACCATCTCTCCAAGCGATGGATTTGAATCGTTAAAACTTTATGATGCCGTTAGGAGGTACATCGATGAGACCCGCGGCAAATGGAACACTAAAAACCCGATAACCGCTCACGAGCTCTACGGCAAGTTTAAGGATGATCGCACCTTGGCTCGAAATATTTTTACGCATCCAAATTTCATGTATTACGATTTTGTTTTAAACGCTGTCTATAGATTTGGAGGAGGAGAGAAACTCCTCTATCAAGTCGCAAAGGAGCACGATGCCACAGGCACTGCGGCAGTTGTAAGATATCTTAGACAAAATCCGCGCGTCTTTTTTTTAGGTGCTCCAATAACTTATGTGGGCCGCATGCTCATGGCAAATTTCTATCGTTCGGATGAAATGAATCAGAATCATTATTTTTTTGTGGGCGCCATGGGAACCCCGTCAATAAATGAAAATCTTGGTCCTGCTAACAAGGAATTTATCGAAACTTTATTTTATGTGATTGATACGTTTCCAGAGTATACCATTCAAGACTCCAATGGTTATCTTAAAATTTTCGGCACCAAGGAAAAATTTAAAGAATATATCCTCGCACCATATCCAATTCGATTGCCGGACGGGCGCGGTGTGCTTGGAATGTTAGAGGGAAGTATTTACATATGGACAACTCTCTACTATGGCGAAGCCAGGGCTGACAATCTCATGAAAGACATGGCATTTGAAATCATTAAGAATAAGCCCGTTTCATTTTTTGTCTTCCATGATAATTTTCTCCGCATCACAATGCTGCGCCATAATATTCTGGATTATAGCGGCCCGATATTTTCGAGCTTTGAAAATATTTTGAATTATCTCAAAAATTCATGTTGGGACACGAAAGATTGCCGCTCCACCATCCTCCCTCATGAATTGGCAAAACACCTAACAGTAATTACTAACAATAATAACAATATCGTAATTACATTATTTATTCAATATTATTTGATCTGGAGACTCTTAAAAATAGTTTTTTTCTTTCTTATGATTTTTTGCATTGCTCCCCTTTTAATGATGCAAAAGACTGCTAGGTTAACCATATTTTTGGTTCTGGTATATTTTTATAATGCTCTTTCTCTCGCTATGGTCATTGGAAACTTTGATTTGCCACGCTATGAAGATATTTTCATATTTATTCCAGTTATTATATCAATTATGGGCATTGCAACGATTCCTAGATTATACACAACGCTGCGCAGATTTCCTTTGGAAAACGGCCTCAGATCATGACAAATAAAATCAGAATTTTGTAAGGTTTTAGGAAAAATTCATTTGCTTTAATTATTAATTTTTGAAATAAAACCAAAATGGCAGCGACCTCCTTCCGAAAAAACTGATACAGCGAAGATCAAGTCATCCTGATTTTCAATTTCTCCATGATTCGAGTGCTGTTGAAAAATTCAGGGTTTACAAAAAATCACTAAATAAATACAGTTACGTTCTTTGCCTTTTCTTCGGAATATTTATGGACTTGGATTGTCACTGTAACTTTCGGAATATTTGACCGCTGAAGTTAGATTTGAAATCGCTAAAAGACCCTGCGCCAGATGCATCGACGCGAGAGTTCGCCCCTCAGCATTAAGATGGTCTCCATTCAGCATTCTTAGGCCAATCGGATCGATTGCAATAAATGGATATCCTAAAGATGATGCCTGAACGGACGCCCAACGGGGGTCATATTTTGGAAACGGCAGGAGCGTGAAAACTGGATGTATATTGTGTTTACTCAGAAATTGGGATGGAAACGCACCTTGAAATGCAACACTGTAATCCTGAGACGGTCGTTCGGGCTGAGCCAGAACAAATGGGCATGAGAATTTTGCCGAAATGCCATGGTAGATTGCACCATCGAGTGGAGTCCAAATTTCTAAAAGATCCCCGGTTTTCCAACTGCGAATGACCGTATGATTGAGAAACCTTGTCATGCTGATATGTGGTGCTGCCGGATCATTGACCATCGTGAGATGAGGTAATAGCCCATCCAAAATCCAATCGCGAACGAAGTCAGTCCAGATTTGGATGACTTCGATATAAGCGCCTAAAACGTCTGCCTGCCGTGCTTGTTGTGCATAATCTGAAACTTTTGTGCCAAACCCATTATAGAGATCCGCTATAAGGATTTTATCTCTAGTATTGTTGAGCTCCAGGATGTCACGGAAAAATGAAATGCCTTCCCCGCGTTCCAATCCAAGATTAAATACTCTGAGCGGACGCCCGTAACTTGTGATCAAACTGGATCCCAATTGTGCAGCTGAGAGACCGAGCTCTGTATGTGAAGTGCCGAGAAGGAGAATATCGCCACGCCTGATCTTTTCACCCATCCCAAAGAGACCGAAACGGAATAAATAGTGATCGGCAGAGCCCCGAGTGTACGAACCTACATAATTACGGTCAAAAATGGAGAATCGTGGCTTTGGTGGAAGCACACGAAGCCATTGGATCCCCAACCCATGGGCTATCAAGATACCACTCACTAATGTCAGTGTCATATACCACCAAAACTGAGAAAAACGGACGCGCGTTGTTTGCATTAGAATTTAAAGTAAATAAATACTTTGGTGGGAGATACCAAAAGAACGCTCAGGATAATCATTGTCCCAGTCGTAATCCCCAGGAAAGGCACCAAGCGCCTTCGACCCAGGTGACGCAGAAAAACAGGAGCCAGATGATGAAGGAGAGGAGGAATCGCAAAAATCAGCAGCCATATCAACTGCATGTGAACATAAAAGTTCTGGGATGATCTAAAATTAAACATTCGACCGATGAATGAGCATGCCTCCTTAAATGATGAGGTGCGGAAAAAAATCCATGCTAGGGTAATCCAAAGCTGCGTCACGATCCACCAGTAGATCCAGCGACCTACAAAGGCACGAGTGTGTTGGCGTCCCAGCAGACGCTCGATCACGAGTCCCAAACCATGCATGCCACCCCAAATGACGAATCCCCAACCAGCGCCGTGCCAAAGGCCGCCCAAAAGCATGGTGACACTGATATTGAAGTAGGTCCAAAGTTTGCCTTGACGATTTCCACCCAACGGGAAGTACACGTAATCCCGCAGCCAACGAGAAAGCGTGATATGCCAGCGACGCCAAAATTCCTGGAGACTTGCTCCAAGCATCGGGCTTCTGAAATTTGGTGGGAGTCTATAGCCGAGCATCCGAGCCATCCCGAGTGCCATCAGACTATATCCTCCAAAATCGGCATAGATTTGGCAGTAGTAGAGAAAGCTGACCAACCAATGATCTCCCGCTGTCAGAACATAGCTCGCTGTCCCTTGCCAAATATTGTCGATGCCATGAGCTATATTGTCGGCAGAGACTGATTTTAAGAAGAAGCCCGTCACAAACAAATGAAGGCCCATCATCATATCGGTGCGGATACGTCGCCTAACACCGATTTGAGGTATAAGTTGCCAGGCACGAACAATAGGGCCAGCAATGACGTGAGGAAAAAAGCTCAAATAAAATAGATATTTTCGGAACGATGTATGGACAATACGACCAGCATAAAGATCGACCAGGTAGCTTATGATGTGAAACGTGTAGAAAGATATCGCAATGGGAATGCCGAGTGAAAATCTGGGCATTTTTATGCTTGTGATTTCAGATAAATTTACATCGATGAAACTCATATACTTGAAAGCGACAAGTATGCCGACATCGATGACAATTGTGCTGGCAAGCAAGAGACGCGACCGACCCGATCCAATCCGCTGCATCATGCAAGCAGATATATAATTGATAACCACCACGACGAGGAAAACAGCCAGACCGAATAAGCCCCACGATGCAATGATTAGGCAGCTGAAAACAATGATGAGTGTCTCTTTCAAACGAGGCATGCCGTTCAGCGCTCTGACGGCAACGAACATCAATATGAACAGGACAAGAAAGAAAGTATCCGTGTAGGTCATGATTTCAAGAATTCACTCGAAAAGCCGTGGGGGGTTTCAGTTCAAAAGTGCGGACCTTGAAGTTGTTTAGTAGGTTGAAAGGTTGGGGTCAATGATTGAGATTGGATTGTAGTTCCCGGAAAATTCCCACGTCATGGAAGACAAACCTTGGGAGGGCGGAATGGCCCGGCATTATTCCGACCGCTTGCACATATCCAAAATCTGCTTCCGTTCCAATAAACCATCTTTATCGCACGCGATCCATTCGCTGCAGCCGCTAAAGCGCTGATGTTAAAAGAATGATCTTCTATTCTTCCTTCGAGTGAGTTTCGTCCACTGCATCCCATAACAACCTTTAGAAACGCGTCCTGTTTTTCTTGTACAAATAGCTCGAAAAGGCAACCCACAGAGCAAAGGCGCCAGAACTCTGTCATTCGTTGATCTTCTCTGGTTCTTCCGCTATAAAGCTTCTGGAAAATGATTTACGCCCGCGCTCGTCAGCCCATAGCCAATGGCCCTTGAAATCGATGAACGACTCTTTTGGAATCGCGCAAAGACTTCCACTCCATGCCTCTCTTGTTGTGTGGGGCAAATCCTACGTCGATCTTTTGCTTCGCGTAGCCCTTCCAGCTCTCGCAGCTCCCGGAAATCTCCCCTACCTCGCACGCGAAACCGATCTGACATTCGATATTTACACGCGAAGCGTCGATGCTGAATACATCCGCACCCATCCGACTTTCCAAGCAACCAATCGGATTGTTCCGATTCATCTCAATCCCCTCATCGATACGCTTCCAAGGCGTCCCTACCCCTCGATGACGATGAACGACTGCCAGCGGTACGCTCTGGCTAAGGCGAATCGAGAAAAAGCTCCGATTTTGATGTTGCTGGCAGATATCATCATTTCCAACAACCTCGGGGAATGCATTCTGAAAGCCTTCCGCAATGGCAAACGCGCGGTGGTTACTCAGGGCATGCGCATCAAGCAGGAAACGGTGTTGCGCTTGCTGGAAGAACGATTTGGACAAAACCCTCTCACACTTTGCTTGACTCCGCGGGAATTGGTCGGTCTTGCAGTAGCAAACCTTCATCCTTTTATCGAAAACCAATTCATCGAAAGCCGCCATTTTGTCTATTCTGCCGAGCTCTATTGGTGGGTGGGAAAGAATAACTTTTTGGCGCGAAATTATTGTCTTTCTCCAGTCGCCGTGTGGCCGATGAATCCGGATGTTCTTCCTGAGATTACCTTCGACGATGTCTACATTGAGCGCGCCATTCCATCTGCAGACGCCTATCACATTATCACGGATAGCGATGAAGGCGTTCTTTTTACGCTCGCGCCGGAACGCTACATGATTGATCCGATTCCGCAAAGCGAACGCCTTTTCTCGCCTCAAGGATACGCCAACCAAATCGCAAGGTTTTTCATGAGCAAGAACCTTGGATGGATTCATTCCCACTACTTCCGTCACAATGTGCGCATTCATGCTGACGAACTGGATCGAACGGCATGGAAAAAGCAGGAGCGCGTGGCCCAACGCGTGGTCAGCGCGATTCTCCGCAGTTTCCACTGGCAGCTTGGTGTCATGAAATTCTTGAGCCCGCTCAAAGAGAAGTTGATGGCTTTTGCTGAAAGGGTGCCGATCTGGGCATCGAACATCATTCCCAAGACCATTCCCAAGATCATTTCTAAGTTCATTCCCAAGTTTATAATGCGTCATCCCATGAACCGATCTTTTCTGCGTTTTGTGCGGCAAAAAAAGTTGGAATGTCATCTGGCGCATGATTTCACCATTCAATTATCGGTACGCTAATGGCATTCGTTGTTTTTTCCTAAAGTTGTATGGAGCCCAGATTGCGCGAGGGGTCCAAATTCATTCCCGTGTACGCATCCAAACTCCATGGAACTTGGCCCTTCGGTATGGTTGCGTCCTTGCCCAAGGTGCCAACCTTCATGGAAAAAATCGCGTCGAAATAGGCGAATATTCCATTGTGGATATCGAAGCCATGATTCGGACAGATGGCTGGTATGGTGGCGAGCGCACCGCGGGACCGGAAAGCTGGCATTCCGCACCGATTGTCATCGGCAACTGGGCCTTTATTGGAGCGAGAGCCATTGTAGGGGGCGGCTCCCTCGTTGCAGAAGGTGAAGTCATTCCTCCCTTTTCTTTTCGTGGCATGAAACTCACTTCACAAGGCGACTTTCAGCCCGTTAAGCGAAATGGACACGCGGCATCAGACCATGCCTATCGTCGAGGCACTCCTCAAACTCCCGTTGTGATACCGTCTGCAACGCCCGTTACCGATGCATGATCCTCATGGCTGCGCGTTCCATCGGTGTCTTTCTCCCGGTTTACAACCACGCTCGACATCTCGCAAAATCCATTCCGTCGCTTCTTCAACAATCCAATCCGCTTGCCCAGATCCTGATTGTGGACGATGCGTCGAACGATGACAGTCTTGAAACCATCCGCTCCCTGACACGAGAACATTCCCATGTCGAAGTCGTTTCCAAGTCCCAGCATGGCGGGATCTTTGATTCCCATCGCATCGCACAGGAACGGCTCGACACTCCCTACTTTTATTCGGCCGCCGCGGACGATTGGATATTGGACGGATTTTTTGACAAGTCGTTTGCGATGCTGGAACAGTTTTCGCAAGCGGCTTTCTGCTGCGCGGACTGTCTTCTCCTCAATGACGGAAAAAACCGTTTTGTCGAACAACAGCTGAATCTCGGGAAGAGCCCCCGTTTTGTCAGTTCGGAGGAATACCTGCAACTCATCCGCGAACGTGAAAATTTCGGTTTTCCTTGCAACGCCGTTCTTTTGAGAAGCGAAGCGCTCAAGAGGGCCGGAGGATTCCGTTCCGAACTCCGATGGCACAGCGACTGGTTCACCCTCCACATCCTGGCGATGCGGCATGGATTTTGTTACGTGCCGGAACCGCTGACAGTTTTTCGGCTCAGTGAATCGGGCTTAAGTGGAAATACCTCTTCCAAGATTCAGGAAAAAAAGTCTCTGTTTCGTGGTTTTTTCGAAGCGTTGCGCGAGCCTGCCTATCAGGATACCCGATCTACCTGGCAAACTCCTTCCATTCTCAATCCTTCCAACGGGGCACGCTGGCTTCTCCTGAAAATGGCTCTTTGCAATCCTCGAAATTGGTGGTTTCTTTCATGGAATCTTGTGAAGGCATGCCTCCGCGATCGTTTTCGTCGCCCATTGTGGGATGCGCTTTGGTTTCTCATCTCTCCGTTAAATTCCCGCCGTTTTAATACGATCAAACTGAAACTGCTCAAGCTGTTCGGGGCGACAGTCTCTGGAGTCCCCCGGATTGAGCCCTACGTTCACATTGAATGCCCCTGGAATCTCACGCTGCATGATCAAAGCATCCTTGCCCGCGGCGTTCGAATCTGGGCCCGGGAAAAAATCGAAATAGGTCCCAACGCCATCATCGATCGGGAAGCCGCCATCTATTCCGCGGGATGGGATGAAAAAACATCTCCTATCACCTGGAAAGAACGGCCGGTTCGTGTTGGAAAAGGCGCCCATATCGGAGTCCGTGCCCTGTTAATGCCGGGAGCGGACGTGCTCCCGGAAGAATCGATCCCCCCCATGTCCGTCGTTCGATAGGAAAACGGGATTCCATTCCTTTCACGAAGCATCACCAAGGCAGAATGTGTCAGACAGATCTCGACGCACTTGCCATTTCCACCACAGCGTGATCAGAAGCAGCGGAAACGCAAGCTGAGGAAGCCATTGCAAGGACAAGCGATTCCACCGAAGCAACACGCTCGTGTCCGACGTGCGCCACGGCTGAAAACACGGCAAGAGGAGCGTGAAAGCGGATCAGTTTGAGTTCCATGTCGATCCGATCGCCGGGTCGTGTGATCCGATGAAAGCGCGCATCTTCCATCGAAGAAAAGAGGATCTGATCGCACTCACCCAAGGCGCCATTTTGCTCGGCTTTGCTTTCCACGAGCCACAAACAACCCGCTTGTCCCATGGCTTCGAAAAGAATGGATGCCGGAAACACAGGATTATCTTTGAAGTGCCCCTGCAAAAAATATTCTTCTCCTGTGATCTGATAACTTGCCGTAATGACGTTGCCGTGAATCTCAGCACGATCCAGGAAAAGGAAGGGTGGCTGCTGCGGAAGAGCACAAATAATTTGATCCCTTTGATAGGTTTTCTTTGCGGACAACCGTCCACCGGAACCATTTCTGGAAACCGCACCGGAGGCCTTCTCCGCTAAAAAATTCTTGATGTCGCCAATGGTTCGCAAGGTTTGCAGCTCGGCATTGTCCACTTTATCGATTTCCAATGATTCCTCGATTGTCAAAACAATCTCGAGCATCGTCAGCGAGTCGATTCCAAGATCTTCAACAAGACGTGTTGAATTGCTCGCTTCGGTGAGCTTGGCTCGATTTTCTGGCGGCAAATATCGATTGATGACGCCCAAAACAAAGACCGGCAGAGCTTCTAAATCTTGACAAGCACGGATTTGAATGGCGGCCGCAATTGTCTCAGGACTACAGCGTTTCAACGTTTGGCGGATCGTTGCGAGTTGATTTTCAGTCAATTCCATGGGGCCATTTCAAAGAGTCATCCTATAGGTAATGCTTCGCATAATCAAAACAAGAGGGCAACCACTTTCCACGCAACATGACGGCTTCACGCTTGTTCAGATCTTTGGCGTGGATGGTCCTGAAATCCCAACCATGAAAATTCTCGTTTGGGTCATTTTTACAACAATTTGGATCAGGTTTTCCGGCAGCGGATGCACACTTTTCCGATCTCTTGTTGATATCCAAATGAAGACGAGACCCGAAGAGATAGTAAATTTCCTTTGGAATTATTAAATAAAAAAAGTGACTCTCGAAAAATTCTTTGCTTTTTGTTAAGATAAAATCATCCATCATAAATTTAAATTTACTTACATAAATCATTCATAACAAAAGTATTACAGTAAATATGACGTTACAAAATTGGCATGCTAAATGCTTAAAATCACGGCATGAAGTGGCCACTTCAAAGGATCGCCCTCGCCCTTTTGCTTTTATCATCCAATGCTTCGGGCCAAAACATGCTCACCAATCCTGGTTTTGAAACAGGCGATCTCACGGGCTGGAGCACCTTCGGAACCGGATGGAGAACAAGCACGGGCGCCGATGCTCATAGCGGCACCTACGGCGTCGTCAATGACGTCCTGACGACCGATAGCACGGGATTTCGAGGCATCTACCAAAACTTTCCAGCAAGCGCAGGCAAACTTTATTCGGCGTCCGTGTATATTCGGACGGTCAATCTCGATAACAGCCAGTCGTGGCTGGAAGTGCAGTTTTTGGACGGTTCCAACAGCGTTCTCTTGCAGCTTCAGCAACCCGGCGCACACGTCACCACGGACCAGGCATTTACTCTCTATCAGCTCCTCGATATGACGGCTCCGGCCGGCACCGCGACCATCAGTATCCGAGGGATTGTTCAAGAGACCTCCATGCCCGTGATAGGCACCAATTTTCATATTTTCGATGATTTCTATTACCGCGATCTTTCGCGCACATGGAGCGGAACGACCGACGGCACGTGGAGCAATGCCTCCAATTGGGGAGGAACAGCTATTGCGAGCGGAGATTATGTGACCTTCAATAGCACCAGCTCCGCAAATCTGACTACTGTCAATGACGTCGCAGGCCTGACCGTCGCTCAGATTACGATCGCCAATGCGCCTTCTGCCGTCAGCATTGGTGGATCCGCTTTCACACTGACCAGCGGAATCGACATGACAGCCGCCACTGCCGATTTGACCATCACACCGGCATTGACTCTCGGCAACGCTCAGACCTGGGATGTTACCAGCGGCCGCACATTGACCGTGGGTGACGTCGCCAATGGGGGGAATTTACTCACTGTCCAGGGCGCAGGAAATACGACCATTGGAGGCACTCTCAGCGGCGGAGGCGGGTTAACCAAAGCCGGCACGGGAACGCTGATTCTCTCCGGAAACAATACGTATGCAGGAAACAACACCATCTCGGGTGGAACGCTCCAGATCAGTTCCGACGCCAACCTTGGATTTTTTACAGATAGCGTCACTTTTTCCGCCTCTTCGACTCTGAAGACCACAGGGAATGTCTCAAGCACCCGGATTATGACTCTTAATGGAACCGATACCCTTGATATCGCCTCGGGAACAACCACAAGTTGGGGCGGCGATATTGGAGGAGTGGGCGCACTTACTAAAATCGGCGCGGGAACTCTCCTTTTAGAGGTTACGGGAACGAAAAATTACACAGGCGCGACAACACTCTCTGCGGGAGGATTGGAAGTCGACGGAGCCATTACCGCAAGCACGGTGACAGTCGCTTCCGGAGCTAGTTTGAATGGCGGAGGAAGCATCTTCGCCTTGAACAATAATGGCCTCGTGACTCCCGGCAATTCTCCAGGCACTCTCACGATCAACAACAATTACACCCAATCTTCAACCGGAAGCCTGGGAATCGAACTTGCCTCCCCTACGAGCTTCGACAAGCTGGTCGTGGGTGGAGTTGCCACCCTGAATGGGACGCTTCATCCTTCTCTCATTGGAAACTATGTCCCAACCGCTGGAACCCTCTTTAGCAAAGTGATCGATGCAACAGCGGGAACCTCAGTCAATGGAACTTTTTCTCAAGTCGATCACTTGACTCCTACGCTTTCGGTCGTCCCGGTTTACAATGCAAAATCGGTAGATCTGCTCGTTCAACGCGATTTAACAAATCCAAGTTTGAATTTGAATCCATCGCAATTTTCTTTAGCAACGGCGCTCAGTTCGGCCACCTCCTCTTCGGACCTTTCATCGGTCTTGAACACGATCGGGACGTTCACCTCAAATGAAGCCGTGCAAAACGCCTACAATGAGATTGCTCCGCAAAAATTAGAGGCAATGGCTTCGACCGCGTTTTCAGGAAGCAGCCTTCAATCCCAGAATTTAATGCAGCGGATGCTTGCTCTACGAGAAGGCCCGCAAAATTATGCCTATCACGAAGACGGGCACATCCTCCTGGCTTACAATGGCGACAATCTCACCGGAATCGTTTCACCCGAAGCCGATCATCGTTGGGGATTCTTTGCCAATGGAAATGCGGTCTTCGGCGATCAAGAGCAAACCGCTCAGCAGTCTGGCTATAACTATACGACGGCGGGATTTACATTAGGCGGCGACTACCGGCTGACCGACCATATGGTCCTCGGCCTGGCCAGCGGCTATAGCGACACAGGCTCAAACCTTGGAGGTTCTGGAGGCAAAGTCGACACCACCATGATCACCGTAACGCCTTATTTCAGCTATTTCTCAGAAAATTTTTATCTGAATGCTTCGATCGGACCGGGCTTTAACCAATATGACACCGAACGAAGAATCTCCTTTGACCCCATTAACCGCACGGCACGAGGCCAAACCGATGGTCGCGAGCTTTCTTCCTATCTCGGCGGCGGTTACGATTTTAAGACGTCCTCTTGGACCTGGGGCCCCATTCTATCGGCTCAATATACGAAGCTCTGGATCGATCAATTTACGGAAACGGGCGCCGATTCCCTCAACCTCACTCTTGAAGATCAGAGAGCTGAATCCCTTCAAACTGGCATCGGCGGACGAGCCGCTTACAATTGGAAATGGCATGGATTGACGTTGATTCCTGGAATCAATATTTCCTATCAACATGAATTCTCCAACGATAGCCGAGGAATCGGCGCTCAGCTGGCACAAGGAAGCGGCGTGTTTGAAACTCAAACAGCCGATCCAAAACGAGATTTTGCAATCCTTGGTTTTTCGCTTGGAATGAATCTGACGGAAAACTTATCTGCCAATTTGGGCTATACAACCGAAGTGGGACATTCCGACTATAGCAACCAAACGATTAACGGAACCCTGCGTTTTGCCTTCTAAATATTCAAATCCACTCCCCACGAACACATTCATTCGTTCAGGACAATTCTCCCAATATTATCTTTCCTGGCGCCTTTTTAAAATACCAGTTCCGTTTTCGAGCACATCTCCCCAACGTTCCGAGTTTTGAAGCATCACTTGGGACGATTTTACTGACAGTAGGTCCCTTTTTGATTGAAGAGCGATCCGCATACGCTTTTGGACTTCGGCGCTATGCAGCCGGTTTGATCTTCACATCCACTTCCATCCTTCGGTCCGTTGTTCCCATATAAGTGCCGGCAATGGGCGGCACATCGGCATAATCCCGGCCGCAGGCGATTTTCACGTACGTCTCGCCAGCCTGACAATTATGGGTGGGATCGAGCGCCCGCCAACCGAGGCTTGGAATAAAAACTTCCGTCCACGCATGAGTGGCGCTGGCTTTTTCGGTAGCCAGATAACCACTCACATAAAGCGCCGGAATTTTCAGCGCGCGACAAAGACCGACCATCACGTGGGCAAAATCCTGGCAGACACCACGCCGCTCTTGCAACACACCACGCATGTGAGTGTGAACGGTTGTTGAGTTCGGCAGATATTCGATGTGGTTATGCACATAACGCATGACGGCCAGTGCCGCCTGCCACGTGTCGGTTTGGCCGATGGTTGCATCCACGGCGAGGCGCCATGCTTCCGGCGAAATCTCCACATACCGGCTCATCTCCAAAAATTCGTGGTTGCGCGTGTCTTTCAGCGCTTCACCGATATGCGCCAATGGCCAGGGCGCACTGCCCTCCGACAATGGCGCGGAAGGATGAGTGGCCACCCGCAGCTTGCTTTCAACGAGCAGCGATGAATGCGGCTCAATAATTTCAAAGTGATGAACGATGTTGGAGTAAAAATCGTGGTATTGGCTGAGCCTGGTTGCAGGCAACACCTTCAATTCAAACGTTTCCACCGTTTGTTCTTCGTTGGAAAGAGGTTTGAGCCGTGCCTCATTGAAACTGTTTTTCACGGGCGAGGCGTAGAGATACCGTGTTTGATGGACAATGTCCCATTTCATTCGGGCGCCATAAATGCGAAAACCCGCCGGTACGGCGAGCAAAAATTGCGAAATTTTCCTGAAAACAATTTTACAGGGTGTTCACCGCCATCAGCCAGGATGCCAATGCGTTTCACAGAATGGTTTCGCGAATGATTTGGGACTGCTGTTGCTGCTCCTCCTGTTGAACCATGATTTCATCCTCCAGATTGTTGAATTGTTGGGAAATGTAGGCGTCGAACAACGCCATGCCGATGTCATTGAGCTTGAACTGAAATTGGTCGAGGTAAAGATGGAGATCTTGATCGAAAATTTCGTCAATGGTGCCAAACTGCAGTTCCGCAACGAGCCTGCCGGCGAGTTTTTCCGCATTATTGCAAAAACGTCCGTCCGCCACACCAGAAATGCGGCGCAGGGCATAATTCAATTGATTGACGCAGAAGCGCGCCGATCTTGGGAAATCATCATTGAACAAAAGAAGCTCGACGACACCGCGCGGATGCACTTCCATGCCATAAAGTGTTTTGTAGGCGTCCCACGCGCTACAAGAGTGCAGAATGGCCGACCATTCCAGGATTTCAGGCTGGCTGGTCGTCTCAGGCGCCCCCTTCTCCGGCAGCGTTCCTGAACGCACATCGAGAATGCGCGACGTTTTATCCGCGCGCTCAAGAAATTTTCCTGTTTGCACAAACCACCAGCCTTCGTTGCGGATCAGCGTCGCATAGCCAAGGCCGATCAGTTGCAGCGAGCTGTTTTTGATTTGCTGGAAAAACTCGCTGGGGCTCTCATTCCAAACCTGACGCCCTTGCGTCGTATGCACAAACCAGTAAAGCCGGTTCAATTCCTCCCAAAATTCGATGGTAATCTGGTCACGGATCATGCGGGCATTTTCGCGCGCCTGACAGATGGAAGAGACGATGGAATTAAGATTTTCGGTTTGGAACACCAGAAATTCGGTGACGGAATGGCCTGTTGCTTTTTTATGAAGCTGAAAAAACTGCTTTTCATCGCCCGTCGCTTGGACGATAGGCAGCCAATGTTGCGCCATACGTTCCTCATCGAGATTGCGAAGATCGAGCAGCAACTGGAGATTCACATCCACAATGCGCGCGATATTCTCGGCCCGCTCGATGTGACGCGACATCCAGTAAAGAGAATTGGCAACGCGGCTTAACATGGATGGGAAAACATCGAGCATCGACCATCGGACGCCCAACAGTGAAATTCAGCGGTGTTGGATGGCTTTGCTACTCGGTGTTCAAGGTTGGACACTGGATGTTCGTTATTCATTCGATTTACTCGTTTCCATATAAAACCCAGGTGTCCTTACTACCGCCACCTTGCGACGAATTAACGACGAGGGAACCCTTGCGCAAGGCCACTCGCGTCAGACCGCCGGGCACAATGACGATTTTTTCGCCGTAAATGATATAGGGCCGCAGATCGATGTGACGGCCTTCAAAATAGTTGTCATCATTGACGCACGTTGGATGCCGCGACAACGAGATCATCGGTTGCGCGATATAATTACGCGGCTCGGATTTGATTTTTTTACGGAATTCCCCGATTTCCGACTTTGTTGCTTTCGGCCCCATCAACATGCCGTAACCACCGGATTCGTTGGCTGCCTTGACAACCAGTTTTCCGAGATTTTCGAGAATATATTTTTTGTCTCTTTCTTCGTTGGCCAGATATGTCGGCACATTAGGAAGGATTGGTTCTTGGTCGAGATAATATTTTATCATGCGCGGCACAAAGTAATAGATGACTTTGTCGTCTGCGATGCCTGTGCCAATGGAATTGGCAAGCGACACATTTCCGGCACGGTAAGCATGGACGATGCCTGGAACGCCGAGCATTGAATCGCGCCGAAAAACCGTCGGGTCGAGAAAATCATCATCGAGGCGCCGGTAAATGACGTGCACCTGCTGGAGCCCTTTGGTCGTGCGCATGAAGACACGCGCATCGCGCACGACGAGATCGCGGCCCTCGACGATTTCAATACCCATTTGCCGCGCGAGATAAGTGTGCTCGAAGTAAGCCGAATTGTAAGCGCCAGGAGTGAGCAAAACAATGGTTGGATCCGTCACGCCGCCGGGCGCAATGTGTTGCAACATTTTGAGCAGTTCCTGCGGATAATGTTCGACCGGCCGCACGCCGATGCCCTCAAACATGGCTGGGAAGGTTCTCTTCATCGCGCGACGATTTTCCAAAACGTAACTGACGCCACTGGGACAACGCCCGTTGTCCTCCAGGACCATGTATTGGCCGTCGTCGTTGCGAATCAAATCCGTGCCGCAAATGTGAATATAAATATCTTTTGGCACGTTGAAATTCACGAACTCGCGCCGGAAATGTTTTCCCGAAAGGACGTAGGACGGCGGAATGACACGGTCCCGCAAGATTTTTTGTTCATGATAAATATCGTGCAGGAACAAATTCAACGCCATGAGGCGTTGCGCGAGGCCCTGTTCGAGCATTTCCCATTCCTTGGTTGGAATGACACGCGGCAGCAGATCGAATGGAAAAATCTTCTCCGTGCCCGCCGAGTCACCATAAACGTTGAACGTGATTCCTTGACGCAGAAACGCGAGATCAACCGATTGGCGTTTGTGTTCGAACTCCTTTGTCGTCAACGTTTGGAAAAGCTCTCGGAACTGACGGTAATGCGGGCGTATCCGGCTCTTTGCATCCAACATTTCGTCGAAAAATCCGTCGTGCTCGTAGTGTCCGAGCAGGCGTTTAATCAGTTGTGTTTTAGACTTTGCGGGCATTTTACATCGGTTGCGTACATTGAAGAAAATCTGGGCATTCTAAAAAATTTATTCGAAAAGTGTGGCATCTGACAGTTGTTTAGTGGGTTAAAATGGTGGGGTCAAGGGTGGTCTTGAACAACGTCTAAGCGGCTCTTCGCCTTCAAGATTCGACCTACTGCTTGGAAGGCATTATGCAGGAGATTGGTTTGCGCCCATTCCAAACAAATCGCTATGGGTTCCCGTACGCTCCAAACACAGAGCGGTAGTCGAAAAGACTGTCAACACTTCATACGAATCGCTAAATTTCATTGGATGAAGGGGACGCATACATCCAAACGCTGCATCCTGATTGCAGGTCCAAATGGCGCTGGAAAGACTACTTTTGCACAAGAATATTTGCCCAAATATACCGGCATCCTTCGCTTCGTGAATGCAGATTTGATCGCTGGTGGCCTGTCTCCGCTTCGACCCGAATTGGCGGCTGTGGCGGCTGGGCGGCTACTTTTGGCCGAACTTGATCGCCTAGCACGAGCCAATGAAGATTTTGCCTTCGAAAGCACACTAAGCGGACTAAGCTATGCAACCCGCCTCAAGCGATGGAAGGTTGCTGGATATCGTATCGAAATGGTATTCTTACGTTTGGAATCGGTTCATCTAGCACGCCGCCGAATTGCAGCCCGAGTGAAAGAAGGAGGGCATGACGTACCCTACAAAGACGTGCTTCGGCGTTTTGTCCGAGGATGGAAAAATTTTCAGAATATTTATCAACCGCTAGCTGACACTTGGACGGTTTACGATAATTCGGGAGACAAACCTCAACTCTTGGAAGAAGGACCATGAAACGGAATCCTCACCGCAAAGCATCGAATGACTTCGCAAAAACTGTGGGCAAAGCACTCCGCAGAGCGGCAAAACGTGCGCGTACCATTGCGCGACGGTACGGAACATCCATTTACGTCATGCGGAATGGAAAAATTGTGGCTGTTAAACCCTAATAAAAAGAGCCCAAAGGTGGAGGCGGGTGTCGGAGTCGAACCGACGATGGGGCTTTTGCAGAGCCCTGCCTTACCACTTGGCTAACCCGCCGGTGGAAAACAACCAATTTACTGTCCTGCCATCGCCAAGCAAGCAGTTTTATTTTCTAGGACGCGTTTGACGTCGTTCGAAGCACAAAGTTGCGAATCCCTTTCACGATCGCGGTCGCCAGTCGATGTCGATATTCGGGATTCATGAACTTTTTTTCCTGGTCCGGAATGATGAGGTATTCCGGCTCGATCAGGATGCTGGGACATCCGGGATAACGAGTCATGTAGAGATTTCGTTGGATGCATCCCCGGTCTTGCGTTCCTAATTCCTCCAGGATGGCATGATGAACCTCTTCTGCCAACGGCTTCGACCACGGATAAAGATAAAACGTTTGCGTTCCTCGCCTCAGTCGGGGGTCATCCCCATCGCCCACGGAATTATTATGGATACTAACCATGATATCCGGATTCATATGGTGAATCCGTGCATGCCTTTCTTTGAGCGGCAATGGATCCTCCTCACGAGTGAACTCCACTTCTGCACCCTCCGCGCGCAATAATTCCGCTGTTTCATGCGCAATCAGCAGCGTGGAATGGCGTTCCTCGAATCCACGCGGACCAATCGCGCCGGGATCGGGATGATGCCCAGGATCGAGACAGATTTTAAAATCGTTCAACGGCCGTGATTCATCCACAGGTCCTTCGGCTTGGCGTAATGAACACTTTACTTTCACATCGAGATGTTCCCCCTCAGAGAAAGCCCAAAAACCCCAGGCACGGGGACACTCCGCCGAAGCCTTCCAGAACGGAGAAATTTCGGTTTGGTCTGGAATATGAAACACTTTCGGAGTGAGTTCGGCGACCCCGGCACCCTCGTCTGTTTCAAGTTCACTCGCTGAAATCGTAATTTCCTCTCCTTGCGGAAGGCGGCAGGTGTAGTTCGACGCACTTCCCGAAGCCACCTGAACCCGTGCATCTTTCGGGATAAGCGCGACATCACCGAGATTGTCGCCTTCCAAGCCAACCCATTGGTCGCGAAGCACACGAGCCGTCTTTTCTGGCTCGAAAACAGCCTGGGCTAACTTCGCTGCAGAGGGACTTCGCGGCGTGAACACGTCAATCACTTCGCGCGCCATTTCATCTTCATGACGCGCTACAAACGTAAATTCCGCATCGCAAAGCTGCCCCTTACGCTCCAACCAACCCTGATTCAGGCGAATCGGGACAAAACCTAGAAAAGCTCCATCCTCATCCACATCGCACAAAGTTCCATTGCAGGTCACAACCGAATCGGGGGGACTGACCGTTCCTACCACAAACGTAAATCCAATGGGCATCGACAATTCCTCCGCCTCGACAGGGCGAACCACATGAATCGTAACGGCTTGTGCGCCGAAGGTGTAAAAGAAAAAGACACAAATCAAAGTTCGTCGCACGATAGAACTTACAGCCAAGTCAGCATGAACGCCAAGAGAGAATAAACTTCTTACGAGACGTCCACTGAAGCTCGCCTTCGGAACCGCGCGATCCGCTTCTTCGATCTTGAAATTCGCGCCGGTCAGCAAGCTGATTTGCGATCCATTGGATCCTTATTTGCAACTGCAGAAAATTTTGATTCGTTTTTTGAGATCGGGATATTCCTTCGACACCACGAAGTGTGTCATCTGCGCAAACTTTGAGCAATTTCTTCTCGTTGTGAACACATTCCAATGAAGTGAAATTCAATTGCGGAGGGGTTTAAAAAAACCGATATTGACTTTCATAATTAACTTAATGTGAACTCTTTAGATCTCACTAAAGGAAGGCGGCACAGGAGCATCTTCATCCTCATTTGACACCTCTTTCCAAGTGCCTCATAATCTGTTTTGTATTTTTCATGAGAACCGAAGCATCTTCGATCATGACACGAGGTTTGGCAAGGTTCCATCCGGCTCCCCGAGCAGACTGGATGGAAGTGATGGATTCAGATTGGAATGACTGGAAATGGCAACTCAAGCATCGCTTGACGACGCTAGAAGATTTGGAAAGCCGTCTGGTCCTTTCTTCAGCGGAGCGGGCGGGTATTCGCCTATCGGGAACAAAACTTTCCTTGGGAATCACACCCCACTTTTTTTCTCTGATCGACAAGAAAAACCCGCATTGTCCCATTCGCAAGCAAGTGATTCCAACCATCGACGAGAGCTATGTCGATCCTTCCGAAATGCTCGATCCCGTCGGGGAAGACACGACTTCTCCTGTGCCCGGCCTGGTGCACCGTTATCCGGATCGGGTGCTTCTTCTCGTAACGGACCGATGCGCTTCCTATTGTCGTTATTGCACGCGCAGTCGGCTCGTGAGCGGAGCCAGCGGCTATGATTTCCATCCGGAACTCGATCGGGCCATCGATTATCTCAAATCCCACACCGAAATTCGGGACGTGCTTCTTTCCGGCGGCGATCCCCTTTTGTTGAGCGATGAAAAACTGGACCACCTGCTTGGCCGTCTTCGAGCCATTCCTCATCTTGAATTTTTGCGTATCGGATCTCGAATTCCCATTTTCCTGCCGCAACGCATCACACCTCAACTCTGCGGCATCTTGAAACGACATCATCCTCTCTGGATGAGCATTCATACCAATCATCCGAGGGAACTCACCACGGAAGTGCACCAGGCACTTGGACGCCTGGCCGATTCAGGCATTCCGCTTGGCAACCAAAGCGTCCTGCTCCAAGGCGTCAATGACGATGTGGAAACGATGAAGGAACTCGTCCAGAAATTGCTGTTTTGTCGTGTTCGACCTTACTATCTTTACCAATGCGATCTGATCCACGGCGCAAAGCACTTGCGTTCAATCGTAAGCAAAGGATTGGAAATCATCGAGGGACTGCGAGGATTTACTTCCGGTTACGCTGTTCCGCAGTTCGTGATTGACGCGCCAGGGGGAGGAGGAAAAGTGCCGATCAATCCTGATTATGTCATTTACAAGGACGAGGAACGGGTTGTGTTTCGAAACTTCCAAGGAAAAGTTTTTGAATATCCAGAACCATCGGGATCTGCGGTCAAGCCTCCGAATCTTTCAGTTCCGGATTACGATGTCGTCTCCTATAGCTGAGAATGGTGGGCGATGAGGGATTCGAACCCCCGGCGGCCTGCGTGTAAAGCAGGTGCTCTACCACTGAGCTAATCGCCCTTTGGACCCCTGAAGACTTTGCGCTGCACATGGAGGGACTGTCAGAAGGATCATGGCGTGAATTTACTCGGTGAGCGAGTTTTTTTATTATAGGGAAAAGAGATCCATCGTCATTTCAGATGGAGCCTGACTTTCTATTTTTATTTTTTATCGTCAGACAGGCAGCCTAACTGTATAAATTCTTGTGAGATTCCATGAAGATTGACGAAAAAAAGAAACCCATCGTCAAAACCATTTCGATTGTTGTGATCATGGTTTCATTGTCCACGATATTCCTGAATCAATGTCACTTCCAGCCCAGAATGAACCTTCGACCGTACCAGGGGCTCGGCTACGGCATGGCCATCGAGACTTCGAAACTTCTGAACAAGAAGGGCCAGATTGCTGTCATCTATCTTGATGGATCAGAATTAAACATCAAACCGTTCAAGGTTCAGATGGCCACTTTCTTCACCACCTTGAAAGAAGAAAGCAACATCACTGTGGCCTATGAAGAAAAAATCTCTCCGAAATCCCTACCACGTGGATTGGGATCGAATATAGATTCCAAGCTTTATTTCAAAATATTGGAACAACACCCCAATCTCTCCGCCATTGTATCGTTCCTCGGGCCGCCGCAGCTGACAGATGAAGATTGGAGTAAAATCCCCCAGGAAATTCCGAAGATGATCATCTACAGCGTCACCGCTCATGGCCTTAAAAAATTATTTAACGAGCAAATCGTGCAAATAGCCATTGTCAATAACAGTCTTCGCATCGAAGGGACAACCCATAAAAAACTTCCCGATATTTTCGACTATTACTACAAAGTCGTGACGGAAAAAGAATTGACGGATTAGGTCGATCTCCCTCCGGCTTCCAAAGATTCACAACGTCAAAAAAAAAGGAGCTGATCCTTTCGGACCAGCTCCTCTTGAAATAAACCCCGGCAGCAACCTACTCTCGCGGAAGCTATACAACCACTACCATCGGTAATTCTGCGTTTGACTGCCGTGTTCGGGATGGGAACGGGTCGGGCCACAGATGTTAGCCACCGGGAAATTCTTGCGCGCTTGCACGCGTGCTCGAAGTTGAAGGATCGACAGCGGGACGATCCTTCAAACGAACAAATTTTAATATTCAGTAATCTTGCCGAGCATGGTTCATCCATGCTTCGACTGCGGTGATTTTTATCACCGCTGTTGAGGTAACCACAACAAGCGCCAAGAGATAAACGATCAAAACATGGCGTTTGAAGTTGGTTTTTGAATCAAGCCTCACGGCATATTAGTACCAGTAAGCTGAACGCATTGCTGCGCTTATACATCTGGCCTA
The DNA here is from genome assembly GCA_013288215.1 of Verrucomicrobiota bacterium. Classification (GTDB taxonomy): domain Bacteria; phylum Verrucomicrobiota; class Verrucomicrobiia; order JABWAM01; family JABWAM01; genus JABDCI01. The sequence goes on along the minus strand of JABDCI010000004.1, from coordinate 47,658 downwards.
TCAACCCTGTAGTCTTCAGGGTGCCTTTAGCCCCTTGCGGGGTGGGAGATCTTATCTTGGGATGAGCTTGGCGCTTAGATGCTTTCAGCGCTTATCTCTTCCGGACATAGCTACTCTGCTCTGCCTCTGACGAGACAACAGAAACACCAGCGGTCCGTCACTTCCGGTCCTCTCGTACTAGGAAGTGAACCCCTCAAATCTCCTGCGCCCATGGCGGATAAGGACCGAACTGTCTCACGACGTTCTGAACCCAGCTCGCGTACCGCTTTAACCGGCGAACAGCCGGACCCTTGGGACCTTCTCCAGCCCCAGGATGCGATGAGCCGACATCGAGGTGCCAAACCGGTTCGTCGATATGAACTCTTGGAACCGATAAGCCTGTTATCCCCGGCGTACCTTTTGTTCGATGAGCGATGGCGATTCCACATTCAACCACCGGATCACTTGGACCTACTTTCGTACCTGATCGACTTGTATGTCTCTCAGTTAAGCTCCCTTCTACCCATACGCTCGATGCATGATTGCCAACCATGCTGAGGGAACCTTCGTACTCCTCCGTTACTCTTTTGGAGGAAACCGCCCCAGTCAAACTGACCCGCTGCCAATGTCCATTCCCCGGATGACGGGCAAATGTTAGACGTCTCATACACGAAAGGTGGTGTTTCATCGTCGGCTCAGCATCCCCCGAAAGGGACACTTCAAAGCCTCCCACTTACGCTAAGTATCGAGTACGAAACATCAATAACAGCTTACAGTAAAGGTGCACGGGGTCTTTCCGTCCTGCCACGGGTATGCGGCATTTTCACCGCAATTACAACTTCGCCGAGATGACTGTGGAGACAGCGGTTCTTTCGTTACACGATTCGTGCAGGTCGGAACTTACCCGACAAGGAATTTCGCTACCTTAGGACCGTTATAGTTACGGCCGACATTCACGGGGACTTGGGCTCGAAGCTTCGCCTTGCGGCTAACCTCTTACCGTAATCTTTCCGCATTGGTCACGTGTCACTCCGTATACGTCGTCTTAACGACTTAGCACAGAGCTGTGTTTTTGTTAAACAGTCGCAGAACCCATTTCACTGCGGCCCAAACCGCCAACTATTGCTAATTAGCAGATGGGCGCCCCTTCTTCCGAAGTTACGGGGCTATTTTGCCGAGTTCCTTCACAGTCGTTCTCTCGCGCGCCTGAGAATATTCATCCCGTCTACCTGTGTCGGTTTGCGGTACGGGCACCTTAGTATACCCACGAGCTTTTCTCGGCACAGACTTCAATGATACGGCCTTGGCTTGCGCCTTGACCTCCGGATTTTCAACCCCTTGGTCATCTCTATCCATGCGTCCTTCGTGGTAAAATGTCGGCGGTCACGGAATATTAAACCGTGTGTGCATCGCTTACGCCTTCCGGCCTCAGCTTAGCTCCCGACTAACCCTGGGCGGACGAGCCTTCCCCAGGAAACCTTAGACTTACGGCGGGTGGGATTTCAACCCACCTTATCGCTACTCATGTCTGCATTCTCACTTCTGAATCCTCCACGTTCAGTTACCTTCCTGCTTCACAGGATTCAGAACGCTCCCCTACCATGCACCCCTTGCGGGGGCATCCGAAGCTTCGGTATACAATTTAATCGCCAATCATTTTCGGCGCAGAATCGCTCGATGAGTCAGCTATTACGCACTGTTTAAATGATGGCTGCCTCTAAGCCAACATCCTCACTGTCTAAGCAACTCCACATCCTTTCCACTTAATTGTATTTTGGCACCTTAGCTGTCGGTCTGGGCTGATGCCCTCTCGGCTACGAAGCTTATCCCTCGCAGCCTGACTTCCGTGCTTCACCGCATGGCATTCGGAGTTTGATTGGATTCAGTACCCCGGTGGGGGCCTTAGTCCATTCAGTGCTCTACCTCCATACGTCAGCGCACGAAGCTATACCTCAATATATTTCGGGGAGAACCAGCTATCACGGGGTTTGATTAGTCTTTCGCTCCTACCCTCAGTTCATCTCAGAAGTTTTCAACCTTCACGAGTTCGGACCTCCATCCCATGTTACTGGGACTTCATCCTGACCAAGGGTAGATCACCTCCGCTTCGGGTCTATTGCCAGCAACTTAATCGCCCATTTCGGACTCGCTTTCGCTTCGCCTCCACCCCAGTAGGGCTTAGGCTTGCCACGGACAATAACTCGCAGACTCATTATGCAAAAGGCACGCCGTCACCCTCAAAAGAGGGCTCCGACACCTTGTAAGCAGTGGGTTTCAGGTTCTATTTCACTCCCTTCATAAGGGTTCTTTTCGCCTTTCCCTCGCGGTACTAGTTCACTATCGGTCGCCAATTAGTATTTAGGCTTGCGCCGTGGTCGGCGCGGATTCGTACAGGGTTTCCAGTGTCCCGTACTACTCAGGGTACCCCTAGGCGGTTTTCGGTTTTCACTTACGGGTCTCTCACCCTCTATGGAACGGTTTTCCAGCCGTTTCAGTTAACCTACAACCTGCCACATCGGGGCCCTACAACCCCACCGGATAAATCCAGTGGTTTGGCCTGTTCCCGTTTCGCTCGCCACTACTCAGGGAATCGAACTCTCTTTATTTTCCTGCGGATACTGAGATGTTTCACTTCTCCGCGTTTTGCCTCCTTGAACTATGAATTCATTCAAGGATATCCCGGCGTTCCCCGGGATGGGTTTCCCCATTCGGACATCCACGGATCAAAGCGTGCTTGCCGCTCCCCGTGGCTTATCGCAACTTACTGCGTCCTTCATCGCCTATTGGCACCAAGGCATCCACCCAAAGCTCTTAGTAGCTTGATTTAAACCTCGTCCCAAATCACTTGCGTGACTCGGGAAAATTTGGTTCGCCTGTCTGATGTCTATTCTCTCAGCGCTTGTTGTAGTTACCCACAACAATTACTGAATATGTCAAAGAACGTCAGTTCGACTTGTTGGATCGAACCGAAAATTTTAATTCGAAATCTGTCTCATTCCGATTGCAAAGTGGTGGAGGCAAGGGGATTCGAACCCCTGACCTACAGCTTGCAAAGCTGCCGCTCTACCAACTGAGCTATGCCCCCAAGTATGGTGGGCGTGGCTGGAATCGAACCAGCGACCCTGCGCTTATCAAGCGCATGCTCTAACCAGCTGAGCTACACGCCCGCTTCAGAAGCCGTCAGCTCTTTTGCCATCAGCCATCAACGAACTTCACGAAGGGCTGACAGCCATAAGGCTGCGCTTCTTTTGTGGCTTGTAGCTTTTAAGCTTACAGCTTTGTCTGTCGCAAAGATTGAATTGTGCGATACGTTCAACAAGTTTTTCGACCGTAACATTGGAAACAAAAGTTTCCTTGTTTACTCCTTAGAAAGGAGGTGATCCAGCCGCAGGTTCCCCTACGGCTACCTTGTTACGACTTCACCCCAGTCACCGATCTAGCCTTAGGCGGCTGCCTCCTTGCGGTTAGCGTACCGACTTCGGGCTCTCCCGGCTTCCATGGTGTGACGGGCGGTGTGTACAAGGCCCGGGAACGTATTCACGGCGCCGTAGCTGATGCGCCATTACTAGCGATTCCAGCTTCATGTAGGCGAGTTGCAGCCTACAATCTGAACTGAGCCCAGTTTTCTGGGATTGGCTCCCCCTCGCGGGTTGGCTTCCCTCTGTACTGGGCATTGTAGCACGTGTGCAGCCCTGGCCGTAAGGACCATACTGACTTGACGTCATCCCCACCTTCCTCCCCGTTATGCAGGGCAGTCTGACCAGAGTGCTCCCGATTTCTCGGGGTGGCAACAGGTCACAGGGGTTGCGCTCGTTACCGGACTTAACCGAACACCTCACGGCACGAGCTGACGACAGCCATGCAGCACCTGTGTACGCTGGTATTGCTACCTCGTCCCACTTTCATGGTTCTACTACGTACATGTCAAGGCCAGGTAAGGTTCTTCGCGTTGCATCGAATTAAGCCACATGCTCCACCGCTTGTGCGGGCCCCCGTCAATTTCTTTGAGTTTTAATCTTGCGACCGTACTCCCCAGGCGGCGCATTTAACGCGTTAGCTACGAGACGAAAGGGGTCGAATCCTCCCACCTCAAATGCGCACCGTTTACGGCCAGGACTACCGGGGTATCTAATCCCGTTTGCTCCCCTGGCTTTCGTGCCTCAGTGTCAGGTTCTGTCCAGCGACTCGCTTTCGCCTCTGGTGTTCCTCTCGATATCTACGCATTTCACTGCTACACCGAGAATTCCAGTCACCTTTCCAGACCTCGAGCGATGCAGTTTCGAATGCCATTCCGGAGTTAGGCTCCGGGATTTCACACCCGACTTGCATCACCACCTACGCACCCTTTACGCCCAATAAATCCGAACAACGCTTGGCACCTCTGTATTACCGCGGCTGCTGGCACAGAGTTAGCCGTGCCTTCCTCTCCTGGTACTATCAGTCCCGAACGTATTGCGTTCGGGATTTTGTTCCCAGGTGACAGGGGTTTACGAACCGAAGTCCTTCATCCCCCACGCGGCGTCGCTCCTTCAGGGTTTCCCCCATTGAGAAAAATTCTCGACTGCTGCCACCCGTAGGTGTCTGGGCCGTGTCTCAGTCCCAGTGTGGCTGGTCGTCCTCTCAGACCAGCTACCCGTAAGCCTTGGTGAGCCGTTACCTCACCAACTAGCTGATAGGCCGCGGGCTCCTCATCCTGCGCCAGGCCTTGCGGTCCCCAGCTTTGGTTAAGAATCCTACGACTCCAAACCACATGCGGTATTAGCTCCGCTTTCGCGGAGTTATCCCCCACAAGATGATAGATTACCCACGTGTTACGCACCCTTTCGCCACTCAAACTTTTCAACTATTGCTAATTGAAAAATTCGCGTTCGACTTGCATGTCTTATCCACGCCGCCAGCGTTCGTTCTGAGCCAGAATCAAACTCTCCGTAAAAAACTTGCGACCTTCGATTTCTCTCAGGTCAAAGTTTCGAGTAGTTTGTTACTGATTTTGTCATTTTTGATCCGCCGAAGCGGATCGCCATGACTTCTATTTGGGAGTGTCCTCATTCGACAAGCGAACGAGGATACTCAAACTCATTGACGTATCGCACAATCCAATCTTTGCGTCTCTTTCATCCCGTGTCGCTCGCGCGCCATAGGACGTCAGATTTCGTTTTCAGAGAACAAGCGTCCCAGCGTTGTTTCATTACGAAACTGCTTTGAGACGCCCAGAAAAGCTTCACTGACGTGAGCTGCTTTTCAAATTAAGGGAGTGACACCATAGTGAATGTCTGAGCCAGCGTCAATCCCCTTTTTGTTTTTTTCGCATCTTTTTTGCATTTTTTTTCAGCGTTCCATTTTACCTCTGAAAATCACGATCAAGCGGACAACAAAAAAATCGAAATCACAAGAGATCCGAAAGTTTTTCTAAAAAAATCATCCCTTTTTACACTACCGCAACTGAACCGTCGCACCTGATTGAGCACCACTCTCCAGAGACAGTTTGAACCAGCCGAACCAAGGCCTTCCAAGTGGTTGAGTCAAAATGTCGCAACTTGTTCTTGATCAATACGTTAGATGGGCGCTTCTTGGGATTGATCTGGAGCAGACCTGCTGGGGGGATCCGATCCTTAACGACGCCGTTTCATGGCCTGACGCATTTCGCGTTCGGTATCGCGTTTTTTGATGTCTTCGCGACGATCCATGTGTGTTTTACCTTCGCATACTGCGAGGAGCACCTTCGCAAACCCCCGGTTGTTGAAATAGATCTTCAGAGGGATCAGTGCGCGGCCTTTGATATCGGAAAAAGATTTGAGTTTTTCAATTTCCGACTTTTTGAGCAGGAGTTTTCGAAAACGTTTTGGATCATGGTTGTTGCGATTTCCCTGTGCGTACTCGTCGATGTGCGATCCGATTAGCCATACCTCGTCTTTATCCACCTTGCCGAAAGCGCCGATGAGACTCGCTTTACCGAGGCGGATGGATTTCACCTCGGTTCCCGTCAGTACAATGCCAGCTTCATAGGTCTCCAGAACCAGGAAGTCGTGGCGAGCCTTTCGATTGAGAATTTCTTTCGTATCCATACCAACAAAAAAGGCCGGCCACAGGGCCGGCCTCGATGCCAGAAATAAGGGTCTATTTTTTCTTCTTTGCCGGCTTGCCACTCGTGACAGGCTCCTCGGGCGGCAATTCGTAGTCCAGTTTGCCTTCTGCGATTTCCTTGAGAGCGACATCCATGAAGGACATCCGCGCATCAGCCGCGACAAGCGCCTTATGTCCCTGCCCCAGTTGACGCACACGCTGCGAAACCATGTTGACGAGGATGTTCGGATTCTTCACGTTCTTGAGCGCTTCAGCGAGAAATTGATTGTTCATAAAAACTTACTTCGCGAGGGCATTGAGCTTGGTCATGAGGCGGGATTTATGACGACGCGCCACGTTGAAATGAATCACTCGGTTCTTTACAGCTCGATCCATCCACGAAATCACATGACGGCCCTGCTCGCGAGCTTTCGCTGCATCGGTCTTAGAAAGCTGCAGGAAAGCCTTCAATCCGGAACGAATTTTGGTTTTCACTGCCTGGTTGCGAAGACGTTTGCGTTCGCTGGCGCGAGCTTGTTTTTCTGCGGATTTTGCTTTCGGCATACGAATGGGTGAATTAAAGAATCCAATGATTGTGAGAAGGACTGCCCAAGGCTCTCATTGCCCCAAAGCAAAACCCTACTCCTAGGAACACACCATTGTGCGGATTTTTTTAATCAAAGCAATTAAATTTTTGATTGCTCTTTTCCTACTACCCGCTCTTCCCATTCTGGTGGAAGCGATATGGAAACATGCCACGAGCCTCAACGAGCGCATGCTGTTTCTTGAAAACGCACTCAGCCTCTGTCTTGGTGGAATTGCCATCTGGATCATGTTCGCATTACTCTTCCGATTGCCCACGCGCATCTATGTTTTCGCTCACGAGCTAACCCACGCGCTTTTCATCAAGCTCTGCGGAGGAAAAGTAAAAAAGATTGCGGTAAAACGGGATCGCGGTTACGTCATCTCCGACCGTTCCAATTTTCTCATCACGCTCGCTCCCTACCTTTTCCCGTTCTACGCCATCCTTCTCGGAGCGTTCAGCATGCTTTTTCACTGGATCTATTCCAACTCAATCACCCTCGGAATCACATGGGTGCTCATCGGATTTTGTCTCGGTTACCACTGGACCATGACCGGCCGCATGATGGTCACTCGCCAGACCGATTTTTCCTCGCAGGGTTATATTTTTTCTTTTGTCCTCATCCTCCTCATTAACTTAAGTTCCATCCTTCTGCTGCTCTGGATCCTGCCCAGCCCGAAGGGATTCGAACGTAAGTTCGTGAATCTCAGTCATGAATTCCGAGAATCTTACCTCGCTACATGGGATTTTCTGAGCCATGTTCCTAAGTTGTTCTCAAAGAACATCCATCCAAAATAAAAAAAGGGCTTGTCTTAGTCCTACCGGCTTCGTACCACTGATCCATCACAGTATGAAATTTTCTGAGATCATCAATCCAAGTCAAATCATACTGGATCTCCTCGCCACCGACCGATGGGTGGCCATCGACGCACTCGTGAACCATCTCGTCGCGGAAAAACGCATTCCTGAGGCTCAGAAGGATACCGTTCTCCAAGCCGTCAAAAACCGCGAAAAAACCATGAGCACCGGCATCGGCTTTGGAATCGCGATCCCCCACGCCTCGACGGATGCGATCACTCAGGTTACTGCCGTCTTCGCGCGCTCTTCGACGGGAATCAATTTCGATTCGCTCGACAATCAGCTTGTGAAACTCGTTGTCCTTTTTCTCGTCCCTGCCGGTCAATATCAGCAGCATCTCAAGACTCTCGCCAGCATTTCGCGGTTCCTCAACGATCGCGATTTTCGCGAAAAGGCGGAGCAGGCGCAAACAGCGGACGAAATTTATCAGCTTGTTGTGCAGCGAGAGCAGTAAAAAGCTGGCCGGCGTTCAACCGTCCGGTTATCCGTAGCCATGAAGCCGACCTTTGCTTTAGATCGCGTGACTTGCTAATCTTTTCGGCTTTCATGATCGATTCCCCAAGAGCGCTCATCGATGTTCGCGAACGACTCGCTGTGGCATTGCGTCAAGCCGTTCAGCAGTTCCAATCGTCCGATCCCAACGTTGCTCTTTCAGTCACCCCTTGCCAGGATCTTCGCTTTGGCGACTACCAGAGCAGCGCTGCCATGCTGATTGCAAAGTCGACGCAACAAAATCCGCGAGAACTGGCGCGTTTGATCATCAACAAGCTCGAGGTGTCAGATAGTTGCGACAAGGTTGAAATTGCGGGTCCCGGCTTTATTAATTTTCATCTCAGATCTGATTTTGTGTCGGAACAACTCAGTGTCATTTCAGCTGATCCAAATACAGGCGCTCGCAAGGTTGGAACTCCCACAACCATCGTCATCGATTTCTCCAGTCCAAACATCGCAAAATCGATGCACGTCGGTCACATCCGTTCCACGTTCCTTGGCAATGCGCTAGCGCGTATCACCCGGGCCGTGGGCCACCATGTGATCACCGTCAATCACTTGGGCGACTGGGGCACGCAATTCGGCAAATTAATTTACGGCTATCAACATTTTCTCGACAAGAAAATGCTCGCGGCCAGTCCCATTGCCGAATTCGAACGCCTTTATAAAGAAACCAACACCCTGTCGGAAAAGGATCCGAATATTTTACAAGGAGTGCGCCAAGAACTCGTGAAACTCCAATCGGGTGATCCCGAGAATCTGCGCATCTGGAAGGAGATTTCCATTCAATCACTCCAGGAATTTCAACAGACCTACCAGCGACTCGATATTCGGTTCGATCATGAACTTGGCGAAAGCTTCTACAATCCGCAGCTCCCCCATGTCGTTGAAGAACTTAAGAAACTTGGAATCGCCCGCGAAAGTGAGGGGGCAATCTGCATCTTCTTTGAGAATGATCCTGCTCTCGCGAAAACGGCGCCCATGATCATTCAAAAGGCCGACGGTGGATTTCTCTATGCCACCACCGATCTTGCCGCGTTTCGATACCGGGCGGACCAGTGGAAAGCAAACCAGATTCTTTATGTCACAGATGCACGCCAGCAGCTTCATTTCAAACAGCTCAGGACGGCGGCAACTCAATGGTTCTGCGCCCTGAATAAACCCGCACCTGAACTGCAGCACATCATTTTCGGGAGCATTCTTGGCCCGGACAAAAAGCCGATCAAAACTCGCTCAGGAGAACCCATTAAATTAAAGGATCTGCTCGACGAAGCGGAATCTCGGGCAATGAAGCTTGTGGAGACAAAGAATCCTGAACTGACAGAGGCGGAGAAGAAGCAAGCGGCACGCGTCATCGGACTCGGAGCGCTCAAATATGCTGATCTTTGCCAAAACCGCGATCTCGACTACACTTTCGATTGGGACAAGCTTCTCGCACTCCAAGGAAACACGGCGCCTTACCTCATCTATGCGTACGTGCGCATCCAATCCATCTTCCGCAAGGAGGACGCCAAAATCCTCGGGGGAAAATTTCAGCTTGGGACGCCTGAAGAAACGGCTCTCGGCAAGCATCTCATCCAATTCGGCGATACGTTACATGCGATCCTCAAGGAATATCGTCCTCACCTCCTGACAAACTACCTCTACGATCTCGCCGTAAAATTCAGCAAATTTTACGAAAATTGCCCAGTCCTCAAAGCCGAGGAACCGGTGCGTTCTTCACGGCTTGCATTATGCCATCTCACAGCGCGCACGTTGAAAAAAGGACTCGATCTTCTCGGAATTGAAACACTTGAGAAGATGTGAAGCAGTTAAAACTGCTGCGTGCCTTCGACGACGGATATCCGACCCTTGGGGAGTGTTTCTACGGAGTTTGTGTCTTTGCGTAAACTTCCGTTTGTGTGTGGAAAATCTGGCGAATGATGTCTTCGATCGGCACCTCTTCAATATTGATGTCTTCGATGGTATAACGCGTGAACATCTCGCGGCAAACGGCTGCAACCTGCGCGCGAGGCACTTTCAACTGGATCGAGCCCGCCTTCTTCTCCAACACCTCCCCCATCTGCGCCAATGCCTCGTCCGCAGGAAGTTCCTTGCAGATGAAATGAAGGATTTTATGGCCAGCGAAACGATTGACGATTTCTGAAAGTTTCCCATCAAAGAAGATTTTCCCATGGTCGATAATGATCACGCGCTCACAGAGTTCCTCAATATCCATCATGTAATGGCTCGTGAGTAAAATCGTGACCTTGTGAACACGATTGTATTCTCGAATAAATTCACGAACCTTCTTCTGACTCACGACATCCAAGCCGATCGTAGGCTCGTCCAAGAGGAGGACCCGTGGCGAGTGCAAGAGTGAAGCAATCAATTCCATCTTCATGCGCTCGCCGAGTGAAAGTTCACGAACCATCACGTTTAGCTTGTCCTCCACATCAAGGAGCTTTGAGAGTTCGTCGAGCTTGCGATTAAATGTGGCTCTTTCTATCCCATAGATCTCCCGGTTGAGATCAAAGGAATCCTTGGCGGGAAGGTCCCACCAAAGTTGGTTTTTTTGCCCCATCACAAGGGAGAATTGTCGCCGATAGTCGTTTTTTCGTTCCCATGGAGTGAACCCCAGAACTTTTGCCTGACCGGAGCTCGGAAAAAGCAACCCGGAGAGCATTTTGAGCACGGTGGTTTTGCCCGCACCGTTGGGTCCCAGGAAACCCACAAGCTCGCCTTCCTGAATCGTGAACGTGATATTGGAAGCCGCACGCGTTTCGGTAAATTCACGACGAAACAAACCGTACACCGAACCCCAAAATCCATGACGTTTTTGATACGTGCGGAAAGTTTTTGTCAGTTGATTTGCTTCGATTGCGGCCATTACGCGCGAAACGTAACCCTCTCCGTCGGCGAAAACAAGACGTGATCTGCTCGTCAGGACACAAAGATGAACTTAAAATGAAATGCACCCATCGAAAGCGCAAACCTGATTGATGCCCATGAAAAAATCTCCATCATCCAAACTGATTACAACGCTTCAATTGAGCCCGCATCCGGAGGGAGGATTCTTTCGCGAAACGTACCGTGCGAAACAAAAGATTGCGACTTGCCGGGGTGATCGAAGCGCATCGACCTCCATTCTCTTTCTTCTTGCGTGTGGTCATCGCTCACGCTTGCACCGAATCCAATCTGATGAACAATGGCATTTTTATCTCGGTGGCCCTCTGAAAATCATCGAAATCGATTCAAAAGGAAGAGTTTGCCAAACCATCCTCGGTCCCGATTTGAACCGCGGCCAAGTCCTGCAGCATGTCGTTCCCGCGGGACGATGGTTTGGCGCCATTCCGGCGCCACGTGCCCGATGGAGCCTTGTGGGGTGCACCGTCGCGCCCGGATTTGATTTCAAGGACTTCGAGTTAGGAAATCGAGATGAACTTCTACGCGCCTATCCCCATTGCCGCTGCTGGATTCTCAAACTGACTTGATCAGAGGAGAAGCCTTCCGATGATTCGCAGAACCCGGGCACGCTGGAACTTTATGAACTCAGAATGGAATAAATCTTGTCGCGCAGTTCCGTATAACGAAAAGGTTTTTGAATAAAGCCTGCGATATTGCGGCCTGCAAAAATATCCATCACGTCGTCCTCGCTATAACCGCTCATGACGAGCACCCGGGCGTCGGGCCTGATCCGACGCAGCTCATGGTAGAGTTCTTCTCCGTTCATGTTGGGCATCACCATGTCCAAGAGCACCAGGTCAACCTCCTTATGACGAGATTTGAAGAGATCGATAGCTTCCTTGCCGCTTCCGGCCATGAGCACGCGGAAACCGAGATTTTTCAGACTGTTGTTGATGACGGAGCGCACATTCTCCTCGTCATCGACAAGCAGAAGGGTTCCTTTTCCATGCCAGGAATCCTTAGGCACAAGACGGGTGGGAACAGCGCCCTCTTTCGCCTGGGAGGGAGGGAGGAGAACCCGAAAGGTGGATCCTTTGCCTTCTTCGCTCAGGACGACAAGGGCCCCCTTGTGCACGCGCACGATGCCGTACACAGCAGGCAGGCCGAGACCGCGCCCGATGAATTTTCGTGAAAAGAAAGGCTCGAACAGCTGGCGTCGCGTCGTCTCGTCCATGCCGCATCCATTGTCGCGCACCTCGATATAGACGTAATTGCCTTCAGGCAGGTCGGCGCCTCCGTAACTCTTGGCAAGATAAACGCGGTCAGCCTTCACGACGCCCGTTGTGACCGTGATCACGCCTTCATCGCTTTCGGTCAATTCAATCGCTTCGCACGCATTGCGAAGAAGATTCAAGATCATCTGGCGCAGCTGCGAAACATCGACGTCAACCCGCGGCAACTCGTCCGCATAGCGTGTCGTCACATTGATCGATTTCGACATTGAAAACTGAAACATCTCCGAAGTCTCTTGAACGATCATGCTGACATCCAGCGGTTGCAGCACCAGCTTTCCCTTGCCAGAATAAGCAAGAAGTTGTTTGCACAAATCGGCAGCCCGATAGCTCGAGCTCTTCATCTGATGGAGCGCGTTTTGGATTTCTTTGCTGACTCGCGGCGTCCCGAGGATGAATTCCGTATTGCCGATGATGACCGTGAGGATGTTATTGAAATGGTGCGCAATGCCTCCTGCCAGAATCGCAATACTTTCCAGATTGTGATGTTGAAGCTGTTGACTGCGCGTTTGCTCGAGCTCCAACCTAAGCCGGTGCCGGTCAATCGCATGGCACAGGGAATAAACCAGAAGACGTGGGTCGATCTGATCCTTGAACAAATGATCTTCCGCCCCATTTTGCAATGATTCCAAAATCAGCTTTCGATCACGGTTGCCGGTCAAGACGACAATGGGAATGAGAGGAGCTGCCGTGCTGATCTTGAACAGGGCATCGAGCCCATTGCTCCCGGGCAGTTCCAGATCAAGAATGACGACATCAAAAATCTGAGCGCTTAATTGCTGAAGCCCGTCTTCAAGAGTCACGGACTCCGTGATCTGAAATTGCACTTCGCCGGTCTGGGTCAATGCCTCGCGAACAAGATGAATGTCGGCGGGATTATTTTCGACCAGCAGCAGTCGAAACGAGTTTTGTGCGTCCGTAAAACATGAAGGACCCGAAATCATGAAAAATCCTCTGCATTCATTCATAACGGCGAGCTGGATGCCCACCGATCAAGAAAGAAAATCAATTTAGCAGCATGTTGAGAAAATAACAACGGTCGCGTTATTGCCTCATTTGGCTCCCCTCGACCACACGTGAACTAGGCCGTCAGCCAGAAAAGCTTCTGGCATTTCGTTTGGATCTTCGCGCTCGGAATTTCCCCGCGATTGAGAAGCTCTGCAATCCTCGCCTCTTTTTCTCGCCCTTGGACAAGAAACCACACATTTCGGGCTGCATTCAAACAGGGATAGGTAAGAGTCACACGCATGCTCTTCATCTGCGGCACAAAACACGCGCTCGTGTAGAGAAATTTTTCCTGAAGGACGGGAGTTCCTGGAAAAAGAGATGCGGTATGTCCATCGGTTCCGAGCCCCAGCAAAATGAGATCGAATGCCGGGCGATTGCCCATCGCGCGGCGAAGCTCCGCTTCATACAGGCGCGCCGCTCCTTCCGCCTCCAGATCGAGATGCCACGAATGGAAATGTTGAGCGAACTCATTGTCTCCCGCAGCCAGGCTCTCGCGAATCATCTTTTCATTGCTGGCCGGATTCGTCGCAGGGACCCAACGCTCGTCGCCAAGCCACCATTCGATCCGTCCCCAGGGCAAATCCCCCTTGTGGGCCAAGGCATCATAAAATGGTTTCGGCGTGGAGCCACCGGACAGGGCCACATGCATGCGATCACGGCTGCGCAACGTATCATTCACGAGGGATTGAAACTCCTTGAGGAGAGCGTCCAGCCAAGCCGACGTGGTTGAGAACGTTTGTTTAGTAATCATAAATCGGCAACCATCCGCGGCCCTCCCGTTGAAGCAGTTGATTGGCCTCTTCTGGCCCAAGCGATCCTGCTCCGTAAGAAGGCAATTCCTTTATATTTTGCCCCATCCAGGCGGAACGAAGCCCGTCGACCAATCTCCACGCCTGTTCCACTTCATCCTTGCGGGTGAAGAGCGTCGATTCGCCCACCAACGCGTCCACCATGAGGCGTTCATACGCTTCGGGAAGATAGTCTTGAAAATCTTCACGATATCGAAAATCCATGTCGACGCGCTGAATGACGCTTTTGCCGGGAACCTTTCCGTTGAAATTGAGATGAATGCCTTCATTGGGTTGAATACGAATCCGCAAACTGTTGCGATGCAATCGCACACCACATACTGCCGCAAAAAGGACGCTCGGCGGACGGTTGAAAACGATATTAATCTCTGAAAATTGTTGCCTCATCGCCTTTCCCGTCCTGAGGTAAAAAGGCACACCTGCCCAACGCCAGTTGTCGACTTCCAACCGCAACGCGACGAAAGTCTCTGTCATGGAATCCGGGGCGACCCTCGATTCCCGCCGGTACGGACGAACTTTCCTTCCATCGATCATTCCCTCGCCATATTGCGCGCGGACACTTTTCTGAATAAGGGCTTCCTCAGATGAAAGAGGAATGGACTTCAAAACCTTCACTTTTTCATCACGAATCGCTTCAGCTTCGAGCGAGGCCGGAGGCTCCATCGCGATGAGGGTGAGGAGCTGAAAGAGATGGTTCTGCAGCATGTCACGCGCGGCACCCGTCGCGTCGTAGTAACCGCCACGATCCTCCACCCCAACCTTTTCAGCCACCGTGATTTGGACATTGTCGATGTATCTCCGGTTCCAGAGTGGCTCATAAATCGAATTGCCGAACCGGAAATAGAGGAGGTTCTGGACGGTCTCCTTCCCAAGATAATGATCGATGCGATAGATGTTTTGTTCCGGGAAAAAGCGTTGCAATGTCTGGTTAAGATGCTGGGCGCTCTTTAAATCCTCGCCAAATGGTTTCTCGACAATGACACGCGAGATACCAGCCGCATTTTCATCATATGCCAGATCTGCCCGGGCCAAATTCTCGGCGATTGTTTCGAAGTAGCTCGGGGCCGTCGCCATGTAAAACAAGTAGCGATTCTGAAACGCAGGCCGTTCCGGCAATGTTTTAAGGCGATCTGCGAGTTGCCGATATCCGACCGGGTCTGCGAGGTCTGCTTGATGATAATAAACATGCGACAGAAGACGATCCAGCATCTCCTTATCGACGGGCTTGCTATGAGAAAACTCTTCAACAGAAGCTCGGAGCTCTTCCCGAAATTCCTGATCTGTCTTGGGGCGCCGGGCAAAGCCTACGATGGCGCAACCATCCGCCAGACGGCCATGTTTCTGCAAATGATAGAAGGCAGGAATGATCTTACGATGGGTCAAATCTCCTGTTGCGCCAAAGATCACGATGGCGGTGGCCGGAGCCACCTGGTCTTCGGGCTCTAAGACACACACTTCATTGAATGAAGATTCCGTCATATGCTAAATCTCTAGCATTGTCCTAATCCTTCTCGCCATGCAATAGAATGTTAATCGCGTTCCATGAATCTGTTAGAAAAACATGGGGGCCTCGGAAAACTCCGTTCCTCACGATGGGAGGAAGAAAAGCTGAAAAGAGATTTATAAGTCGGACAATCTCTCGATGTTCTTCGTCCAATGCCTGGCCGAATCATCACTCAGGCGACCATAACCAAATCCGACATTCGCGATGCCGCATCCCAGGGCGTATCGCGCGGCGTCCGCCATCGATCGCTTGCCCAAAAGAGCAATCGCGAGGCCGGCACAAACCGAATCTCCCGAACCGGTCGCGTTTCCACTCACCATTCCGGGCAGGGATATGGACATGATTTTCTCGTCCCAACCGAGCCATGCAGGCTCGGAACCGCATGTCACCAGCACGGATCCGCAGCCGTGCTTGAGCATTTCTTGGATGCCCTGCTCGGGCGATAGCTTTGCCTTCAATGCCTCGGCCAATTCGCGATGGTTGACCTTTACAACCGCGGGCTTCATCTCCAATGCAGAAATCAACGCATCATTCTGCGCATCAAGAATCGCCGGAATGCCGCGCTTATTCGCCAAACGGATGAAGTCGCGATAGAGAGTCTGGGACATCCCTCGCGGAATCGAGCCGATGCACACCAGAAGGTCGCTCCGCGAAAGTAGCTCCTCAAATTTCGTGCGATATTTCTGTTCATCCGTTGACGCAACGGAACATGGCTCTTCCACGAGTTCAGTCACGAAACCGGACAGCCTGTCGATGAGAGTATGACAGCTTCGCGTAGGCACAGCCGTGCGGATGACATGAGCTGGAAGATCCTCCTCATGAAGCTTCTGTTGCACCCACTCCCCGGTTTCTCCGCCTAGGAACGTCAGGATTTCGGCCTTCGATCCCAAACGCCGGGCCGCGCGCGCACAATTCACTCCTTTTCCCGAAGGCAATGCCTCAACGATCTGAGCCCGGTTGACGTGATCCAACTTGAAGTGTTCAAACGTCCAGACACGTTGATAGGATGGAGATGGACCGACGACGAGGATCACAATCCACTCTTGATATCCTCAGAAGATCCAACGTTCAATCCACATTCATCATGGCCCGACCCTCTCACATTCCCCATCCGCGCGTTCCCTATGCCGACATGGAACGAACTTTGAATGCGCTTCGCTGGGGCAAACGGCGCCGAATCGCCGTGGTCTCAGGGTATTCTCTCTGGTCCTGGGAATACACGCCGCCATATCCTCATGCGCGGATTTTAATCTCGGCCGGTGTGCATGGTGACGAGCCTGCGCCCGTCGAGGCCGTTTGGCAATTGCTTCAAAAGCGTCCAGACTGGCTGCAGTCCTATGCAATCACCTTGTTTCCATGTCTGAATCCCTGGGGATATGAGCACAACACACGGTTGAACGAGCGAGGCCAGGACGTGAATCGTCTCTGGAATAGGAGATCGTCCGACGAAGTGTGTGCTGCCAAACGGGTACTGGGCGATCGGCAGTTCGACCTGACACTTTGCCTGCATGAGGATTACGATGCGGCGGGATTTTATCTTTACGAGGTGGCGAGAATGGCTCCCTTCATCGGAATCGAAGTCGTGCAACGGGTTTCGCGCATTCTTCCCATCGATCCGCGCCATCGCATCGAAAACAGGATCGCGCAAGGAGGAGTCGTGTTCAGGAATTTCAAATTGATCCGCAAACGCAAGTTTTGGCCGGAAGCCCTTTACCATGTCCAACATCACTCACCACGAACCCTGACAATTGAAACACCAACCCATTTTTCCATTCAAAAACGCGTTCGCGCCCATGTCGAAGCGCTCCATTCGTGTTTGCAAATTTTAAGGAACGTGGGGCCTGAAGTCGGGAAGTCCGGCTCTCCTGAATGAGGCCCGCGGAGTTTTCTCGCCCTCGTTGAAAGCATTCCATATCGCAAGACTTGCCACGGGTCTCGTCCCAGAGTACATTCCGTGGCATGTCCTACCGAATGCTTATCGGTGGCAAGCTTACTCACGCAGAGGACGGCGCAACCCGCAAGGTCGTGAATCCCTTCAATGGGAAAGTCGTCGCTGAAGTGCCTGAAGCGTCTTTGAATGATGTGGATGCTGCCGTCAGGGCGGCACGCAAGGCGTTTGATGGTGGCGACTGGCCCAATATGACAGCGCAACAACGAGGCCGCATCCTCTTTCGCATCGCCGAGCTTGTCCGAAAGAACCTTCCCAAACTCGCTCGCCTCGAGACATTGAATGTCGGAAAGCCCATCGTGGAATCTGAGTTCGACATGAACGATACGGCGACCTGTTACGAATATTATGGCGGCCTGGCTACGAAAATCACGGGCCTGACGGCGCCCGTCCCCGACAATGCGATTTCCATCACGTTGCGCGAACCTGTCGGCGTCTGCGCGCTGATCGTCCCATGGAATTACCCGCTCATGTTGGCGGCTTGGAAGCTTGCGCCCGCACTCGCCGCAGGCTGCACGGTCATTCTGAAGCCCGCGGAGCAAACACCGCTCACGACACTGGAATTTGGACGCCTTCTGCAGGAATTAAAACTTCCTCCGGGGGTGATCAACATCGTGCAGGGCGCCGGCGAAACCGTAGGTTCCGCTCTCGTCAATCACAAGGAGGTCGACAAAGTCGCCTTCACGGGCGGCACTGAAACAGGCCGCGCGATCATCAAGGGAGCTGCCGCATCGAATCTAAAAAAAGTGACACTCGAACTAGGCGGAAAATCTCCCAACATTTTTTTCGAAGACGCGGACCTGGAAGCCAGTGTGGATGGAGCTCTCTTTGGTCTTTTCATCAATCAGGGAGAAGTCTGCTCCGCGGGATCGCGCATCCTGGTCCAGCGTTCCCTTCACAAAAAATTCATGAAGCGGCTCCTTGAGAAAGCCAAACTCATCCGCCTCGGCGATCCGATGGATCGAAAGACCAAGATGGGACCGCTCGTCACCGAGGAACATCGCGATAAAGTTTTAAGCTATATCCAGATCGGCATCGAAGAAGGCGCGAAGCTGGTTGCCGGCGGCAAGGCTCCCAAATCAGCGGTGCTTCGCAAGGGATTCTACGTGGAACCAACCATCTTTGACGAAGTGAAGAACTCCATGCGCATCGCGCAAGAGGAAATTTTTGGCCCAGTTGTGGTTGTTATTCCGTTCAAGAACGAGGACGAGGCGGTCGCGATCGCCAATGACACGCCATACGGTCTGGCGGGAGCCGTCTGGTCACGGGATATTTTTCGCGCACTCCGGGTCGCTCGAAAGATCCGGGCCGGCATCATGTGGGTGAATACCATGCAGCCCTGCTACGTTGAAGCGCCGTGGGGCGGCTACAAACAAAGTGGGGCCGGACGCGAGCTGGGACCCCATGGCATCGACGAATATTTGGAGACCAAGCAGCTCCATATTAATTTAAACGAGAATCCCATCGGATGGTATTAGCGCGCCGTGTGACACTCTTGTGAATTTCCTTTGAAGCACGGGAACTTATTTCTGTTTTGGACACGTCGACTCGCGTTTCTGCTAAAGCGCTCTTCCATTTCTTACTATGCGCACCATTCATCTCCGCACTCCGATCCCGGGTCCTAAAAGCCAGAAATTGATGGGGGAACGTGAGAAACACGTCCCCAAGGCTGTTTTCCAGATCACGCCCATCTTCGCCGCGCAGGCGCACGACGCAACCTTGGAGGACGTCGATGGAAATCAGTTTCTCGATTTTGCCGGCGGACTCGGATGTTTGAACGCCGGACACACGCCCGAAGCGGTCGTCAAGGCCGTGCAGCAGCAAGCGGAAAAGTTCCTGCACACCTGTTTCCACGTCACGATGCATGAGCCGTACGTGCAGCTGGCTCGCAAGCTCAACGCGATCACGCCGGGGGATCACCCGAAAAAAACGCTCCTCGTTAATTCCGGCGCGGAAGCCGTAGAAAATGCGGTGAAGGTGGCGCGCTACTTCACGAAACGTCCCGCCATCGTAGCCTTCGAGCACGGGTATCATGGCCGCACCCTGCTCACCATGTCCCTCACCAGCAAAGTCAAGCCGTACAAATTCGGTTTTGGACCGTTTGCTCCGGAAATCTACCGCCTTCCTTACCCGTACAGCTACCGGCGTCCGGCAGGAATGAGCGAACCTGCTTTCGTCGCGTCGCTTCTCGATCATCTGCACGAATTTCTGAAGGCGCAAGTCGCGCCGGATTCGATCGCGGCCTTCATCGTGGAACTTGTGGTTGGCGAGGGCGGATTTGTGGCAATGCCCCCTGACTATGTGAAAGGCCTTGCGGAAGTCTGCCGCGAGCACAAGATTCTTCTGATCATCGATGAGGTTCAGACCGGTTTTGCGCGCACCGGGAAGATGTTCGCCTGCGAACATTACAATCTGGTGCCGGACCTGATGACCATGGCCAAGTCATTGGCGGGAGGATTACCCCTGGCCGCCGTGACGGGGCGCGCGGAGTTGATGGAATCGGTCCATGTGGCGGGACTCGGCGGCACCTATGGCGGCAATCCCATCGCATGCGTTGCAGCGCTGGCCAACATCGATCTGCTCGAGAAGAACCAGATGGCAAAGCGCGCCGGCGCTATCGGCAAACTGGTTCAAACCCGTCTTTTGGAATTTCAGAAAAAATGCGCCTGGGTGGGAGATGTCCGGGGGCTCGGCGCGATGCTCGGAATCGAACTTGTTCGTTCGAAGGAGACACGACAACCCCATCCTGAACTCGCCGCAGCCGTGGTGAAAAAATGCGCTGAACGAGGCCTGATCATTCTTTCAGCGGGGATTTACAGCAACGTCATCCGGACCTTGATGCCACTTTGCATCACCGACGAGCAGGTGAATGAAGGCTTGGATGTGCTGTGCGCCACATTGGCTGAAGGCGCGTCGGACTGAAATTGCAAGCTATTGCCCGCTAACATTGATCGTCGTTCCGACTGACGCCGTGCCGGGTGCTCCAAAATGGGCGCCTTCATTGATGGCAACACTTTGTACAAATGTGTTGAGAGCGACGTGGACCAGATTATCCAGGCGTTCCCATGGAGAGCGGGGCACCCATACAATGTCATGAGGCTGCAACATCACATCGCGCGTCTTCCCCGTCACAATGTCCTTGTAGGCGAGAACCGCCACTTTGGGCTCCGTCAAGCTGCCGCGGATCAATACAATGTGCTGAATATGGGCCACCGGCGCTGGACCACCCGCTGCCGCGATGGCGCCGATAAGGGAAATGGAATCGTGATAGGGGACCGAACTGGGCCGCACAACAGATCCCATGACATACACTTCCCTGCTTCGGATCGCAGGAAGTGAAATGAAGTCGCCATCCTTAAGATAAATATTCTGGCTCATATCCCCCTGCTTCAAAAGAGCCTCGAAATCGATGGGCACAAATTTGCTGTCCCGCACAAGGAAGGCGCGTGAAAGATCCGCCATCTCATCCTGCGCCGCGGTGGTCGATGAACTTTGAAGCGCATTCAACAAGCCCCCTGTGGCTATGCCGCCAGCTTGCGAGATCGCCTCAAGGAGCGTGGTCGGATGATCCAGGGGATAGATGCCCGGAGTCGTCACGCGGCCCATAATCCAAACACGCTGACTTTTTACCTGGGAGATCGAAATACTGACTTGGGGGGCGTTATACCATTTCCCGAGTTCCTTCTCTAAGGAGTCCTTCAGCTCAGGCAGAGTCAGACCGCGCGCACGAAATCCCGAGATATTTTGAAAATAGAGCTTCCCATCAGGAGTGATGAAAGTGGTCGATACCGAATTGGAAACCCCGACAACCTCAATCAAAAGCTCATCGCCGGAACCAAGCCGGTAAGGTTGATCAGAAGGTCTGAGCCATTCGCTGGGCACCTTGTTCTCAACCTTCACGGACGTAAATTGATTGCTGACATCATCCAGGGGCGCCGTGGCTGGGGATGGACCAGCATAGGGATCGAATTTGGATCCGTACGAAGAACAACCGACGATCCAGATGGAAATCAGGGTGGCACAGGCCAGTCCCATGACACGAAGAAAACGGTAGGGAAAAGTTTGCATAAGCTCACCTGGTCTGAGGAATCACCGGATGCACGGCGCTGCCGAGTTCCACGTTGTGACCCACCCATGCATTCACAGCACCTTGAACGAAAGCCTGAGTGGCTGTATCGAGCAGATCTTCAGCAATGCGCCAAGGACGGCTGCTCACATAAATAATATCCTGGGACTGGAGCAGCATGTCGGTCGCTTTTCCTTTCAAGATATCGTTGCAATCGATGGGAAACGTTTGGGGATTTTGCAGGGATCCGCGGATCAAAAGCACCCGGTCGCGGTAGGCTGCGGGATTGAAACCTCCGCATGCAGAAAGGGCGCTCATCACCGTCATATCCGGAATCAACGCAACTCGCGCAGGCGCATTGACGAAGCCAGTGACGTACACTTCAGGATTCGTCGTCGATGGAAAATAAAGATAGTCATCGGGTTCGAGCTCGATGTTTTGGGAAAGATCGCCTGCAAGAAAAAGTTTCTCAAAATCGATCGACACCCGCTTATTGTTCCGAACAAGAAACGCACGAGATAAATCGGCCAGTCCCGCAGGGGTCGGCTCCAGCACGCCCGTTTCAATGCCGCGCGCGCGCGCGACCGCCTCCACAATTGTGATGGGATGATCCATCACATAGGCGCCACGACCAGCCACACGGCCAAGCACGAAATATTTTTTACTGCGAAGAACGAGGGGCTGAACAATAACTTCGACGTTTCGAAAAAATCGTTCCAGGGAAGATTGGATTTGCACACGAACCTGTTCAATCGTCAGCCCCTTCACGGGAAGATTCTGCACCTGAAGATAGGAGAGAGTGCCATCGGGCTGCACGACCACGGAGGAACGCAGGGTTTCCGGCTTTCCGTAGAGCTCAATGCGCAACGTGTCTCCAGGCCCGATCGTATATTCATCTTTCCACGAAGGGGTGCTGGAAGCCTGATTCTGCCCATCCTCTGCCCGAACACCAAGACTGACAAAAAGTAAAAAAAGAATGGCAATTCGCATAAACCTCACCAGCCATACCATGGAACATAATTCACCGCAAGCCATTCCACATGGGATCCAACGCTTTGCTTTAAGAGTTCACTTTCGTTTTCCCAAAACGTCTTGGACACCGCTTCCAAGACGGCCAGAATTTTGACACGATTCACATGACGGGCAAGAGAACACGCAGGCTCCTGGATTTGTCCCTGAATGCCGATCCAGATCGGCATTTTCTGACGCGTGGCAATCTCCATGAACGCCTTGCCGATCTGCTCCGCTTCGATTGCCGAGAGAGCCTGTAGGTTCAACTTCATGGAATACCGTCCCGAACCAAGTTCGTAACCCAACTGTGGCAATTCCACCTGCTGGAAATCCGCAGGAGCTCGAACGCCGAACATGCCGGTATCCACCCAAATCAAGGGCATCACCTGCTTCGAGGCCAGATTGAGCAATGCCTGCATGACGAGACCAGACTGCTCATGATAATGAGGCGTCCAGAAACAGACCACTTCACGCGAGGATCCGCCGAGAATCCTGGTCCAAATCGTCGATACCTCATTGGAAGCAAGCGCTTTCGCGGAAACGCGCGGGATCTTCTGCAGATTGGAATGGTCAATGGCCTGTTCGAGCTCCGCAACCGTGCGCACGCGCCGATCCATGATTTCACTCAAAAGAGAGAATCCCAGCATTAAAAAAATCCCCGCGGCAGAAAAACCGACGCCAAATAGCATCCCTTTCACCCACTTATTCGTCGACCTGACAGCTTCAATTGTAGCCGGTGAGATGATATTGTAATAACCCATGATGGTGTGCTGCGGATCATCCGGCAGCTCTCCCGGCTTCAGATCAGGAGGGGGCATTTTCGACTCCTCATCCTTCTTACGGAGCTGGTCTTCGAGCCGTTGAAGCTGCTCGAGCTTCTCCCTCACGAGTGGATTTTGATCGGAAAATTGGGCGCGCAATTGGGCAATCTCCGTCCGCCCAGAATTGATGGAATTCTGCAATTGCTCATGATCGAGATAGGAACGTGCCTCACGCGCTTCCTGCGCCTGCAATTCCTTGGTGAATTGAAGCCCTTCCTCAGCCCATGTGTTGGCACCATTCACGGCAGCTGCGCCGTCCGGCGCCCCCTCAAAGGTCAATGTGAGACACTCTCCACGCCCTTCTGGCTTCATCGTGAGCCGTTTGGAAAGTTTTTTGACCGTTAAGGGCGGATGCAATTTGGATCCCACTCGCTGAAGCAACGGCTCCGAAGACAAAATCTCTGTGAGGGTCGATACGGTCAGCTCCTTCGGCTTGTAATCCCGCTGAGAACCCGCAACCTGGATGCTCGTGGGCACGTCGCGAAAAATAAGGGTGGCTGACGCCCGATAATTGTCCCCGCTTAAATAACCGTATGCAAAGCCTCCGACCAATCCAAGGAGCCCAACAAAAAAAATCGAAAACTTGCGTTGAAGAATCCCGCCAGCATAGCGAAATACATCGAAAGGCAATTGGTCTTCAGCAAGGTCTTCTTCGGAAGAGACTTCGTCCGAAGGATCAGGTTTGACTGTCGGAGAAGGGATCTTCCCAAATGCAAAAGATCGGGGAGAGATCGGAGCACTCTCGCGACGGAGAGGTTCAAGCATGGGAGCTTGCAGAACGGCGCGCTTCGCTCCCGGAGGAGCAGGCGGAGGAGGCGTTTGATCCGTGTTTCCATTGACCGTCTGGGCTAGCGAAAAGGCTTCAGGCTTGCTCTCCTTGGGCGTGGGCGGAGGATTTACCGCCGGAGCCTTGGCTTCTTTTTTGCTGCTCATCCAATCGCTGACGCGCATTTCGCCTTCAATCGGCTGATCGGACTCGTCTGACTTCATAAGGTAATGCTATTCCACGAAGGCATATTCTGATGACGACGCAAATCCTCAACCACAATATGAACCTCCTCTTCATCCACCATTTTTTTTCCGCGATTTTTCGATACTTCCATCGAGAGGCGTGCAAGTCGATTAATTTCCCGGGGAATTCCACGGCTCGCATGATAAATGCGCTCGCAGGCTATTTTTGTAAATACGTCCATGCCAACACCAGCCGCTTGCATGCGATGACGCAGATAAGGTTCCACATCTTCCCCCATCATCGGCTTGAGATGATAGCGCAAACTGATGCGTTGATCAACCGCGGGCACTCGCGCCACCACCTCGCGCAACTCAGGCTGGCCGATCAGGACGATGGTCAACGCCCCCTCCCCGCGTTCATTTAAATTGGTAAGCATCTTCAGCTGCGTCAGAACCTCCGTGCTCAGATCTTGAGCCTCGTCAAAAAGAAGAACCAGGTGACGCCCGTAAATCTCGTCGAGCTGCGCCATGCAATGGGCCACCAATTCGTACAAATCGTACATTCCCCGTTTATCGGCCGCGAAATCGCCAAGGCCAAACTTGTCGAGGAGCCGGCGCAAGTGATCGGTGAAATTGAATCCCGAATTTTCGAATTGAACGACACACAACTTGTCCGCAGGCAGTTTGTTCACCAGCATCTGCCGCACCATTGATTTGCCGCAACCAATTTCACCTGTGAGCATGCCCATCTGCATCGTCTGTTGGGTGATCAAATATTCCAGGCGCGCCAACGCCTCCACATGCTGACGGCTTTGATAAAAAAATTTGGGATCGCCCGTGGGCTCAAATGGACGCGTTGCGCCGTTCCATCCATGAGTGGCGTTCGTTGAATTCTGATTCTCTTCATTCATATGGCATTGATCCCAAGCAGCCGAAGTCGGGATCTCTCAACATCGGGAGCAAGCCTTTAATCTAGACAAGAGCTGCCTTGGAATCAAGTCATCAATCACCCGCCGAACTTCATAAGAAATCACAAATACTTGATGCACAAAAGATTACAAAACCGACATTCAGCTTTTGTTCGAATAGAAAATCGATTCCATTAAATATTTCTTGCCTTTCAATCTAAGAAAAAAGATTCGGCTTAAATAAAGGGGGTTTCCAATCACATATCGAACGAACATGCGCATCGGTTCCTGTGCTAAACGATAGACCCATTCGAACCCGGTTTTCCGTAAAAGAAGGGGAGCCCGCACACGTAAACCCGAATAAAAATCAAACAGTCCTCCCACCGCAAGGAGCACCGGTGCCTTTAATATCGCAGCATTCCGTTGAATCCACAACTCCTGAAATGGCACGCCAAAAGCCACCAGCAGAATTTTGGCGCCGCTCGCGTTCAGTCGCTGAATCATTTCTGCTTCTTCACTCCGATCGAAATAGCCATGTTCCACAAATGAAAACTGCAGTCCCTGAAAACGTGCTTTCATGTTTTCCGCACAACGAACGGCAATTCCTGGCTTGGCTCCAAGCAGTGCGATGGGGATATTTTCACGAGCCGCATATTCGCAAAGAAGCGGGAACATATCCGTTCCATTCACGTTGTCACGCAACGGACTACCGGCCAAACGAGCCGCAATCGCCAGCCCACTCCCGTCCGCATAGGCACGATCAACCTTCTTCAGCGCGTCGAGATAGTCAGGATTTCGGACAGCGACATTGATGCAATGAGCATTCACAAAATAGACCGTGCGGCGCTCCCCGCTCTGAGCGGCCTCAAGGATGGCACGCGTGGCGTCCTTGAGGGTTTCATCCCAGATGGAAATGCCAAAAAGACGATGGATGCAGGAACTCATCGAGCACGCTCCATCGCCTGCCGCCAAACCTGAATGGTTTCATCGACACACCGCTTCCACGTAAATGTCTTCGCATGCGCGAGTCCTGTGGCGCAAAGACGTTCTCGCAACAAATCATCCGTGGCTAATTTTCGCATCGCATCCGCCATTTCTTCCGGATTTTCCGGATCGAACAAAAGACTTTTTCCCTCGGCAATTTCGGTAAGGGAAGAGGACCGCGAACACGCCACGGGCGTTCCGCATGCCATAGCTTCCGTCACGGGCATTCCAAAGCCCTCAAACAAGGAGGGGTAGATGAGCGCCACCGAAGCGCGCAAAAAGTGAGGCAAATCCTCATGTGGCACATGACCTGTATGCACAATCGCCTGACGATGCCTGGAGGCCGCAAGGACCTCTTCAACCTCCTCCGCTCCGTTCCACCGAGCGCCAACGAGCACCAACTGATGGGGAAGCGAAAGCGAATCTTTGAACTGCTCAAAAGCATGGATCAACCGAACATGATTTTTTGCCGGATGTTCCAAACGTGAAATATAAACAAAGAAAGGACCTGCGATTTTGTAACTATCGCGTATCCGGGCCGCGCTTTCCTTCTCATCACCTGGCTTGTAAATCTCATGATTCAATCCATTGGGAACCACCGTGATTTTTTCAGCAGACACCCGATAAAACTGCATGAGATCATTTTTGGTGAAATGACTGGGAGTGACGATCGCGTCGACATTCTCCAGCCACCGGGGGACCACGCTCGTATGATAGAAACGGCGAAGCAGCCCATACTTTCCTCGCATTCGCACAGGGCCCAGGTCATGCACGGTAATCACTGCGGCGCACGACAATTTTCCTGGGATCCGTCGAATCGTGGGCACATGAACGACATCGATTTTTTCCTGCCGGACCAGCGAAGCAAGACGACAGCGATGCCATGCAATGTCCCGGAGCGGCCGCACGGGGTTTCGAGTTCCACTTCCGGTTCCACTCCCTTGCGGGCGTTCGTGACGCGAGAGAAGCCTGCCTCCATATTCCAGGATGCGAAGATTCAGATCCTCGCGTTGCGAAAGCTGCGAGATCTGTTCCGCGATGTACGTTCCGATCCCAGAGCGGCCGCCATCCCAAATTGTCGCGCTGTAACACACCTTCATGAAGAATGAGGATAGTGTCATATTGCCCGGCAAAATCAATCGGCGTTCAGAACCAGGCCGGGTCAGGTTCCATTTTATCTTGCTGTGAGATGTCCCGGCAGATCCCCTCTATGCCGGACAGTTCAATGATACCGACTCCACCATCGACGATATTCCGCAAGGAATGAAGAAGTTGAAACCGAGAGGACGCCCGCGCCGCCCTCCCCATCCAGCATATCCTGCGAGGCCAATGCGCCGGCAAGCGCCCGTTGCAAAGTCGCGCGAGGATAATCCCGCCAGCGGGGGACGAAACCACGGTAACGAAGTATGTCGCGAAGATGGCACAAAACAGCCTTCAAGAGAGACATCTCAGGAAGAACACGCCCCGCATAGTGGACATAGCTGGAGAGCGTCGAAAAAGAAGTTTGGAGACGCTTCCCTTCCAGCCAAAGAAAAAGCTCCGTCCAGAGAGCCACGAGGCGTTGCTGTTGGGCTCTCAGAGTCGCGTCATCGAGCATGGGATGCGCCGGATGCAGTTTGAACTGAACCCCTTCATCGTGAAATCCCTGAATGACGGCGCCATTCGGCAGGGTGATCGCATGTTTTTTTAATCGGCGATTTCGCTCCACACATGACCAGTGATATTCGCCATGGGCCGCCAGCCAAGCGTCTCCCAGCGCAAGCTTAAGCTTCGCGTGATTGCGTTGAATGAATCGGATATCACGATCAGGATCGATCCCACCCAGTTTCGCTGCCGCAAAAAGCAGGCCGCTACCCCGGTTGAACAACAGGCGTGTGGCTTCGTGAAGCGGGATCCGGTCTTCATCGCGCACAGCATCAGGCGTGAACCGTCGGACGAAATCCTCCGGACCATAAACGACTCGATGCCCCCAAAAAAGATCGTAAAAAAACATTGAAGGAACCGCCCGTCGCAACGCGCGCGAGGGAAGCATCCGGATTTCCACCTCCAGCTCCAAAGCGCGAGATCCTTCACGCTCGATCTGGTGCACACCATGGCGGAGCGCAGCGGTTGGAATCCCTTTTGTAAAAAGATAAAACTCGAGGTCGTTATAGAGATGTTCACGGCCGTCATCTCCTACAAGAACGCCGCCCTCGCCCCGCCCGTAACCACCGGCAAGAACGAACGCTTCAACCCCGCCCAGCGCCCCGAGCTGATGTCGCGCGTTTGCCATAAAGAGATCCAGCGCGGCACTCAACTCCGGGTGGGAAGCCGGAAAATAGCGTTCAGGATCGGCGGCCATGAATAGATCTAGTTGCTTGAATTCACCTCGACTTCAAGCAATAGCTTTTGAAAGCGTCTGCGGTGAACTGAACATCAGGACCGTTTTGCTTCACCTTCCGCAACACGACCATGCGCATCCTTTTCGTTCACGAATCGGCCGGAAATTTCGGTGGGGCCGAAGCCAATGTCTTCGCGACAGCCATAGCGGCAAGAAATCGTGGCCACGAGATTGCCCTCGCCGCCTTGCGTCGCACGGGAAAAGGAGAAGGAGACTGGGAGAAACTATTCGGCCTGTTTCTTTATTTTCCAAAAACCCGCGACGATTGGACGAAGATCCTGGAGAAATTCCAGCCGGATGTGGTTTACATGCACAAGTGGGACGATCTGGATTCTCTTGATCATCTACTTTCCACACGCCTTCCTCTCGTCCGCATGGTGCACGATCACGACATGTATTGTCTTCGCACTTATAAATACGATCCTTTCACACGGCAGATCTGCAATCGCCCCGCAGGGGGATATTGTGTCTTCCCATGCCTGGCGCCGATCCAGAGGAACCGGAGGGGTCTATTTCCTATCCGATGGGCGAGCTTATCCCGAAAGCTCAAGGAGATCGGCCTGAATCGGAAATTGGACTGCCTTGTCGTGGCATCCGAACATATGCGACAGCAGCTTTTGATCAACAGGTTCAAGCCGGATTTGATACGGATTTTGCCACCCATCCCACCACCGTCAGAGCTTCTTCAAAGCACGTTCGGCCCGCGCAACCTTCTGATCTTTTCCGGCCAATTGGTGCGCGGCAAGGGGGTGGATGTCCTGCTTCATGCCCTCTCCATCGTGAAGGAGCCTTTCGAATGCCTAATCTTTGGCGATGGCAGCCATCGGCGACCATGCGAGGACCTCTGCCGCAAATTGAGATTGGAAAAAAAAGTCCGCTTTTTCGGCTTTGTTTCGAATTCCGAAATACGCGAGCAGTCACGTGAAGCTTCGGTGGCACTGGTTTCATCCGTCTGGCCGGAGCCTTTCGGCCTTGTCGGATTGGAAGCCATGCGTTGCGGTCTTCCCGTCGTGGCATTTGACGCGGGCGGCATCGGCGACTGGTTGAAGGATAACGAAACAGGTTTTCTCGTTCCATGGATGGACGTTCCAACATACGCTTCCCGCATCGACCAACTCCTACGAGACAAACAGCTTGCACGGAAATTGGGCGAAAATGGGAGGAAGCGCGTGTTGCAGACATACGATTTTAATCGCTACATGGAAAACCTCGAAACTCTGTTTATGAACGTAAAACAGGAACCGCGGCGACGCTGGAGTCATCCATGAACCTGATCGTGGGCATTGCGGGAGGAACCGGATCGGGAAAGAGCTGGCTCGCCCACGCGCTGGCAAAACAGCTCGGGAAAGCGGCGACCCTGATCCAAACCGACTGGTATTATCGGGATCGCAGCCATGTGAAAGGCGCAGCCGAATTACGTCTTAACTTCGACCATCCTCACGCGCTCGAAGTGCCGCTCATGATCAAGCATCTGAAAGAACTCAGACGCGGAGAGACCGTTCATGCGCCCCAGTACGATTACGCCACCCATTCCCGCCAAACCAGGACCATCCTCCTTCCGGCAAGACAGATTTTGATCGTTGAGGGATTATTCGTCCTGCATGAACCCGCCCTGCGCAGCCTGCTCGATCTTGGAATTTTTCTCGATATCCCCGCAGATCAACGTCTCATCCACCGTCTGCGCCGAGATCAGGTCGCGCGCAACATTCCCGTCGAGGAGACGATCCGGCTCTATGAAGAGTTCGCCCGGCCGATGCACGATCGATTCGTTCAGCCGAGCTGCCGTCGCGCCACGGAAATCTGGAAACAGCTTCCCAACCTTTCGCGGGTCAAAAAGCTGGCTGCACAGCTCCGCCGGAAAGCAGGTCTCCGATGACGCCTTCGATCGATCTTTTTATCTTTTCCGACGCCTTGGGATGGGAACTCGCACGGGAACGCAACGTCCTGACGGATCTGCTTCCCCATCGCGCCTCTTGCGAAACCATTTTCGGATATTCCAGCTCGTGCGATCCCAGTATTTTGACGGGAAAGGTTCCATCGGAACACGGACATTTTTCGTTCTTTGTCTATGATCCCAAAAACTCCCCTTTTCGCAGCGCCCGATGGTTTTCATGGGCTCCCCCGCTCTTGTTTGATCATCATCGCGTTCGCAACCAGATCAGCAAATATTGGGGACGGCGACTTGGCTTCACCGGATATTTCCAGCTCTACAGCGCTCCCTTTTCCAAGCTGCCCCTGCTCGACTACACGGAACGCCGTGACATCTATCTTCCCGGCGGCATCACCGGCGGGCAGGAGGTGATTTTTTCACGGTGGGAAAAACTGGGCATTCCCTGGTATCGATCGGATTGGCGCGCTGGGGATGCCGCCAACATCGCCTCGATGAAAGAAAAGCTCCGCGAGGGAAAGATCCGCTGCGCCTATCTTTTTACCGGGGCTTTGGATGCCGTGATGCATGCGAACGGAACCCTGGGATCCAAGGTCGATCAAGCCTTTGCACAGTTCGAAACATGGATCCGTGAACTGCATTCCATCGCGATCGAGAAATATCAGGAGGTGCGCTTGCATCTTTTCAGCGATCACGGCATGACCGACACCACGGCCACCAGCGATATGATGCGGCGTTTCGAAACACTAGGCCTTCAATACGCCCGCGATTATGCCGCAGTATGGGATTCGACGATGGCCCGCTTCTGGTTTTTGAAACCGGGAGTCCGGGACAAAGTTGAAACCTGGCTCAGGCAGCAGCCCGAAGGCCGTGTTTTGCAGGACGAAGAGCTTCGGAAATGGGGATGTCTCTTCGCCGACCGGCGTTATGGCGAAATTTTTTATTTATTAAACCCAGGCACGATCTTCGTCCCCTGCTTCATGAGCGCGAAACGGGTTACCGCCATGCATGGTTTCAGTCCGGACGAGCCCACAAGCAAGGCGTGCTGGCTCACTTCACATCCGACCGAAACCCCTCGACGAATCGAGGAAATCTTCGACGTCATGCTCTCCGCGGCAAAAAGGTTGCTGGATTGCAGGATGAGCCGCACGGGCGGACTTTGAAATTTTAAGCGTGCAGCGTTTTACGGACGCATTTTGCTTCTCCGCCGGCACCACCATTCCCAGCGCGCAACCAAACCCAGACAGATCATCCAGGCAACCAAGAATTTCGCAAATCTTGGAACAACTTCTCTTCGTCAGCTCCTGACTTGTTTCTCATCCGAAACTCGGCACTCTCAAGCTCATGACTGACTGCGACAAAATAAGACTGAAGTCCCTTGACGTCCTTCGTGGACTGGCCATCTTGCTTGTTTTAATAAAACACCAAAATCCTGCAACCGTACCAAACTTTTCTTCACTCACAGCTCCCATTGGATTCGCCTTCTGGAAAATTTGTGGAAAAACCCGTGTTGAATTTACGTAATCGTCCAGTGCCCTCAAAAAGCCCCCCCCCGCTAAACGCCTTACTTTCAGAAAAAACAAACACGAGTTTCCATTTTTTCTTTACCAAATTAGATCCTTCCATGCTTTCCGATCCAGTCAAAATCATTATCCTGCTTTTTCTCTATTTCGGCTTTGCACCGTTTTTGGGGATTTTCATTCGATCCAATCGCACTCTGCAAAAAGTTGTCTTTGCCATGATGGTTTTTTTTACGGTGCTGAAATATCGTATTATTTCCATCAATCCATACCTCCCCTCCCCTGAAGCCGGGCTGTTTTTTCATGGCCACACATGGGGCTTCGAATGCACCGCCATGGACGTTATGGCCATTGCCTTACTCTTCACCGGAAGGGACCCGACAAAGAAAGTCTCATGGTTTCCCCCTGGCCTATTACTGTGGGTTTTGTTCTGCGCCGCCAGCTCGTTATCAATTGTTAATGCTCCTCAGCCGTTTCTCGTCGTGATGGCGACCTTTAAATTTTTCAAGGTTTCTGTTGTGTATATTGCAACCTACCATTTCATAAGAAAAGAAGAGGACATTCATTTTCTTTTCAAAACCTTTGCATGGCTCCTCCTCTTTCAAGGAATGGTCTGTATTATTCAACGATATCTTTTTGGGGTTTACCAAGTCCCCGCACTGTTTGATCATCAAAATTCTCTCGTCATGTACTCCTATATGACCGGACTGCCGCTATTGGCTGCGGCGCTTTCCAAAACAAAACGAAATAGATTTTATTTATACCTTTCCGGTTTTATCGCCTCAGGCTTGGCTACATTATTTTCGCTTTCCCGCATGGGAGTTTTATGTTTTGGAGCGGGATCTATATTAGTTATTTTTTTGAGTTTGGTAGACGGTTTTAGTCGTCGCCGTATTTTGGTGACGATTTTTATGTTTTTGGCAAGCATTGCGGTTCTGGCGAAGGCCGCGAATACCCTCATGGGGCGATTTACTGCAGATGTGAATATTCCCAGTAAAATGACCCGTGATGTTCTCAATAGGGCCTCCCGACAAATGTTGACGGATTACCCATTTTTTGGAGGAGGATGGAATAATTACGGGGTCTTAATTAATCGTCCTTTTCGTTATGGAGCGGGGTTTGAGGAATGGGAAGCCGATGAGGGATATAATTCCACGTATTCGGAAAACGCATACCGTCCTATTTCTGAAAGTTGGTATTACCTCATGCTTGCGGAAAACGGATTCGTGGGGACAGGATTCTGTTTTATTTTCTTCTTGACCACTCTTTACTGGTGCGGACGAGCCATGTTTTTTTATCGCCACACCTTTCTTGGATCGGTGTCCATGGGACTTTTTTGTGGTCTCGGCATGAATTATGTCCAAAGCAACACGGAACATGTTTTGTATCAGCCAAAAAACCTTGTCATGTGGTTTATTTGTTTGGCAACCGTTGCGAAATTGCATTGGTGGAGGCTTCACTGGAAAAAACAAAGACCGCGTTAAAAAAACTGTGTTGCTAGACCGTAAAAACAAGGGTCGTGGACTCCTTATCCTTTTTCCATTTTTGTGGAATGACTGCGTCTTCTTTTTGTATTCCTGACGAATATTATAACCTTCGTGGCTCATCCTGAATGATGTGCGTGCTCCATGAAGAGTGGATGGAAATTCCGACGGCCGGAGCGAAGCCAAAGATAGCGATCCGACAAAAAAACGATTTTAAAAAATCAATGCACGACAACACATATAACCTCTTGGCTTCATAAGCGATCGCAGATAACATATACGAATGTCTTTACCTGCCGTATCAATCGTCATTCGATCGAAAAACGATGTCACACTCATTGGACAGTGCATCCAAGGAATTCTTTCCCAGAATTATCCCAGCGGGATCCAGCGCATCCACATTGACTCGGGTTCCACGGATGGCACCGTGGAAATCATCAAGAAATCCTCTCCCTCACAATTTCTTCAGATTCGCGCGGAAGACTATATTCCCGGACGGGTCCTCAACACAGGAATCAAACTTTGTGAGGAAGAATGGGTGGTTTTTCTGAATTCGGATGCCACGCCCATCGGCCAAGAATGGCTTGCCGATTTATTGAAGGCGGCCATGGCGCAGCCGCACACCGGAGCGGCATTCGGCCGGCAGATCCCACGCCCCGGTTGCCATGCGGTGTTCGCCAACGATTACCAGCGATGTTTCGGGGAGCAGCGTGAATCCCGGCATTGGCCCCACTTTTTCAGCATGGTTAGTTCGGCTGTCCATCGAACCGCATGGTTGGAACATCCCTTCCGCGAAGACCTGCGCTATTCCGAGGACGAAGAATGGTCCTTTCGAATCCGCAATCATGGCTGGCTCATTGCGTACGCCGGAGATTCGGTAGCCATGCATTCCCATAATTACACCCTGGCAGAAGTGCGCAAGCGCAACTATGGGGAAGGTTTCGCTCTCGCTGCGACACCCGAACTTAATCTCAAAAGAACAGATCTCCTCCGGGGTGTCCTCCTCCCATGCGGTCGTGATGCGGTCAAGGATTTGGCCTACTGCCTGAAAATGAAACAACTCCACGAATGGCCCCATGCTGTCGCGGTGCGAGTGATTCAGCGCCTCGGAAAGCGAAGGGGGTTTCTTGACGGTCTCACCCAAAACCGACCTGCCGATTAGTCCCGTTTCACCCCCATTCCGCAAGAAGTCGTTTTACCTAAGCCTTAGCGCTAGGAGGGGGCTTTTGACGCGCATGCTCTTCCGCAGCGGCATAGAGAGACTCCATCTTTTTTCCCACGACAGACCATTGATAGTTGGCCATCACATCCTGAAATCCATTCTTTCCCAACCGCCCGCGCAACACCGGATCGGCCGCAAGGAGTCCAAGACAGTGCGCGAGCGAATCCGAAGCGGAAGAAGAAAAAGAATCGAAAACAAGCCCGGTTTCATTCTGTTTGACGAGAGTTTTAAGTCCGCCGACAGGACTTGTCACCACAGGCTTTCCGCAGCACCAGGCTTCCAGAACCACAATTCCAAATGGTTCATGAACCGAAGGCAGCACGAAAACATCACATGCGTGATAGGCTGACACCAGATCCGGATCGTCGTTGTGGAGACCTGGCAAAATCCTTGCCACACCGGAGAGTCCAAGCGTCTGAATGCCACTTTCCAATCGTTGCGCGTATTCGGCTTGTGTCACGGGACCGATGAACAACAAAAAACTTTTGGAATGCGCGGATCGCAACCTGGCAAAAGCCTCCAGCAGCACGAGCTGATTTTTCTGCGCATCGATCCGGCTGATGTTCAAGATGAGAAGAGCGTCTCCCGGAATCCCATGTTTTGACCGAAATGAGGCACCGTTTCCCGAGCGAAATTTTCCCGGATCCACAGCATTGGGCAGAAATGAGATCCGATCATGAGGAAGCTGTTGCTTCGCTTTCTCGAATTCGCCCTCTCCGACACACAGAACGTGATCCGCATCGATGAGGACTCTCCGCGAGCCGAAAAGCGCTCCGAGTGGCTTGCCCCATTCAATCGTGTTTGGGGCAAGCTGAGTCCATTTCTCCTGCGTTTCTTTCGGAACATCAAAAACGCCCCCGTGCAGAGTAACCACATAAGGTTTGCCGCGAAGCCGTGCGGCAAACCGCACCTCTCCGCCAAGACGTTTGATGGCATGCGCGTGAAAAAGGCGCACATCCGGGGCCTTCATCAAAGCGGCCAACAAGGAAAACGAGACGAGATTTCCCCCTTTTTTATCCATCGAAAGCCTATCTTGGGCGGAAAGGCCGAAATACGGATAGAAATAAGAAAAGCGCCGAACAGAAACTCCATTGATGATTTCTCTGCGCTTTTGAGCCAAAGCCAGCGAGGTGAAAACTTCAGGCCTCCATCCCCGCTGCTGCTGATATTTTGACGTTTCGAGAACGAGGGTCTCGGTCCCACCCCACTCCTCCTTCAAGAATCGCCGTGGGATATGAATGATTCGATCGTTCTGCTTCATCACTTATGGATCACTGGAAAATAAAGTGACTGTGCACGCGGCGCAGGCTCATCCAGCCGCGCTGGAACGCGACGACTCTTGAAGAGCCGCCTTGATCTGCTCAGCCAGGCAGCGAACGTAGGGTTCGTCAAAAAGCGTATCATGCGATCCGGGAACGGTATGCACTTTCAACCGTCCTCGCACCAAATATTGCCACCCCAGGGTTGGCTCAAATTCCAGGAGGCCATGCTGCCGAACCAGAAAAATGTCCGCCGCTCCG
The DNA here is from genome assembly GCA_013288215.1 of Verrucomicrobiota bacterium. Lineage (GTDB taxonomy): Bacteria > Verrucomicrobiota > Verrucomicrobiia > JABWAM01 > JABWAM01 > JABDCI01. The sequence goes on along the minus strand of JABDCI010000004.1, from coordinate 11,481 downwards.
TCGTACGGTTTGGGCCGGTAATTTAAAAAGGCGTGCCAATGGGTTGCGGCATATTTGCGATATTCCTCCGGATATTGAGCAACATCAATGACCTCCTCCAGTTCCAACAACGTAATAACATCCTGCTGCGTCTTCCAATCCATCGAAGTCATTTGTTTTCGCCTCTTCATGGAGCGCAACCGCCTTTTGAGGCGAAGCAAATGTTGCGCAGGCTTTTGACGAAAAAAGTTCGGCAACCAATGATAAAAATTGACAAGAAAGTCAAAAACCATCCGCAGTCTGCTTGAATATTTGGGACGGTTACTTGGGGGGAACGCACCCCCATCCAGAATCCCGAGAAAAGCCACTTCCTCCCCCTTGGCGCGAAGCTGGCGAGCCATTTCATAAGCCACATTTCCTCCAAAACAGTAACCCACTAGGTGATAGGGCCCCTGGGGCTGAAGACCTTTGATCCATTCGATATAATGGGCCGCCATGATCTCCAGAACATCGAAGGGCTCCGGCGGAGCTTGAATCCCATACGAGGGTTGATCCAAATCCAAAAACTCCACTAGTTTCTTATAGCGAAAAAGGCCGCCGCCACCGCCGCCGCCCAAGGTGTGAATCCAAAAGATAGGAAGCCCCTTTCCTTCCGATTGAATGGGTACCAAATTCGACCACGAAGAGGAGCTTCCATCTTTCGAGTTCAACAACAAGGCAAGACGTTCGATCGTAGGAGCATTAAAAATGGCGGTTAGCGGCAAATAGTTGTCGAACGCCGTCTTTATTTTCGAAAACATCTTCACGGCCATCAAGGAGTGACCGCCGATTTCAAAGAAATTGTCCCGGACTCCGATCTTGGAAAGTCCAAGAACCTCCTTCCAGATTTCCACGAGTTTCTGCTCTGTTTCATTTCGCGGAGGAACATGCGCCTCGGCCGTTTCGTAAGCTGCCTGATCGGGTGGAGGAAGAGATTTTCGATCAACCTTGCCGCTCGGAGTCATCGGAAACGAGCTCATGATGACAAACGCGGCAGGAACCATATAATCAGGAAGCCTCCCCTTGAGAAACTTCCGCAAATCAGCCACTTCAATCGTCTTTCCTGGTTTGAGCACGACGTATCCCACTAGTCGTTTCAACTCACCTTGATCGCGAGCCGTGACCACGACATCCTTCAAATCAGGATGCTGACTGAGCAAGGCTTCGATCTCACCCAGTTCGATTCGAAATCCGCGAATTTTTATCTGATGGTCGATGCGGCCGAGAAATTCGATATTGCCGTCCGGCAGATAGCTCGCCAGATCGCCCGTTTTGTATAGACGTGAGCCGCTGCTGACATCAAAAGGATTGGAAATGAATTTTTCCGTCGTGAGGTCGGGCCGGTGATAATAGTCCCGCGCAAGGCAGATCCCACCAATATGAAGTTCTCCCGGAATACCGACAGGTACAGGCCGCAACAAGGTGTCTAGGAGATAGATTTGAGTGTTATTGATCGGACGGCCAATGGGTGGCAGCGATGGCCACTTTTCAGCAGGGCTTTCTAAGGTGTATGCCGTCACCACATGGCTTTCAGTCGGACCATATTGATTTTGAAGCACACATTTTTTGAGCCGGTTCATAAAATGGACCAGTCCCGGCGTGATCTGGAGTTGTTCCCCCGCCGTGATGATTTGCGTCAAGGTATCCGGAAGGTCCGCCGATTCACGCGCGGCTTCCGCAAGATTTTGAAGCGCGACAAAGGGCAGAAACAGACGTTCAACCTTCTGTTCCCGCAAATAAGCCAGGAGCGCCAGGGCATCCAAACGCAAATCATCTTTGATCAACACGAGAGTTGCGCCCGAACAAAGTGTTGAAAAAATCTCCTGAAAAGAAACATCAAAACTCAATGAGGCGAACTGCAATGTGCACGCTTTGGCCGGCAAACCAGAATCCCTCAACTGCCATTTTAGAAGGTTTACCAGCGGCCGGTGGCACATCACAACGCCCTTGGGCTTTCCAGTGGAACCGGATGTGTAAATCATGTAAGCTGGACCGTCGGGTGTAACTCGCGGAAGAGAAGCTTCCTGTCGCGAGGATTCGGAAAATTCGTCAAGACAGATGATTCGCCCACGATAAGGCGGCAGATTTGAAACGAGCTGTCGTTGCGTCAAAAGAACCGGCGCTCCGCTGTCCTCCAGCATGAAAGCAAGACGATCACTCGGGTAGGCAGGATCGAGCGGCACATAGGCAGCACCCGATTTTAAAATCCCAACCACTCCCACGATGGTGTCCAACGAACGCTCCATACAGATTCCCACAAAATCCCCCGGCTTGACACCCGAGCCCTGAAGAATCTGGGCGCAGTGGGAGGCGCGCTGATTCAAATCCTGATAGGTAAGTTTCTGCCCTCCGTAAACCACAGCCGCTTCATGAGGAGTGCGGGCCGCCTGTTCCTCAAACCATTGATGAGCACATATTTCCGGATAATCCGAAACAGTGGCATTCCAATCGATCAACAGCTTGTCGCGCTCCCCATCAGAAAGCAGGGAGACCTTGGATAAAGGGGTGGTGGGATCGGCGAGAAAAGCATCCATCACCGAAAGAAAATGTGTCAACACCCGATCTGGCAAATCACCTGCGAACAGATTGCGATTAAAATCAAACTCCAACTTCATCTCCTCGGATGGATTGAAACCATGAAGCTGAATCGAAAGAGTTTCGAGCGCGTGTCCTGTATTCACCCACTCCACCTGCCCCGGTATGCCACAAAGATCACCAAAAAAGGGAACGTGCAGATTGAGGATCACAGCCGAACTCTGCCGATGCTGCGGCGCCACGGGAGAAAACGGCCCGTGTCGGAGGGCTTCGTAGATCTGATGTTTAATTTTTTGAATCAGCATTTGGAAAGTTTCCTCTGGCTGAATCTCAACGTTGACGGGAACCACCTCCGAAAAAAAGCCGATCGTCTCCTTAAACCGCTTGTTGCGACGATTGTGAATGGGAATGCCAATGGAGAATCGATCGCGACCCGTCACGAGATAGATATAGGCCGCCATGATTGCAAAAAAGATTTCCAACACCGCTTTCTCATGCGATCCCCCTTCGAGCCCCAATTGTTTGATGGCCTGCTGAAGCCGCTCGGAACGACCCGATCCCATGACGCAGGACAGACGCAAAATTTGGGTCGTTCGTTCTGTCAAAGAACGACCGTAAAAAACAAGAGGGTCCACCTCACAGGATAATTTTCCCTTCCAATATTGCTCATTTTTTTTGCCGGTGGACGATGCTCGAACCTCCCGCTCATACCGAACATAATCTTCAAATTGAGGCAAGGACTCGCGTTCCTTTAAGGCTCCCTGTAAGGAACGACCGTAAAAATCTGAAAGTAACCGGCTGATGAGAGCAATGGTCCATCCGTCGCTCACCAGATGATGCATGTTAAGATAAAAATTGAATTCCTCTTCGGAGAGTTTGATCCACGCGGCATCTACGAGTCTTTCCGCAAGGTTGAAAGATTTCGTCACACGCTTGCGACACCATTCATCGAGAAAATTTTTGGAATTTTTATTACTCGAAAAATCCAGCATCTCGAGGTGAAACGGAATATCATCCAAAACTATCCATCGGGGCACTCCATCTTTCTCCCGAATCACCGTCCTCAAGGCATCGCTGGAAAGCAGCAATGTTCGGAATGCCTTTTGAAAATGCTCCACATCCACCTTCCCATGCAGTTTCCAGATGCCCGCAACATGAAACAGAGGGGAGTTGGGAAAAAGCATCTGGGCGATCCAAACTTGCAACTGACCACTCGTAAGATTCGTGGAGGAAGCAGATCCATCATCAGCGGATGCGGAGGAAGAAAACTCCGATTTCTCGGAATTGGAAAGAGTTTGAATCCCATTGCTCATCAGACTTTTTCAACACACACAAATTTGGATTTCATGGAAGTTCTTTCAAACAAGCGATTCTGCCAAAATAAACAGGGCGACGCAACCGGCAACGGACCTTAGCTGTGGCTTAATTTGGTTTGAAACTTATTTTTCGACATTTTTAAGAATAAGACCTCAATAAGGAGAATAAACCTGCTGCAAGCAGTCCTTGATCTTGGACGCTAGCGCGTGAACATGCGGTTCGTCGAAAATGCCATCGTGCGAACCTGGAACCGTATAAACATTCAAACCGCCTTTGATGAACTCTTTCCATTCCAAATGCATATTGAAATAGCCGAGAGGCTGCTTCCGCACCCGGAACAAACATGCTGTTCCCGCATAGGGACGCGGACTATATTTCAAGAAAGCGCGCCAATGTGTTTCCGCATGTTTACGAAATTCTTCCGGATATTCCGCAAAGTTGATCAATTCATCGATTCTTGGCATTCCTTTTTTTCGGATGTTTGCCCGCCCAGAATCTTTCGACTCCAGTGTACGATGAGTTTCCGTAATCGAAACAGAAGTTGGGTCCTGCTGAGCTTTGGGAGTTCGGCGAACCAGTAATAGAGATTGGAGGCGAAACAAGACAGGTATTCGGTGTTCCATTTTAACTTTACGATGCGATTGGGATGGATGGAGCTTTCCATCATCGCCAGAAAAGCGACTTTGTGTCCTCTGGAATGAAGTTGCTGCGCCATCTCGAAGGCTAGATTGCCTCCAAAACAATAGCCTCCTAGATAATATGGTCCGTTGGGCTGCAGGCTCTGGATCGCTTCGACATAATGACTCGCCATGGCTTCCAGTGTGGTGAACGGTTCAGGGGGCGCTTGAATGCCATAGGACGGCTGATCGGATCCCAGAAGTTCCGCGAGTTTCTTGTAACGGAAGAACCCCCCACCCCCTCCGCCTCCAAGGGTATGAATCCAGAATATAGGCGGCTTGCTGCCTTCCGGCTGGATATTGACAATGCACGACCAAGAACTGGCGGCTTCGTCGCGATCCAGAAGCCGCACGAGCTGCTCGATGGTGGGCGCCTTGAAAAGAGCCGTTAGCGGCAGATATTGATTGAGCCGTTTTTTGATCTGAGTAATGAGCCGCACTGCCAGCAGGGAGTGGCCGCCTAGCTCGAAGAAGTTGTCCTGCACTCCGATGCGCTGGATTCCAAGAATCTCCGACCACATGCGGGCCAATTGCGTCTCCATTTCATTTCTGGGCGCGACATAACTCTCCTGAAGTTCCGGCACCCGCTGTTCCGGAGATGGCAAAGCCCGGCGATCCACTTTTCCGTTTGGCGTGAGGGGAAAAGATTCCATGGAAACAAACGTCGAAGGCATCATGTATTCAGGAACCTGGTCGCTCAAAAAATTGCGCAGATCGGCCGTGCTCGGGCCAGGCTGCATGCGGGGAACGAAATAGGCGACCAATCGCTTGTTGCCAAAAGAATCCTCCCTGGAAATGATCAGATTTTCGCGAATGCCAGGATGCTTCCCAAGAACGGCCTCGATTTCACCTGGTTCGACGCGAAAACCTCGGATCTTCACCTGATGATCAATGCGTCCCAGAAACTCAATATTTCCATCCTGCAACCAACGCCCCTGATCCCCTGTTTTGTAAAGACGCCCGCCCGCTTCTTTCGCAAAGGAATGAACAATGAATTTCTGGGCGGTCAAATCCGGAGCGTTCAGATATCCACGCGCCAAACCGTCGCCGCCCACATACAATTCTCCGGGAATGCCAATAGGCACGGGATTCATGTGCCGATCGAGAATATAAATCTGCGTGTTCGAGATGGGTTTGCCGATGGGGATCGTATCTTTGATCTGCCTGGAACGCGGAATGGTATAACACGAACTGAATGTCGTCGATTCCGTGGGGCCATACCCGTTGATGACCTGGCAATCCGTGAGCGCCTCCATCGTCTTGCGCACATGAGTCGGGGACAAGACATCTCCTCCCGCAAGGAGTCGCTTAAGCGGTTTGAGCGCATGGATATTGTCTTCAACGATTTGATGGAACAATCCCGCCGTCAGCCAGAGCGTCGTCACACCCTCGTGCTCTAAAACATTTTTCAAATCGTCGAACGAGGAGAGCTGATCCGAAAAAACCACCAGCCGTGCGCCATTCAAAAGAGGCCCCCAAATTTCAAACGTGGAAGCGTCGAACGCGACCGGCGCAAATTGCAAAAATACATCCGATGGGCTGAATGTAAGATAATTGGTATTCTTAACAAGTCGAACAACTCCCCGATGCGGAACACAAACCCCCTTAGGAAGCCCTGTCGAACCAGAAGTGTACATCACATAAGCCAGATGGTCGGGCGTCATGATGTTGATGACGTTTTCTTCACTAGCTTTTTTCAGCTCGGGAGGCTCGACATCGAGGCAAACGATGCGCACATAACTCTCAGGCAATGCCGAGAGAAGCCGTTGCTGTGTAAGTAAAACAGTGGCGCGGGCGTCGTTCAACATGAACGCCAGCCGATCCTTGGGATATCGCGGATCCAGAGGAACATAGGCGCCTCCGGCTTTTAGAATACCAAGGATCCCCACCATCATTTCAATGGAACGCTCCATGCAGAGCCCCACAAGACAATCCGGCCCCACTCCCAGGCTGCGAAGATAGTTCGCAAGCTTGTTCGCACGCCGGTTCAATTCGCGATAGGTAAGCTGTTGATTCTCGGAAACGAGAGCGATGGCCTCGGGTGCAGCGTCCACCTGCTTCTGAAAAAGCTCGTGAATGCAGGCGTTCTTCGGATAATCCGTGCCGGTATTCGCCCACGTCACAAGCAGCTGCTCGCGCTCGATGGGAGTGAGAATGTTTATTTCCGAGAGACGCCGATCCGGATTGGCCGCCACGTTCTGGAGCAACGTTTGAAGATGTCCCGCGAGCCTCACAATCGTGGCTGCATCAAACAAGTCCGTGCTATATTCGAACACGGCTTTGAGTCCCTCCGCCGTTTCCGTCATGAAAAGCGTCAGATCAAATTTGGCGGTTCGTCCATTGACGTCATGAAGGCTCAGCACGAGTCCGGGAAGCTGATGATCCTTAAAAATCTCATTCTGGTAGAGGAACATCACCTGAAATAAAGGATTCTGGCTCGCGTCACGCTCGGGGTTTATGAATTCGACTAATTTTTCGAACGGAAGCTCCTGATGGGCGTAAGCGCCAAGCGCCACTTCTTTCACGCGCTGGAGCGCATCGCGAAACGTAGGTTCACCCGAAAAATCCGTGCGCATCACGAGCGTATTAACAAAAAAACCAATCAATCCCTGTGTCTCCAACCGGCTGCGATTGGTAATGGGCGACCCGACCGCGATATCATCCTGCGAAGTGTAGCGTTGCAACAAGGCTTTGAAGGCCGCCAGATATGTCATGAAGGGGGTCACGCCCTCTGTCTGGCTCAAGGCGCGCATCGCCGAAGTGACCGATTTTGGAAGCAGGATCGAGTGACGGTCGCCTAGGAAGCGCTGCACGGCCGGACGCGGGCGATCACAGGGCACATGCAGTGTCGGGAGTCCCGAGAGTTTTGTCTTCCAGTAAGTCAGGTGCCTTTCCAGTTCGTCCCCCTGAAGAATCTGCCGCTGCCAGCAGGCGTAATCTCCGTACTGAATCGGGAGCTCTGCAAGGGCAGTGCCCCTGCCCGTGCTGAACATTTCATAAAGTTGCGCCAATTCATTGAAAAAGACACTCAACGACCATGCATCGGAAATAATGTGATGAATATTAACGATCAAAAGATGCTCCTGCTTGTCCAGACAAAGGAGATTCATCTTAAGCAAAGGGCCGCGATTCAGATTAAAAGCCCAATGAATCTGCTCGTAAATCAAGCGCTGCACCTGTATTTCCTTCTCAACCGTGTGAAATTGGCGGAGATCGGTGATCGGCATCGTGATTTTGAGGTTCGGATCGATCGATTGAACCGGCTGGCCATCGATGTCCGGAAACGTCGTTCTTAAAATGTCATGCCTGCGAACAATTTCGTCGAGACTTCGTCGAAGGGACTCGACGTCAAGAGCCCCTTTCAGCCGCAGGGTTTCGGTGATGTTGTAAACGTGATCCCCTGATTTCAATTGGTCAAAAAACCAGAGGCGTTGCTGCGCAAAGGACATGGGCGCGCTTTCCCGTTGCAAGCGCGGCGTGATCGCCGCACCCCCAATTTGTTTGTCCACGCCTCCCTGCAATCTTTTTTCTAAAAGAGCGCGTTTCGCCGCAGACAATTTTTTCGATCCTATGGATGACATGGGTTCGGCCATAAAGTTATCCTGCCTGTTTCTGACGGAAATCTCCCCCTCCGCTAAGACGCTCCGCTTCTTCTTCGCTCAGCTTGTCCAATTCCTGAATGACAATTTCTTCGATCAGTTCGGCCAGCTGGGCAATCGTCGGAGCTTCAAAGAGCTGCCTCAGAAGCATTTCAATCTGAAACGTTTTACAGACGCGAGAGAGAACCTGGATTGCCTGCAGGGAATCCCCCCCGAGTTCAAGAAAATTGTCGTGAACACTAAAACCGCTTTGGCCAAGCACCTCCGTCCAAATCGCTGCGAGAACCTCTTCCGTCGCATTCCTTGGAGCTACCTTCTCCCGTTTCGACGAGGAAACGGCCTTGTCCGGGGCGGGCAACGCTTTGCGATCCACCTTTCCATTGGCGCTCAAGGGCAGTGCCTGCAGCGGGATGAAAACAGCGGGAATCATATATTCCGGCAGCTTCTGCCGAAGGAATTCTCGCAGGACGTCGGACGAGACAGGCTCGTTGTTTTGCGAAACCACATACGCCACAAGGCGTTTGGATCCTCCATCGTCGCGTGCGATGACCACCCCCTCCTTGACCCCTGGATGTTTCAAGAGGGTGATCTCGATTTCGCCGAGTTCGATGCGAAAGCCTGAGATCTTGACCTGAAAATCCTCACGACCCAAAAATTCGATATTGCCGTCGGGAAGATAACGGCCCAGGTCCCCTGTGCGATAGAGGCGTTCACCCGTAACGGGATGATGAATGAAGCTGGTCGACGTGCGCTCCTCGTTGCGCCAGTAACCCATCGCGACACCGATTCCTCCGATATAAAGCTGCCCCGGCACCCACGTGGGAGAGTCCTGCATCTGCTCGTTCAACACATAAAAACGCTGATTCACCATCGGTTTTCCGTATGGAATGCTCTTCCAATCCGATCCCACCCGTTCAATCGGGTAGATGATCGACCAGATCGACGCTTCCGTCGCGCCTCCCATGCTCACCACTTTGACCCTGGGCACCATTTGCTTGATGCGATCCGGCAACGCCACGGGAATCCAATCACCACTCATCATCACCACACGCAAGCAATCGGGAATTTTTTCAGAACGGCTTTCAGCGAAGTTCACCATCATCTCCATCAACGCGGGAACCGAATTCCAGAGCGTGATTTTTTCGTCCTTCACCCATTGGATCCAGCGTTCCGGCTCGCGAAGCGAGTCCGCTTCCGGCATCACGATCGCACCACCCGTGGAAAGCATGCCGAAAATGTCATAGACGGAAAGATCGAAATTCAAGGCAGAGAGGGCGAGCACGCGGTCGCAAGGGCCGGCTCCAAAACGTTCGTTCACGTCGACAATGGTATTCAGCGCGCCCCGGTGATCGATCACCACCCCCTTGGGCAGTCCCGTGGATCCCGAAGTGTAGATCACATACGCAATATCTTCCGCACATTGCACGGGAGCCAACATCCCTTCCCTCATGGAATTCAAATGGCTGTCTTCTACCACGATGCGTTGAATGCCCTCGGGCCACTCCAGCTTTGATTCAATCCAGGGCTGGGTAAGCACCAACTTCACTTCGCCATGGCTCAGCAGATGCCACAGCCGTTCCTTGGGCAGATGCGCATCGATCGGCAGATAGGCTGCGCCCGACATCAAGATGCCCATGACCGCCGGAATCTGTTCCCATCCCTTTTCCATGACCACACCGACAAGCGCATTTTTCTCAGCGCCCAATTTTCGAAGCCGATGACCCAAATGATTGGAAAGACGATGGAGCTCATCGTAGGTCAGCCTCCTCTTTGAAGAAATCACAGCCTCGCTTTCCGGAGATGCCACGCATTGCTCCAAAAATCGCGTCTGAAGCAATCCTTCAGGAACCGACTTTTCCGTCGCATTGATCTGCCTTCTCTGTTCCGACTGAAATTCCGGCTGAAGATGAAAATGGGACTGTTGCCAGCATTTGGGATCATCGGCCAAACGACGCAACGCCGTGCCATAGGCTTGAAACATGTCGTCGATCATTCCTGAAGGAAAGAGCTCATCCACGGTGTCCCAATCCACGAGCAACCCCTCCTCATCTTCCACGACACATTGGTCCATCCACACCTGCGGCGTCTGGAACGTGCTGTAGGGCACTTTGCCGAAGATGCCGAACCACTCAGGCTTTTCACCCTTCTCATCGAGGTTAAGCACGCTTGTAAAAACCACAGGGAAAGCCGCCGCGCGCATTCCATGGACTTCGGCAAGCCTGCGCAACACCTCCACGCCGCTCACTTGTCCGTGGTCCATGTGTTCACCCATCTGTTTTTGAACGCGGCGAACACGCTCGAGAAAACTCGTTCCTCCTGTCATATTCACTTCAAGCAGGGTGAGTGTCGTAAAATCGCCCACCACATCCCTTACCTGAGGATGAATCGGCATTCGGTTGAAAAGCGGCACGTTGATGGTAAAACGCGAAGACTTGCTCCATGCTGCGATCACCTCGCCATAGAGCGTGAAAAGCGCCATCGAAGTTGTCACGCCCGCGCGCTTGGCGGCTGCCTTCAGCCGATTCCACTCATTCCAAGGGAGCGTCACCCGGCGCCGCACAAATTTGGGGTGCCTGACTGATTCCACATTTTTTGCGAGAGGCAAATCAGGGGCGGGAGGAAGATCGATTATCCGCTTTTCCCAAAACGCGAGCGATTTCCGATACGTTTCGGAAGTTCTCACTGAAACTTCCGCGAGCACATAATCCCGAAAAGAAAACTCCACAGGCGAAAACTCAGTCTCGGGATGGTCGTAAAGCTGTTTCAGTTCCCGGACAAAAATTTGAATGCTCAATGCATCCGTGATCAATGCGTCATTGCTGAAGTGAAGCCGCGTCACGTGATGATCGAGGCGCGACGCACGGACCTGAAAAAGCGGCCATTGGTCCGCGGGCAGAACCTCGTGCGACAGTTCATTGCGCAATTTGAGCAGAGCTGTCTCCCGTGCGGCAGCATCCAGATGGCGCAAATCATGGATGACCATTCGATAGGAAGGAACTTCCTTCAAGATCTTTTGGATGCCTTCTGGTAAAATGACCGCGCGCAACATTTCATGCCTCTCGATCAGCCGCTGTATCGCGCGTTCAAAACGCGGCAGATCCACATTCTCCATATCCACTTCCACATAGGAATGGCAGGACACATTACCCAATTCGAACGAGCTTCCCCTCCCAATCCAATAAGCCTGCTGGACGTCGGTGAGTGGAAAGGGCTCAAAACGGTTTGCCAAATCCAGCTTCGCCGCCGGTAGCGCCGTCAACGACGGGGACCTGTCAGCTTGTTCCTCAATCGCCTTCGACAGAGCGGCGATTGTCGGCGTGTTGAATACCAGTCGC
>JABDCI010000003.1 GCA_013288215.1 Verrucomicrobiota bacterium | reverse complement strand
TGTTTTTTCCAATGCGTTCAATCCAGGTGTAGACAAAATGCACATCGTCGAGTTCGTGAAGTCTGGTTCCGCATATATGCACTATCGTGAAGATGGCCCTGCGGGGGGGAGGGAGCTCAACGCCCGTTCTTCCGATTCCCAATTCGGACATGCGCATTGGCCAGGCGGAAGATCACAACTTCCTAAATGGCGACATCGCAGAAATCCTCATCTACAACCAGGGGCTCTCCGACTCTGACAGGCAAACCGTGGAGAATTACCTTGAGAACAAATACGGTTTAACACCCCCCGCGCCGTAGAAGCACGAAACAAGACACTTTGATGAGCCTGCGATCTGGTCATTTTGGATGATCGCAGGCTCTCAGATTTTCTAGGGTTGCTCTGTTTTGAATCAGATCTTTGGGAAGATATCTTCAAAACTTTTGGAAAGTTTGTCTCAATGTTTCTGAGAGACGCTCGAAAACCTAAAATCCCGGAAGATGGGGTCTTACAGGGCTTGTGTTTCGTTCTGTTCTTCTGCAATGCCTTTAAAGATTGATCCTCAAAATATGAGGAATCCAAACATTCTAGGATCCTGCGGGATTTCTAGAACGTCACCCCCGTGCATTCTGAGGCTGCTCTCAAGACGTGAGGTGCAGGCATTTTCAACGATGAGACGTCTGTGGATGACAAAATGGGTTGGTTCGGGCCCGCCCAGTTATGAAGAGCATCAGCTCAAAGCAAATACAGCGGTCGCCGAAAGCACCACGATCACCAAAACCCAAGCTAAGAAAAACATTTTATCACTCACAACCTTTTAAGAAGCATAGGACGTGCCAGGGATAGAACCGTCTTTTTGAAGGGCAAAACCTTTCAAAAAATGGGATCTTGGAATGAAGCTGCAAGATTTGCAACGCGAGGGGCAGTCTTTCACGGCAAAGTTTGCAGTCCATGGCAAAAAGAATCTGCTTGCCGAGCTGTCTTTTAGACGTTTGGAGATTTTTCTTGTGGTTGATGTCAATGGGAGGTTTAATCGACCTCCGCGTTTCGGGACACCTTGTTTTTGAGAAGCCCCTTCAGCGTGCCGACAGGATGCTAGGATATGAGGGTCCGAGTCTTTAAAGACTGGGACACTCCCATTGCCCAAGTTTATTTACCTATTCATAAGTATGAAATTGACGCTTCCCCCCAAGGAATCCCAGGAACGGAAATTTCCGAAGTTTCACTTCAAGGACCTTCTCGAAATCTTTCTCGAACACAAACGGCTGATTGTCGGCTGCATGGCTTTCTGTCTGGGGATCGGCTTGGTTTATGTATTGCTTGCCCCGAAAATCTATCGGGCACATGCCACCGTACAGGTGGAGATGCAAAATCCCAAAATCCTCAACATTCAAGATGTCCAAGCGGACAGTCCCAAAGACGTTTTGGAAAATGCGGAGCGCGTCAAAACCATCGAGAATTCTCTGCGCGCGCGCAGCCTCTTTCTTCGCGTGATCAAGGCGCAGCATCTGGATGAGGATCCTGCATTTCTGGCTTCTGGCATTTTTGGGCGCACACCTTCCATGACGGAGGAAGACATTGTCAGGGGGCTCAACCATTGTGTCAAAGTGTCGTCTCGCCCCAATACGCTCCTCATTGATGTCAGTGCCGACCATCCTTCGCGGGATCTCGCGCAGCGGATCGTGGCCTCGCTGATCGGGGAGTTCAAGGCCCAGGCGATGGAACGCCGGGGCGGATTGAATGAAGATGCGTATCAATTTTTAATGAAGGAAAGCGACCGTTTGCAACAAAGTCTGCAGCAATCAGAACTGCGGTTGCAGGAATTCAAGGAAGAGCACCACTCAGTCGCTTTTCAGGACGAGAAGGACAACACAGTCATGGAGCGCCTGAAGAAGCTCAGTGCGGACGTCACTCAGGCACAAACGGAACGCATGAAGGCGGAGACCGATCTTGTGGTGCTGGCGGACCGTTACAAAAAGAGGCCGTTGAAAATGATCGAATTGCAGAATGCGGTGAAGAAGGCGCGTTCGATTGAAGACGATATGGTCGGGCGTTTAAAAGAGCAGGAACAGTCCGCGTTGGAACTCAATCGCGAAAGCATTCCATATCATATGTTGGTAAGGCAGGTAGAGTCGGACAGGTCGCTTGATGAGATCGTCCTGAAGCGTCTGAAAGAAATCGAGCTCGTGAGGGGGATGGATCCCGCGACCGTCATCGTCGTGGACGAGCCTTATGCCTCGTCAAAGCCGGTGAAGCCCGCTCATATGTTGATCCTTTCGCTGAGTTTGCTGAGTGGTTTGATCGTGGGATGTGCTGCTTCCTTGATATGGCGTGTTTTTGACAGTTCGATCAAGACAGTGGAGCAGGTGGAACGGCTCTTCCGCGTTCCTGTGTTGGCAACCATTCCCCAAACTGGCCGGCTTGGCATGGGGTCGAGCGAAGCTCGAGGATTCGAAAAACTCGTCGTGCTCGATAGACCCCATTCAGCCGCCACGGAGGCATTTCGCTTTTTGACTGCATCGCTCGGCACCGTTTCGGACCGCAAGGTCATTCTCTTTACGAGTGCCGTTCCGAACGAAGGCAAGACGTTTGCTTCCTGCAATTATGCGGTGATGCTCGCGAAGCAAGGATTGCAGACGCTTTTGATTCAGGCCGATGTGAAAAATATGACGTTGCATGAATTTTTTCCAGTCGTCGTTTCGAGTCCGGGACTTTCGGAATACCTCGAGGGGACATGTGATCTCAATGAGGCGACCTGTCCCACAGGCATCGAGCGATTATTTGTCATTCCTGTCGGCGAGGTCCCCATGACGCCTGCAGAGCGTTTTGCCCACGAGCGCTGGCTGAAGCTGATCGATAAGATGAGCGCTAGCTTTGACAGGATCATCATCGACACAGGACCCGTGAATTTGGTGAGCAACACGCTTACTCTGGCGCAGAACGTGCAGACGGTGATCATGGTGATTCAGGCGTGCAGAACGCCGGTGCGGGTGGCACAGGCCGCTTACAACCGCCTGATGCAGGCAGGCATTCAGTTGAGCGGCGTGGTTCTCAATCGCTTTCCGCTAGAGCATTTATTGGGAGAATATCAGTCCTACTATTCCGATGATTCCATGCGTCGCGGTTTTTTTTCAGGCTTGCGTCAACGGCTCCGTTCGAAAACTGCCGAGACCGAACATGAACCCGCTTCGGAAGTTTGAGTTCCTAGTTTGGTGATCGAGGATCGCGCCGTTGCAATTTTGCCGAGCGCCAACACGGCTTATCCACTGTCATGATTGCTAACCACGTCGGATTTCCGATGCTGCGAAGCGGATCTGAATACGGTAGACCTTCTTTGTCCTGCAGAGAATTTTTCCTGTCGTGGAATCGAAATTTTCGGGTACTTCCTACCGCTGTATATCGATGACCGCGTGGTAACCGCGTTCTGAAAAGACATCAATAACCATCGCCAGTGCGAGAGGATCTTCAAAAACGCCGTCTTCGGTATTGACAAGCGCAATGCCCGAGAGCGAATGCCGACGCACGATGGGCATGATTTTCGTCTCGATGAGGAGGGTCACGCGTTTGAAAAGTTCCGTGTGTTGAATTTCGTAACTGTCGAGGCGACGGACAAGTTCTTGGCGCGCGTGCAGCACAATTTCGCTGGCGAGCGGGAGATTTCGCAACCGGTCATAGGTGCGAGGATCGAGCTCAAGGGTGCTTTGGTATTGCAGTTCGCGAATGATGTTGCGCTGAACCTCGTCGAGGGGACATTGGGCGTTGATGAAATGGTAGTGGAAAACTTCGCGCAAGGATTGGAGAGCTTCGTAAGTCTTTTCTTTGAAGACACGGTAGCGGTTTCGTGCGCGTTCCTCACTGAGGTCGGTGACCCGTTCCTCCAAAAGTTCGCCGATGCCTGTTCGTCGGACCTCCTCGTTGTGGTTGTAGACCTCGCGCCCACGTTTGAGCTGGCGTGCGATGCTTTCCTTTTCGTCAACGAAAAGGACCATGATATGAAAGATGGGTTGGGGAAAGAAGACGCCCAGAGGTGTTGTGTAATACTCGCGGCGAAGCTGGTGCATCTTTGCAAACAGCATTTTTAAGCACTCGACCTGCACCTTCGTGCGAGGGAAGCCATCGAGCACGGCCCCATTGAAATATTCTTTATCAAGCAGCTTACGGAGAAGAATGCCCATGACTTGTCGGTCGCCGACCATTCCACCCGCATCCTTGATGCGCTGGGCCTCGGGGCTGGTGAGCAGATTACTGACGACGAGTGGCTGGCATGTAAGGCCGCGGGTATGGAGAATGAAGGGCGTGTTGGTTCCCTTGCCAGCACCTGGCGCGCCGCCCAGAAGAATGATCTCCTTGGGAAAACGGAGGTTTTCCTTGCCGATTTCTTCTTCAAGTTCCTGCCAGACCGTCTGAAAAATCAACTGGGCATCTTTGACCTCAAGATCGGAATGCTTTGTCGGTGTCGCGGATGGAAGCGGATTGGCAGTGAGAGGGGCGGCAGTTTCAGGGGCCATGATAGATCTCAGAGTTGGTCAACGATTCCTCAGCTGGGGAGTCATGACAAGAGAAAAGGCAGAGGAAAGGGGAGCTACTTGGATTTGGCGGACTTCGGCAAAAACTGCGCAATGCGTCGTTCCACGACGCTTTTTTGTTCCGGAGTTAGCGCCTTGCCAAGCGTATCTCGGGCTTGGAGATCGGCATCGTCGTGGCTCCGGTGCAGGGCGAGCGAGATCCAGTAATAGGCTTCCAACTTGTCTTCTGGGACACCATTTCCCGTCGCATAAAGTCTTCCCAGATTTGATTGCGAATCGGCGTCCCCGTTCTCGGCTCCATGGCGAAGCCACTCGACGGCCTCGGCATAGTCACGCTGCCCATGCGGTCCATTGTCGTACATCACGATGGGCACTTCGGAAACGGCAGCTTTAAGAGAGTTGCCGGTCGTCGAGACGGAAGCAGATTTGGAAGCAGGGGGAAGCGAAGAGGCGACTTCAGGTGAAGAAGTCCCGCGTCGATGCCATGCGATTAAACTCCCTAGGGCGATCAATCCGAATGCGGTGATCAGCAGGACCTTTTTCATGAACGCACGATATCATTTTTCGGGCAAAGCGGAAGTCGAATCCTGCTTAGACCCAGCGTCAAATGAGGCCGAGGACAAACTTTTCCAAGGCGGCGACCACGATATTCCACTTCCAACGCCTGACCCGAACGAAGGATATTTGCGCTTTCAAAGGAAGACGGGAAACTGGTGTCATAAAGTCACCAAAAATAGACAAACAAAAGCAGTCGCATTTCAGGCGCATGTCTCCTATATTATAAATGCATTCCAATGTGTTTATGGCTTCGCTGATCCTGCTTTCCGACGAGCAACCCGACCAGATCTTTCCTTTGGCCACAACTCGGGTGATGGTGGGACGCAATTACGAAATGCACATTCGGCCTCCCTGCACAAGCGTGTCCCGCATGCATGCATCCATCGTCTTCGACGGCACGCATTATATTCTTCAAGATCATGGTTCGATGAACGGCACGTATGTAAATGGCCGTCGGGTGGAGCGCCACATCCTTGAGCAACGCGATATGCTGCGTTTTGGATCGTCCACCTTTCTTTTCGATTTGCAAGGGACGAACCGGAGCCTTGGGAGTACGGATATAGTGACAATGCCCCGGCGGGGCGGCGCAATGTCGGATGTTTCCCTTGGCATGACGATGCGCGTCACGTTCGTCAAGCCCGCTACCGTTGTGATTTCACCCGGGGGGCTTTCTCACCGGCCCGACCAAGACTCTCCTCCGCTGACAATTCGATAAGCCGGATCAATTCGTCGGGTTTTTGAATGAGATAATCAGGCTTGGCGTTACGAAGCACATTGCGATCGCCGATTCCCCACAGAACGCCGCAGGAAAAAGCCCCGATATTTCGTGCCCCCAGAACATCGTTGATGCCATCCCCAATGACCAGGGTATGGGCAGGCTCGCACTGGAGCACGCGGCATGCATGCTTAAAGGGCAATGGATCCGGTTTGCATCGAGACGTCGTATCACTTCCTACAATGACATTGAAAAAAGAGCCGAGAGAGAGGCCATCGATGATTTTTCGGCAATATTTTTCAGGCTTATTGCTCACGATAGCCATCGGGAGTTTTTTAACCACCAGTTGCTTGAGCATGTCGAGAATGCCTGGGTACACCTTTGTCTGATCGAGGCAATGGGTCTCGTAATAGGGCCGGTACAACGCCGTGGCGCGCTCGAGAACTTCGACATCTTGGGTTTCAAGGGATCGCATCAGAAGATTGGCCAGCCCGTCACCCACGTAATTTTCGATCGTTTCGAGAGGAAGGAACGACATGCCAAGTTCGCCGCGGAGATAGTTGACGGAAGAGGCGATGTCTTTTGCGGAATCGATAAGCGTTCCATCCAGATCAAAGATGCAGGCATTCACGTTCATGCGGCAGGAATGGATAAGAAAACACCTTCTTCGCTGCTGGAGTCCAGCCATGTTTGAGGTTTCGGCAGGCCGAGCTCATGGAACAATGGATGCACCCGATCCGGGGTGAAGCGGTGGGAATAAAAAAGCAAAAGTTTGTCTCCGCGATCGAAACAATATTCCTCTTCATCGATTTCGATGCGGACAAACCGAGTGAATTCGAAATAAGCTTCGATGCGCGGGACGCTTGGGTTGTCGGATGTGGCGCCGGCCTGGAAGCGGAGTGTGCCACTCTCGCGCGGAATCCCGATTTCGTCGAAAAGCGTGAGAAGCCAGTCCCGCGTTTCGGCGTTGTCATATTGTGGCATAATCTGTTGCCAGCCGGATGGGGGAAGAAGATTGGCGCTCACGATCAGACTGTCTTGGGTCCGAACTAAGGTGCGGAGGCATGCGGCCGCCTCCCCTGGAGCCATTCCTGGCAAAATGCCCAAAAAGAGAAAAAAGCGAGGAGCGGCGGAAATGGAGTCGAGCAGTTCGCGAAGGGGCCCAGCCTCGCTGAAATTGGCGATGATGGGGGTTACTTTGCGCACATTCGCAAATTTCTGTGACGCCGTCAGGCAGTCCATGACGAGGCTGGAACTCATATCACACGGCATGTAATGGATGTGAAGCCCATGGAGGATTTGAAAGAGTTTGATATCCTTTGTCCCATTGCCGCATCCGATGCTCACCACCAACATCTGGGAAGAGGGCCACTCGTGTGCGATGTGTTGGAACGCCTGCTCGTAAATCCGTTGCGTTTGCGATGATCGAGCAGCCGGCGAATGCGTTTGGTGCACCTGCTTCCATTTTTCAGCTTGAACGGAAGTTTTATAATGGAGCCGCAAATCGATTTGCCGATGGCGCAATGAATGGTGAAGCAGAGTTTGAATGTCGGGACAGGACATAAAAAAAATTAATGTAATAAGGAGATATTATTAGCATCAAGCAAGCGTGTGTTAAGAGTGAATATCGCTTGCTTTTGGCCTATTTTAAAATATCTTGACCCTAGGTTCTTTTTGCTCTAAACCACTCGCAGCAAAGGATTTGCCTTATGACTAAACGTGATCTCGTAGTTCGTATTAGCAATGATACCGGTATGATCCAACAGGATGTGCTGGCGATCGTTCAACGTGCTCTCGACATTTTGTCGGAATCCTTAGCTTTGGGTCAGACGGTCGAGCTGCGGAATTTCGGCGTTTTTGAGGTAAAATTGCGTAAAGCCCGTGTAGGACGCAATCCTAATGCTCCGGAAAACGACGTTCGTATCCCCCCCCGGGCTGTGGTTAAATTTAAGCCGGGCAAGCAGCTCCGGGCAGAAGTGTTGAAGCTTTCGGATAAGTTGACCCCGGAACCTACCAAGGCGACCCCTACCTCGGAACCCTCGTCTCACTAAATCGTCGCATCCATTGAAAGGGTCACGATTCGTGGTGGCCTTTTTGTCGAAAGAGGAAGAACGAAGTGCTTCTGTCCCCGGTTTATTCGTTGTTTTGAACGATTAGGCTGCGTAACATGCGCGCTCCATGGATCTGGTTTCATTACCTGGGTTTCGCGATTTTTTTCCTGAAGAAGCGGCGCGGCGCGCCTATATTTTCAGCAAGTGGCGTGACGCCGCCGAACGTTACGGATTTGTCCTTTACGACGGCCCGCCTTTGGAGACGACGGAACTTTATCGACGGAAGAGCGGTGACGAACTCATCGGACAACTTTATTGCTTTGAGGACAAGGGTGGACGCGAAGTCACACTGCGTCCTGAAATGACGCCCTCTCTGGCCCGGATGGTGGCGAGTCGTGGCACATCATTGCCCAAACCGATCAAATGGTTCTCGATCCCACAGCTCTTTCGTTACGAACGCCAGCAACGCGGGCGCTTGCGTGAGCATTTTCAATTCAACTGTGACATTCTCGGCGAGGCAGGTCCTGCGGCTGATGCTGAGCTCGTGGCATTGCTCGTCGATTGCCTATGCTCGTTCGGACTGACAGAGAAGGATATTTGGGTGCGCGTGAGTGATCGCCCTCTTCTCGCGGCTTTACTCGAGGCGCTTGGTATCAAGGCTGATGGTCAGAAGGCGGTGTTTCAAGCGGTCGATAAATTGACTCGCGAACCTACAGAAAAGATTCATGCCAACATGGTGGCGGGCGGATTGACGGCAGAGCAAGCGACCAAAGTGCTTTCGTTGTTCGATGGGCGAAAACTCATGGATATTGCCTCAGAATTCGACGGGTCAAAGACAGTCTGCGACCGCATTCTCGTGCTGCAGCAGTTTTTCGGAATTCTGGACGCAATGGGGCTCGCGTCCTATGTGGAGTTTGATTTAGGCATTGTACGTGGCCTGGCCTATTATACTGGAATCGTCTTTGAGGTATTCGACCGGAAGGGCGAGTTCCGTGCGATCAGCGGCGGCGGACGCTACGACAATCTCTTGAAAACCATAGGAGGTTTCGACCTGCCTGCATTGGGTTTTGGAATGGGGGACGTCGTTTTGGGCGAACTCCTCACCGAAAGAAAGCTTTGGCCCGCGAAGTTGATGAAAGGACTGGACGCCTATCTCGTGCTGGTGGATGAAAAACTTCGTCTACCCATGCTGGCATTGGCCCACCAGCTTCGAAGCACCGGTTTTTCGGTGGATTACGGATTGAGCGAAACGAATGTAGGCAAGCAGTTTAAGGCTGCTTCGCAAAAGGAATCTCGTTTTGCAGTCGTGCTCGGTCCTGATGAGTGGAAACGTGGCATGGTAAAGCTGAAGAATCTGATGACGCGGGATGAAATCGAGGTGGGAGTTGAGGGGATTGTGAAGCGCTTGCAGGAATCTCGTCTTTCCCATTCGACCATGCCAGAACCTATTTCACAGCATCGCGACTGAGTGTCGTGATCGAGGAAAGGATGTTTCGCTTCGCCCAGCATGCTTCAAATGTCATGCGAACTCCGCAAAAGAGAGCGAGGATCTCTTAGGATCCGCTCAACGGCGCATTTTTCCCTATAAATTTTTCTATCAACCAAGCATAATGCTCAACTTGCCCAAGACCAAATTTTGAACTCTTATCGTACTCATCATTGCGCCGAGTTGAGAAAGTCCCACATCGGACAGAAAGTGACTCTTTCCGGCTGGGTTTCTTCACGCCGCGATCATGGCGGCCTCGTCTTCGTTGATTTGCGGGATCGTGAGGGCTTGACCCAGATCGTCCTCGATCCCCACAGCCTTCCTGCCGCCCATGATTTGCGTTCGGAATTTGTGATTCGCATCGAAGGTGAGGTGGTGGGACGGCCCGAGGGAACCGTCAACTTGAAGCTTTCGACCGGAGAAATCGAAATCAAAGCGACCCAACTCGATGTTCTGAACCGCTCCGAGACGCCTCCTTATCCCCTGGACGAGGAACATGTGAACGAAGATCTGCGCCTGCAATATCGTTATCTGGATTTGCGCCGTGCGGAGATGGCTCACAATTTGAAGTTGCGTCACCGGGTTTGCAAAACGATCCGTGATTATCTGGACGAGCAGGGCTTCCTTGAAATCGAGACGCCCATCCTGTTTAAAAGCACGCCTGAAGGGGCGCGCGAATATTTGGTTCCTTCCCGAGCCAATCCCGGACTTTTTTATGCGTTGCCGCAGTCTCCCCAACAATTCAAGCAGCTTCTCATGGTAGCGGGTGCCGAGAAATATTTTCAACTCGCGCGCTGTTTCCGTGATGAGGATTTGCGCGCGGACCGGCAGCCGGAGTTCACGCAGGTGGACTTGGAAATGTCATTCATCGAACGCGAGGATATTTATCGCCTGATCGAAGGGTTGCTGCAGCGTATTTGGAAGACGTCCATCGATCATGAAGTGAAGCTTCCGCTTGAGCGCATCACCTTCCAGCAAGCCATGAATTCCTACGGTACCGACAAGCCGGATCGCCGTTTGGGAATGGAACTGTACGATTTCACAGAGACGTTCAAGGCTAGTTCGTTTAAGGTATTTGCCAGTGTGGTTGCGGCGGGCGGTGTCGTGAAAGCGATGAATGCGAAGGGATTCGCGTGTGCGACACAGGGCCAGATTGATCATTTGACAGAGCAAGCCAAAGCGGCCGGCGCAAAGGGGCTCGCGTGGATCAAAGCCGAAGGAGGGACGTGGAAATCGCCCATCGTGAAGTTTTTCAATGACGCCGAAAAGGAAGCCCTGACGCGGGGGCTCAAGATCGAGGAAGGCGATCTGATTCTTTTCGCCGCTGATCAGTGGCAACCAGCTTGCGAAGTGTTGGGCAAATTGCGTCTTGTGATTGCTGGCATGCTTCAAAAAATGGGAAAACTGACGGTTCCAAAAGGAGTATACGATTTCTTCTGGGTCGTGGATTTTCCTCTCATTCACTTCGACTCCGAGGCGCAGCGATATATGGCGTCGCACCATCCGTTCACAGCGCCGATTCCCGAAGATCTCTCGCTCCTGGAAAAGGAACCGACGAAGGTGCGCGGTCAGCACTACGACATTGTGCTTAATGGCGTGGAACTGGGAGGCGGATCGATTCGCATTCATCAGCCCGAAGTGCAGAAGAAGCTTTTCGAGGAGGTATTCAAGATTCCGAAGGAAATTGCGGAAACGCGTTTCGGTTATTTGATCCGTGCTCTTGGATTTGGGGCCCCGCCGCACGGTGGCATAGCCTTGGGATTGGACCGTCTCGTAGCGATTCTTTGCGGTGCGGAGAGCATTCGTGACGTGATTGCATTCCCGAAGAATGCGCGCGCGCAAGATCTCATGACCGGCTCGCCTGCCGAAGTGGAATCGAAACAACTCCGGGAATTGAGGATTCAGACCGAAATCAAAGCTTTGGCTGCGTCATGAAGTTTCGCCGGTTCTTCCAAAGAAGCGGTTTGGTTCTTTTTGGGCTTGTGGCGATCCTTGCCCGCCGAAGAAAATCTTTTTCCTGAACGATGGGCGTTGCAGGTGAAGCGTTATCCGGGCCTGGAACAGTTCCAGATCGATTTCAATCGGCCTTTTCAGCGCGTGACCGATTTTTTGCCGAACGTGGAGAGTCGTGGCGACCTCCTGGATCCGAGACCGCAGTTGCGCGAAGCGTCAAAACAGGGATCCATTTTTCTGAAGCATGATTTCCATTACAGCTATTGGGGTCAGGAATCAGTCGGGCAGGTGCTTGCTCCGTGGATCGAGGCAAAAATGAAGGCGAAGTAAGCATCGCACGTCTTGCGTGAAATAGGACCCTGTGAACGACTCCATCGGAATCGATTTTGCCATGTTACGCGATCGTCTGTTTCCGCAGGCGCAAGAGGCGAAGACTGTTGAAGAGGACAAGCACGGTGCTGCCTTCATGCCCAATCACGCCTGCGGCAAGCGTTAATTTGCCGAGGAACGTGCTGGAGATGAGGATGAGGATCACACTGATTGCGAAGATCAGATTCTGGCGGATGATGACCCTGGTTCGGCGAGCGAGCTTGAGGATTTCGGGAATGCGTCCGATGTCGTCGGTCATGAGAACAACGTCAGCATTTTCAAGCGCTGCATCGCTCCCGCTTCCGCCCATTGCGATTCCCACAGGTGCACTTACGAGGGCGGGAGCATCATTCACCCCATCGCCCACCATGGCGACATAGGTGTGTTCGCGTGCGAGTTCACGAATGGCCTCCACTTTTTGGTGTGGCAGGAGGCCGGCGCGAAAATCTGAAATGCCAAGTTGCCTTGAGAATTCCATGGCTGCTGCGACATGATCGCCGGTGAGCATGACGGTTTTCACCCCCATTTCGTGCAGTGTGCAAATGGTTCGGGCGGTGTCAGGCCGTAATTTGTCGGAGACGCCGAAAACAGCGAGCGGTTTTTCGCACGCAGCAACGAGACATGTGAGGCCGCGAGTTCGAAAATCCACGAGCGTCTCTCGCACCCACGTTTCCATTCCGCCATGAAGGCAAACAAAGGCTTCGCTTCCGATTCGCAGCAAACTGCCTTCCACACTGCCCTCCATGCCCATGCCGGGAATGGCGCGGCTATTCACGGCCTCGACGAGCTTGAGTTCTCTCCGGCGCGCCTCGTCGACAAGCACCTGCGCCAGAGGATGCTCGGAATTTTGTTCGAGCGACGCGACGTTCGCGAGGACGATGTTTGCGTCCAGCCCATGACCGAACTGGCTTTCAGCCAGATACGGTTTGCCCTGAGTGAGTGTGCCCGTTTTGTCGAATGCCACGACTTGGACACGGCCCAGTGTTTCGATGGCGAGGCCTCCTTTGAAAAGGATGCCATGCCATGCTCCTGTCGCGATGGCGGCGAGCACGGCAGAGGGGATCGAGAGCACGAGCGCGCAAGGCGACGAAACAACCATGAGCGTCATGGCGCGATAGAGACTTTGCCTCCAGGCCTCGGATTGCCAGAAGACGCCGCCCAGAAATGTCAGGAGAGTGGCGCAGACAATGATCCAAGTGTAGGGCCCCCCCAATTTGTCGATGAGACGCTGGGTGGGTGCTTTTTGCTGCTGGGCCTCCTCCACGATTTTGAAAATCTTCGAGAGCGTGGTATCGGAAAATTCGCACTCCATGCGGACCTTCACAGAGCCGAAACAATTGATGGTTCCAGCCATGACGCGCCCGCCAGGAACTCGATCGACGGGGATAGATTCCCCAGTGATGGAACTCTGGTCAATCGAAGTGGTGCCTTCTAAAATAACCCCGTCAGCAGCGAATCGCTCTCCCGGGCGCACGAGCAGGATGTCGCCAATTTTCAAGTCATGCGAGGGAAGGCTTTCTTCGATGCCCTCCCGCAGCACGGTGGCGACGGGAGGAGAGAGGGTCATTAAGGATCGTATGGCACGACGCGTGCGTCCACTTGCGTAATTTTCGAGTGCGCCGCTCAACGAAAAAAGAAACATCAGGATCGCTCCTTCGATAAGCTGCCCGATCACGGCGGCGCCAATAGCGGCTATGACCATCAGGAAGTTGATATTGAATTTGAACGACCGGAGATCCTCAAAAACGCCTTTTACCGGAAAAAATCCACCAGAAAAGCATGCCAGAGCAAAACAGACTGTTGGAATCCAGAAACTGGCATCGTGCATGGTTTTGGAAACAATCCAGCCGGTGATGAGAAAGACGAGGCAAACGCTCGTGAGAATGCCCTGTAATTTTAAGGGAGCGAATTCTCCTGAATCTTCAGGAGTACCACAAGGCGGCGCGCAGCAAGCTTGCGTCATAGTTCCACTATTTGGAGACGATGATGAAAATGCGAATCAAAAACCGAACGGAATTTGGCCTGTTTGGCTCACGATCGCAAAAAAAGAGGCCCCTCCCATGGCGGACAAAATCTTTTTCGCTTCCCGTTTGTTCGTTTTTTGGGCTTGATGAAGTGGATGCGCTCGAATTCACAACCACTGGCTCTCGCTCGCGCACGCAAAGTCTTTGACATCGAAATCGCTGCCCTTCAGGCTGTGCGCGACCAGCAAGAAGGGGCATTCGCATCTAGCGTCGAATTGATCGTGGATTGTCTTCAAAAGCGCGGAAAAATTGTCGTATCTGGAATCGGGAAGTCGGGACTGATTGGGCAAAAGATTTCGTCGACATTGACAAGCACGGGCGCGACTAGTGTGGTCTTGAATGCGACGGATGCACTTCACGGCGACCTTGGAATCGTTTCGGACGGCGACGTGATCCTTCTTCTGAGCAACAGTGGCGAGACGGAGGAGATTATTCGCATCCTTCCGATGCTGAAGCGCTTTGACTTGAAGATCCTTTCGATCCTGGGCGAAGTGAATTCCACGATTGGCAAACATAGCGACGTCGTGATCAGCGCGCGCGTGCCACAGGAAGCCTGTCCTCACAATCTCGCGCCCACGGCGAGCACCACGGCGATGCTGGCACTAGGCGACGCCCTGGCGATGGTGGTATTGGAGGAACGCGGTTTTGGACGTGAAGATTTCGCAAAATTTCATCCTGGCGGCTCGCTGGGTCAATCGCTGCTTCTTAAGGCAAGCGACTTGATGCGCACGGGAAGCCGGTTCGCGGTGGTAACCCCAACGGCAAGGGTGCAGGAAGCCTTGACCGCGATGTCGCGAGCACGCTCCGGATGCGTGGCGGTGCGGGACGCCAAGGGAAAACTCGCAGGAATTTTCACGCATGGCGATTTCGCACGTCATTACGCGGCGAATCACGAGATTGGCCAGGTTCCCATTCAAAAAGTAATGACACGGAAGCCGGTGTCGATTCATTCCTCCGCGCTTGCCGGTGAGGCGCTCCAGGTTCTTCAAAAACATCTGATCGACGATCTGGTTGTGGTCGATGACAAACAACGTCCTGTCGGTCTCATCGATTCACAGGATCTTCCGCGCTTCAAGCTGGTTTGAATTCGAAAAGTCCGAGTTGCATGTCCGGACGACGGAAATGACGGGTGTTCAGATGGGGATGTCGCTCCTCGATAGGTGGCCTGAGGCGGGAGATTTTGAAAAGATTTCGAATTTGTTCGGCAAAGATCCGGCTCTCCTTGTCATCAAGAAACAAATTTCTTCGAACTTGTTTCACTCGGGGAGCTGTTTTAACGTGGCCAGATATGGTCAAATCGAATGCACTGACTTTGGCAAGGCGTCCTCGCCGAAACCGCCGTTCGGCTGCCATTCGGCATCTCACGCAGGAAACTCGAGTGGAGATCGATGACCTGATTCAGCCGCTTTTTGTCAGAGAAGGACGCGGAGCGCCCGAGCCGGTGAAATCAATGCCCGGTGTGTTCCGGTTTTCCGTGTCCGATCTTGTGAGGGAATGCCGTGACATCCACAATTTGGGCATTTCGGCGGTTGCGATTTTTCCGTGCATCTCCCCAAAATTCAAGGATGAGCGGGGATCGTATGCCTTAAGTCCGGATAATTTATTGTTTAGGGCCCTTGCGGCAGTGAAGAAAGAGGTGCCGGCCTTGCTTATCATCGCGGATGTGGCCCTGGATCCTTACACCTCGCATGGCCATGATGGCCTTGTCGATCCTCAGGGTGACATTTCGAATGATGAGACCGTGAATGTGTTGGCGAAGCTTGCGGTTTTGGAAGCCGGTGCGGGTGCGGATTGGGTGGCGCCCTCGGATATGATGGATGGACGCGTGGGAGCGATCCGCAAGGCCCTGGATAGAGCAGGCCGGATTGAGACCGGCATTCTCGCCTACTCGGCGAAATTTGCCTCGTCTTATTACGCTCCCTTTCGCGATGCCGTGGGAAGCTCGAAATCTGCCGGCACGTCTGCGCTTGATAAGCGGACGTATCAGCTCAATTCGGCGAATACGAGAGAAGCTTTGCTTGAAGCGCGGCTGGATGAGGAGGAGGGTGCCGATGTGTTGATGGTAAAACCGGCAGGCCCGTATCTTGATGTGATCCATCAGCTTCGTTCTCAAACGCAATTGCCTATCGCGGCCTACCAGGTTTCCGGTGAATACGCGCAGATTCACGCCGCGGCGCAAAAAGGCTGGCTAGAACTCGAGGGGGCGCGAGATGAATCGCTGCTGGCAATTCGCAGGGCGGGGGCGGACATGATCCTGACTTATTTCGCAAAGGATGTAGCCGCGAACCTGCGAAAAAAAAACTAACCTTTCTGGCAGGCAGGACAGATTCCAAAAAACTCCAAGGCGTGTGAGACATCCTCATAGCCTTTTTGACGTACGTCCCGTTCCAGTTCTTCGATCAAACAAATATCGAGGGTTTCAATCTTCCTGCATCTGCGGCAGATCAGATGATGGTGGTGGCTGCCTTGGTGAAATTCGTAGCGGCAGCTTCCATCCCCGAAATCGCAACGTCGCACGAGACCGACATCTTCAAGGACTGCGAGACAACGATAAACCGTCACGAGGTCACAAGCATTTTTCACGCGCTGATGGAGTTCTTCCATCGTGAAAGGGCCATGCTCGGTCGTGAGAATGCGGAGGATCTGTTGCCTTGGGAGGGTTATTTTTAGCCGGGCCGCGCGAAGCGTTGAAAGCGCCTGATCGTAGGGTGCTTGGTGATCGTGGGAATGGGCTTTACTCATCCACCCTTACCTAATCCTGATTTTCCGGTAGAGGCAACGCGAGAATGAATCGTCGGCAATCGAATTGAATGGATGGTTGCAACTGGCTTTCTCCCATGGTTTTCTGGTATTCTTAATTCCGAGAGGGATTAGCTAAGGACGAATTGTGAGTCGAATTTCGATGACGCTCGTATTGCAGAAGGTGGAAGAAATTCCGCCTTTGCCAGCGGCCGTACAGAGAATCATCCAGTTAACGCAGGATGTTGAGGCGGACGAACATGAAATCATTCAGGTGATTTCCCTCGACGAAGCGCTTACGGCGCGGATCCTGCATGTGGCAAACTCAGCGTTTTACGGATTTTCCCAACGCATCGCGACTGTATCACAGGCCGTGATGGTCCTTGGGTTGCGCGGATTGCGCAACCTAACGCTTGGAATCGCCGCGATTGGCTTCAAATTCGGCAAACCAAAACAGGATGTGTTTGGCGTGGACCGCGTGGATTTTTGGCGTCACTCCATGGCGGTCGCGACCATTTCAAACGAGCTTACGAAGCTGCTCCATTACGGCGAAGCGGATGAAACGTTTGTGGGCGGGTTGCTGCACGACATTGGCAAGGTCGTTTTTCTCGGATTTTTTGAGGATGAATATTGCGAAGTCCTTAGCAAATCCGCTCACTCCGATCGGTGTCTTTTCGAGTTGGAGAAGGAAATGTTCGGGATTGACCATGCGGGCGTGGGGCGTGAGCTCTGCCGCCACTGGAATATTCCGCCCCTGCTCACGCGCATTGTGGCCAATCATCACCTGCCTCAACAGTCGAAAGGCTCGCCTTCCGAAGAAGATCGACGCGCATTTCTGGTGCGCATGGCCGACAATTTGGCGCGCATACTCCAGATAGGCAACGACGGAGAACCATGCGTGGAGATGGATTTTCTCAAATTAATTGAGAGTAATCATCTTCACCTCAGCGAATTGAATCAGCTTCTCGTAGAATTGCCGGATCAGGTAGCGAAGGTCGAAAGCCTCTTTGAGCTGCAGGCGGACAAGGAAGGCAATGAGATGCGCTGTCCCAAGTCCAAGGTTGCCGGCGTGGTTCTTTCCCATGAGCGGGAGGCTGCGATTGCGAGCATGGGGCTTGTCACGCTCGGGCATACGCTTACCCCTGTTGGGGAAGAGAGCGTGAAATCGGCGGATTGGGCTGGAGTTGTGACGGATGACAATTCTCTGACGCCTGAACTTCGGGTGGTCCTGGAAGAGAGGCAGATCCCCCTTCTCAACTTTCCGAGCTGGCGTGAGACTCAAATTCAGAAGGGAGCGCGTATTCCTGTGCGAAGCATGCACATGTGGATGAAGGAACATCTCGCGCACTAGCGTTTCAACCGCGCATGAACGAGTTGGCCAATGCAACAGCGCGGACAGATGCCATTGCTTTGCTGACGGTCTCTTCATATTCATTTTCTGGGATCGAGTCGTCCACGATTCCTGCGCCAGCTTGGATGTAAGCAGCGCCGTCTTTCACAATGAGTGTGCGGATGATGATGCAAGTATCCGTGTTTCCCGAAAAGCTGAAGTAGCCAAGAGCGCCGCCGTAAGGGCCGCGACACCGTTTTTCAAGTTCCGAAATGATCTGCATGGCACGAATCTTCGGCGCCCCGCTGAGCGTGCCCGCTGGGAATGTGGCGCGCATCAAATCAAAAGCCGATTGGCCCTGGTGCAATTTGCCAATCACCTGGGAGACGATATGCATCACGTGTGAATAGCGTTCGATCGTCATGAATTTCGGCACACTGACTGTCTTGAAATCGCACACGCGGCCGAGATCGTTTCGGGCGAGGTCCACGAGCATGAGATGCTCTGCGCGCTCTTTTACGTCGGCAAGCAACTCTTTTTCCAGCCGGCAGTCTTCGCTCTCAGTCGAGCCACGCGGACGCGTTCCAGCGATGGGACGGATTTCCGCAATGCCGTTTTCACAGCGAACATGAATTTCCGGCGAGGATCCAACCAGCGCGAATTCCGGAAATTCCATGAGAAACATATAGGGGGAGGGATTGACCGTGCGAAGCGCCCGAAAAATTTCAATGGGTGACGCTTTCGTCTTCGCCGAAAATCGTTGTGATGGCACAAATTGGAAAACGTCGCCTTGCTTGATGTATTGCTTGCCTGTCTTCACCATGTTCAGGAATTCGTCCTTCGGCATATTCGACTGGAAATTGACAGGAGGAACGTGATCGGAAAATTGGATGGCGGGCGCGGCGAGTGGTTTCGAGAGAGCCTCAGCCATTGAGGCGATGTGCTGGACGGCATGGTCATACGCGGATTCCGGGCTCCCGGAGATGAAGGCGTTGGCAATGATTTGAATCACCTGACGCACGCGGTCAAAGATCACCAGTTTGTCCATCATCATGAAGCGCAGCAGCGGAAGTTTCAGGTCGTCGGCAGGAGGAACGGGAATGGGTTCGATGCGCGCGGCGTACTCGAATCCGAGATAACCGACCATGCCGCCGGTAAAGCGGGGCAGGCCGGGAACGACGACGGGTTTAAACGATGAGAGTTCCTGCTCAATAGCCTTGAGAGGGTCCTTTGGGGCAGGGCTCTCCCGCTTGGTGCCGTCTTCTTCGCGGATGAGACGATCGCCGACAACCGACAGGACGACCTTGGGTTGCACGCCGATGAAGGAGTAGCGGCCAAGATGTTCGCCGCCTTCGACGCTCTCCAGAATGAATGAATGGCGCTGTTGCGGCAGCGTGAGTTTCTGATATGCCGTGAGAGGAGTTTCCGTGTCCGCAAGCACTTCCATGCGTATGGGAACGAGGTTCCCGCGTTTCGCAAGTTCCAGAAATTCACTTTTGGAAGGAGAAATCATATCAGGGGAGGTGAAGTCTCTCGTAAAGACGAAGGGACGCCAAGAAGGAATCCTGGCGGGATTCAGGATTTCTTATAAACCGTTTCGGGTGCGACGAGGCGAGCTGAGTTCGTGGTCACGTTGCCGCTGAAATCGACGTCGCGAAAGAAGCATGCTTTGTAGCCTTCGTGACAGGCGGCGCCAATCTGTTCCACTTGAATGAGAAGGGAATCTCCATCGCAGTCGAACGAAACACGTTCCACCCGTTGGATATGTCCGCTGGTTTCACCCTTCATCCAGAATTTCTGGCGCGAACGACTCCAGAAATAAGTACGCCTCGTCTCCAGCGTTTTGAGAAGGGAATCACGGTTCATCCATGCCATCATCAGCACTTTTCCGGTGGATTGTTCCTGGATAATCGCGGGAATGAGTCCATCCGCATTGAAGCGGAGTTTTTCGAAAAAAGCTTCGTTCATCGTATTTCCTAAAAGGGGAAAAAGTAACAGAAGGAAGAGGACGATTCCATCCCAAATCGACTGTCCCGATGTTCGCGCCCGATTCCACTTGCGATTATAGGATTCGGACCTGAATCTGCTGCTCCTGAAGATAGCGTTTCACATCTTCCACCCTATATTCTCCGAAGTGAAAAATGGAGGCGGCAAGCACTGCGTCCGCGCCGCCACGCGTCAAAACATCGCGCAAATGTTTCAGGGTGCCGGCCCCGCCACTGGCGATCACCGGAATGGACAAGGCATCACTCACGGAACGCGTGAGTTCGAGATCATAGCCATCTTTCGTCCCGTCCCGGTCCATGCTGGTAAGGAGGATTTCGCCGGCGCCCAGCGCCGCCACTTTTCGAGCCCATGCGATCACGTCAAGACCGGTGCCATTGCGTCCGCCGTGGGTGTACACCTCCCATGTTCCATCCTGTCCGGCGACGCGCTTGGCGTCGATGGCCACGACCATGCACTGGCTGCCAAATTTCTCTGAAGATTCGCGAATAAGTTCAGGACGCGCAACAGCTGCTGTGTTCAGTGAAACCTTGTCGGCTCCCGCGCGCAACATGAGGCGCACATCGTCCACGGCGCGAATGCCTCCGCCCACGGTGAGGGGCATGAAGCAGCGGTCCGCGGTGCGCTCGACGACATCAATCATCGTGGCGCGATTATCGGAAGATGCGGTGATGTCCAGGAAGACGAGTTCGTCCGCGCCCTGGCGGTCGTACGCTTCGGCGCATTCCACAGGATCGCCCGCGTCGCGCAGCTGAAGGAACTTCGTTCCTTTCACGACGCGTCCGCGATCGACGTCGAGGCAGGGAATAATGCGTTTAGCGAGCATGGAATCACATTCTCGCGCAAAGATGCCAAAGCGCAAAGAAGATTTAATTTTCGGCGCAGCCGCAGGAAACGGCGGGTTTGGCCGCCTATTTTCTTCCCGACCCCAGGATCAGTTTTTGGACGGTTTCCACCTTGGATCCAATCTCGGGGTTCTGATCCCATTGCGCGATGGTGCAGGAGAGGCGTTCTGTCCAGTTGCTGTCGCTCATCGGTCCGGGCACATTGAAGCGCTGAATTTGCCCAAAGAGATCTGTGATCATGAAAATGACGAGCCAGGAAGGACATGAAAGGAGCTTGCGGCAAATGGCGGCATGCAGTTCGGATGTGAAGATTTGAGGAGCCTCGCCTTTCCAACCGATCCAGTTAAGCAGGTGTTGGGCCTCCGCGCTTTTTTCAAGGGTCCAACGCTGCCAAAGAGCGGCGACAGGTTCATGATCGTGGGTGGCGAGGGTCGCAATCGATAGACTCGGATATTCCTCAGCCTTTTTGTACGAGCCGTCCTTTTCGCGTTCAAAGATCGGGATTTTAAATCCCGAAATACCGAGCTGCAACAGGGAGGGACGAACATAGTCGGGGACCATGCCAAGATCCTCTGCGACGACGACAGTGGGACCTCCTGCGTCGAGAACCATTTTGAGGAGAGCTTCTCCGTGTTCCTGGTTGAGCCATCGACTATGTCCATCCTTGTCATCGTTTGGGAAAAAGCGCGGGAGATCGCCGGAGCGCCCGCGGGCTTGTTCGGGCGTGAGATGGAGATAGAGGTGATTATCCTCGGGTTTCCATGGGAATGCGTAAACGCGGTAGAAACCAAGCACGTGGTCGATTCGAAAGGCGTGGAAAATTTCACTCGTGCCCTTGATTCGCGCTCGCCACCAATGATGGTTGTCTTCGCGCATGCGATTCCATCGATAGAGAGGGATGCCCCAATTCTGACCCCAGCGTTCCGTAAAGAGGTCTGGTTTAAAAAATGTTTCGGGCGGAGCGCCGCAGGACCAATAGAGGTCGAAAAGAGAGCGGTTGCCCCAAACGTCGGCGCTGTAACGTCCAATTCCAAAGGGAATATCCCCCATAAGCGCGACGCCTTGCGCGCCAGCGTATGCTTTTAACTCGAGCCATTGCTCCCGTGCCACCCACTGGACATAGCTGTAAAACTGGATGGTTTCGGAAAACCGCCTGCGCTCGGCCTCGGGGCGTTCGAGAAGCCAGGCGCGTGCGCCGTCGGGATCGCGATACGTCTCCGGCCACTGCTCCCAGAGAGGCAGGTTATCATGAAGCTCCATCAGAGTGCGGAAAAGCGCATAATCGGAAACCCAATGATCGTTTTTTTTGAGGAATTCCAGAAACCGCCGGGCGCGTTCCGAAGTTTTGTCCTCAAGTTGTTTTTTGAAACCGTTGAAAGCTTCGCGGAGCAATCGCAACTTCAGCGGCTTCAC
Organism: Verrucomicrobiota bacterium; assembly: GCA_013288215.1. Lineage (GTDB taxonomy): Bacteria > Verrucomicrobiota > Verrucomicrobiia > JABWAM01 > JABWAM01 > JABDCI01. The sequence continues at coordinate 54,908 of JABDCI010000003.1, read as the reverse complement.
CTTGCGATATTGGACGGATCCCGCACGAAGCTCCTTCAGCAAGGAATCAGGGGCGAGTTCTTGAAAAGTTTTTTTCGAAAGTTCTGGAAGCGTGTCCGGGGAGACCGCGATCGTGGTTGGATCGAGCGCCATGGAACTAATGGCGTTATACGGGCTGTTATCATCGCCGGTTTCATTGATGGGCAGGAGTTGGAGAAGCGAGATTTTATGACGGGCGCACCAGTCGACCATTTCTCGTGCAGCTTGCGTGTCGCCGATGCCGAGGTCGCGATCTGATCGCAAGGCGAAAAGAGGCACGAGAATCCCTGTGTATTTTTGGAGCGGATCGAGTCGCACCCATGACTACTGCCTGATGCCGTTTGAAAACGCAAGATCACTGCAGAAGCGGGGGGCGGCGAACTCATAAAAGCCAAGCTGCTGGACGGTTTTCACGAAGGCATCGAAATCAACGAATTTGCGGACAAAACGATTTGCTTGGGAGGAAAGGTGAAAGTCGTCTTGTCCATTGCTGAAGACAAAACTTCAATGGAACGTAAAATAAAACGTTGCTCCTTGATGGGGAGCGGCTTCGGGCCATATCCGGCCGCTGTGGATTGGCGGGATTTTCTTCATGAGTAGACCTTCCACCAACCCTATCACTCCCGGCAATGAGGATCAACTGCCGACGCCGACGGCTTCCTTCACGCTTTGAAAACCATCGCGCTGGAGTAAGCGCGACAGGGTCTTCTGCATGATCCGTATCATGAAAGGTCCTTCATAAACGAAACCTGTATAGACCTGGACGAGCGAAGCCCCTGCACGGATTTTCTCATAGACATCCTCTGCCGAAAAAACGCCTCCCACTCCGATGATCGTGAAGCCTGGGCCCAGACGCGCGCGGATAAACCGGATAAAATCCGTGGATTTCTTTCGAAGCGGGCGGCCGCTAAGGCCGCCTTTTTCGTCGAGGCGCCTGACGAGGCCGTCGCGAGTCAGGGTGGTATTCGTGGCAACGATCCCCCCGAGTTTGTGTTTTTCGCAAAGATCCAAGACGTCGTCGAGTGCGGACCATTCGAGGTCAGGAGCCACCTTTACGAGCAGGGGACGCACCGCGTTTTTGTAACGTGCCTGGTTGCGCGATTGGAGCGCCCCAAGGATTTCGTCCAGACGGCTTTTCTCTTGGAGCTCACGCAAGCCGGGAGTATTTGGCGAACTGACATTCAGGACAAAATAATCTCCGAGATCGAGAAACTGTTCGAGCAATTCCGCATACTCTCCCGCCGCATCCTGGAGCGGGGTGGCCTTATTCTTGCCGAGGTTGATGCCAACGGGAAAAGCTGGCCAACGCCCTTGGTTGAGGAGTGTCAGCAATCGGGCACGGATGGCTTCAGCGCCTTCGTTGTTGAATCCCATCCGATTGATGAGAGCTCCGTCCGCGGGCAACCGAAAGAGTCGCGGTTTGGGATTTCCAGGCTGTTCACGCAGCGTGATGGTTCCAACTTCGGCGAAACCAAATCCCAAGGCCTTCCAGGATGGAAGAAGCCGCGCGTTCTTGTCGAAGCCGGCGGCAAGGCCGAAAGGATTGGGAAACTCCAAACCCATGACCTTCGTATGAAGGATCGGGTCGGAAAGGTTGAAACGCTTTTCCAGACAGGCGCACAGTGAAGGACTTTTTTGGATGCATTCAAGCCAGGCGACCGCGAGATGGTGGGCGGTTTCAGGGGGCAGCTGGAAGAGGAGACGGCGAAAGAGGGGCCACATCGTCAGGAAACACCAAGTTTTTTGAGGTAAGGATAAGCGTAGATGCCAGAATTGTGTCCGTCTCCCCAAGTGAATTGAACGGCGTAGCCGCCCACCTTATCGAAACGCACGAGACGGAAGCTTTCAGGTTTGTACGCGAGGTCTTTGGCTTTGTACTGATTTCCCATGATGTCCTGTTCGCCGGAACAGGCTGCACAGGGACAGCCACGCCTCAGTTTGTCGAGGGGAATGTAGCTTTCTGCCCCGTCGTCCCATGCAATCGCGATTTCGTTCTGGATTTGTTGGACGTCACGCGGGTTCATGAGTGCAAGAGACCGTTGGAAATCATTCCGAGCAGGATGGCTCCCCCCAGGATTCGGTACCATGCGAAACCTTCAAAGGTATGATTCTGGACGAAGGCAATGAACCATTTTACGACAAACCAAGCAGAAATGAAAGAAACCACAAACCCGATGCCGAGCGTGCCGATCATATGCGCTGTGAGATCATGTCGGAATTTGAAAAGCTCGTAGAAACTGGCAGCAGTCATGGTTGGGACGGCGAGAAGGAATGTAAACTCGGTGGCGACAGAACGGCTCATGCCGAACAGCAGGCCTGTCATAATGGTTGCTCCCGAACGGGAGACGCCTGGATAAAGCGCAAGGCATTGACCAAAACCGACAGCGAGTGCGAGCGCTAAAGTGACTTCAGAAATGTTGGACACTCGGGCACGCGGTTTAAAATTTTCGATGAGCAGGATCACAATGCCTCCGCCAATGAAGGCGTATGCGATAGGTTTTGGGAAAAAAAGATGATTTGTGATCCAGTGATGCAGTGAGAGACCCACGATGGCGGCCGGTAGGAATGCGACGCCAACCTGGATGCCCAAACGGACGCCTTCGGGTGAAGCTCGGGATCCCCAAGGTATCATTTTTATCAATCGGTCTCGGAACAGCCACCAGACAGCCAAAAGCGCTCCCAGCTGAATGAAGATCATGAAGACCTCTTCTTCGTATCCTAGCCATTGCCCCACCACCAAAAGATGGCCGGTGGAAGAAACAGGAAGAAATTCGGTGAGCCCTTCCACAATGCCAAGAATGATTGCGCTAAACCAATCGGGAAAATGCATCCTCTAGCTATAAGCTGGCATTGGTTCGTGGCAAGTAATAAGTCACAGGTGTTGATGCAATTCCGATTTGGAGATTTGGCGTGGAACTTTCCATCGCGCTGTGTGATTTTTGGGATCCTCAATGTCACGTCTGATTCCTTTTCCGACGGAGGGCGTTTTGTCTCTGCGAAAGTCGCGCTCCAGCACGCCCTGGCGCTTGAGAAAGCCGGCGCTGACGCGATTGATCTTGGCGGCGAATCGACTCGACCGGGCTCGACCGCCGTTTCCGCCGGGGAGGAGCTCGATCGTGTGCTGCCAGTTCTCAAGTTATTGCGAAAGCAACTGAGGATTCCCATTTCGATTGATACGACCAAGGCCGAGGTGGCCGAGAAGGCGTTGCGCGAAGGGGTGGTCATTGTCAACGATATCAGCGGACTTCGTGCCGATCCCGCGATGACGGAGGTGATTGCCGCTTCCAACGCGGGGGTCATTTTAATGCATAGCAGGGGAACACCTGCCACGATGCAGATGCTTTGCGATTATACCGAGGTTGTGGATGAGGTGAAACGCGAACTTGGGGAATCGGTAGAGCATGCGTTGAACAGCGGAATTCCCAACGATCGGATCGCGATCGATCCGGGAATCGGATTCGCCAAAACGAAGGAACAGAATAGGGAGCTGCTGCATGAACTCCATCGATTTACGGGAACCTATCCGGTGATGATCGGTATCTCGCGGAAATCATTTCTGGGCGGGCCGGTAAGCGATCGGGGAAAGGCAACGCTTGAAGGAGAACTCCAGGCATGGACCCAGGGCATTCAGATGATTCGAACGCACGATGTGGCGGCCTTGCGTTCTCACCTCAAGTCTTGAGCAGATTCAGGGGCCGGGTGGCCGCCCGAAGAGGGGAGGTGTTTCGAACTGGACCGGACGGTGGACATCCATCCATTGAGTCGGGCAGGGAAGGTCGGGACGGGCCACTGTGATTTGAATGGAAGTCGCGCCCATTTCTTGAAGTTTTTTGCGGATCGTCGTTTCTGCGAGTGCCGGTGAGTTGCAGTCCTGGCTCAAATGGGAAAGATAGATATGTCGGAGGCGGTCGGTTAGGATCTGTGAAAGGGCCTGCGCAGCGGTCTCATTGCTCAAATGGCCATGGCGTCCACCGATACGCTGCTTTACCGACCATGGACGATAGGGATCCTTTTGCAACAGCTCGACATCGTGGTTGGTTTCTAGGATGAGCGTGTCGGCGCGTTTGGCTTTTTCCAAGACGAGCTGGGTGACATGCCCGAGGTCGGTCAGGAATGCAATGCAGCGTCCACCGTGATGAAAAAGGAATCCGACGGGATCGCTTGCGTCGTGCGGAATGGAAAAAGGCTCGATATCAAAGTCTCCTGCTACGAAGGACTGTCCAGGCTCGAACACACGCCACGTGATGGCTTGGGCCCGCTGCGGCGCATCGGAACCGAAGGTTTCCAGAATCGCGGCGCGCGTGCTGCGGTTTGTGTAGATGGGAATGCGATAACGGGTGGCAAGAACGCGCAACCCTGGATGTGGTCACTATGTTCATGGGTGATCAGAATCCCGTGGAGTTGGGTGGCTGATTTTCCGATCGTTGCCAGCCGTTCTTCGATCTGCTTGCCGCTGAGACCGGCGTCGATGAGGAGACGGGTGGTTTCCGTCTCAAGATAGGCGCAATTCCCGCTGCTTCCACTCGCGAGAATCGTGAGCCGACAAGACATGCAAGCGTTCTAAATCAAAGCGCAAGGAGATGAAAAGCATAATTCTGATTTTAAGCGTTTTAGCTTGATCAGAAGAGAGGAAGCAGCCCTATGCGGCAAAAATTCCTTGCATGCTGTCTTGGCAACCTCATTATTTTGGGGTACATAGGTGGGTGTAGCAACTAGTATGCCATCTCAAGGTCTTCAACAAGTTCAACGTCTCAGTCTTCAGCAAACGCTTTCGCCGCAGATGCAGCAATCGCTGCATATCCTGCAGATTCCCGCGATGGAATTGAGCGCTCTGATTCGGCAGGAGCTGACCACGAATCCCGTTCTTGAGGAAACACAGGATGAGGGATCTTCAGAAAACTCCGAGGAAAACGACGCTGCCAACGAAGAGAACGATTTTGAGGAAGAGTTCAAGGAAATGGCGCAGCTTGACGAAGAATGGCGCGACTATTTTTCCCAAAACAATGCCCCCATACGTCGGACTCAGGAGGAGGAACGCCAGCGTCAGACTTTTTTCGAATCGGTAGCTCGAAGCGAAACTTTGCAGGATCACCTGCTGGCGCAAGTTCAGGTCGCAGATTTGCCCGAAATCCAGAGGAAACTTTGCGAAACGCTGGTCGGCAACATCGACGAACGTGGATATCTCATGGCCACGCCCGAGGATTTGGCAGGCTGGAGCGGAGGAGAGCCCGGATCCGCCGAAGCGGCTCTCAAGATCATTCAGGGGTTCGATCCCATCGGCGTGGGAGCTCGTGACTTGCGAGAATGCCTCCTCCTCCAACTGGAGCGCCTTGGGCACAAAGAGGATTCTCTGGCGTATCGGGTCGTATCGAGGCATATGGACGAGCTCGCGGCCAGAAAGCATGCAGAAATTTCCGAGGCCCTGAACGTGTCGCTTGACGAAGTCCACCGCGTTGCGGCGCTCATTGCGACTCTCGACCCGCAACCGGGAAGTCGTTTCAGCTCCGATGACAGCCGCTATATCACGGCGGACATGAACGTGCAGAAAGTCGGCGAGGATTGGGTTGTCATTATGAATGACGACTGGTTGCCGACCGTCCGCATCAGCAATACCTACAAGGACATTCTTGGGCAGTCCTCGCAAGGGCAGGAAGTGAAGAGCTATGTGCGCGAACGTATCCGTGCCGCAAGATTTCTCATCAAGAGCATCCAGCAACGCCAGCAAACGATCCTCAAGATTGCCTGCGAGATCGTTCGTGTTCAGGTCGATTTCTTCAATCATGGAAGCGCCTATCTCAAGCCCTTGACGATGACCGAGGTGGCGCAAAAAATCGGTGTGCATGAAACGACGGTGAGCCGCGCCATTGCGAACAAATACATGCAGACGCCTCATGGTATTTATGAGCTCAAATATTTTTTCACCCCAGGTATCCGCCTCGCCGACGGCAGCGTGATCAGTCAGGAGCAGGTGAAAGTCGCCATTTCCGAACTGGTTTCCAACGAAACGTCTAGCCATCCGCTCACCGACCAGGAGATTATGACCGTGCTGAAAGAACGGAAAATTCCCATTGCCCGGCGCACGGTGGCCAAATACCGCGAGGAGTTGAAGATACTCCCGTCCCATTTGCGCAAGTCTAAGTAGGCGTCCTTTTCTCGCGTTTTGCGGTTCGGCCAGATTGTTTTTTTGTCATCCTGTCCCAAAAAAAGACATTCTATCCGTCTTTCAGAGAACCTCGTAACGGGTTGCTCAAAAACTAAAAGCTGCCGCGCTGGCGGCAAAACCAGGCTTGCCTGAATAGCTCTCTACGACTCCCTGGAACGCCAACATGACGCGATTTAATCAAGCTGTTCAAAAGAAAACAACCGGAAGGAGGGTGTCCGGGCTATTTCCAAAGGCTGTTTCCAGACTCTTTTTCCTCGGCAGGGCGTGGTTAATGCGAGGCGTAGGTAGGTTTCAAAGATAGTGAAATAATTTCATGAAAAGTTGTAATTTTGATTGATTATTTCATCGAATCGAGAGCCGCTTGGCACGCCGCTTGCTTTTCCCTTGGCATGAGAAAAACTTCTTTTTTCCGGGTAGGTCACTGGCAAACTTTGTTGAGCGCGTTTCTTTATTTTGATGTCAGCTTCATGATTTGGGTGTTGATGGGAGCCTTGGGCAATTACGTGGCGTCGGATTTTGGGATGACGCCTGCCCAGAAGGGCTTGATGGCCGCCTTGCCGCTCCTTGGAGGGTCATTTCTTCGCTGTGTTCTGGGATATTTGACGGACACCTGGGGTGCGCGAAAAGCGGGCTTGATGGGATTGAGTTTCACCCTCCTTCCATTGCTTGGCGGGTGGTTATGGGCGGACTCTCTCGATAAAATATTTGCTGTGGCCATCTTGCTGGGCGTGGCAGGAGCGAGCTTTGCTGTGGCGCTGCCGATGGTGAGCCGCTGGTATCCACGCGAGCATCAGGGACTGGCATTGGGCATTGCCGGCGCAGGGAATTCTGGAACCATTTTGGCCACCTTGTTTGGCCCGCGGCTGGCCGAGGTTTATGGCTGGCATCGTGTTTTCGGAATGGCGATCATTCCTCTTCTCGCGGTGACCGCCATTTTCTTCGCGCTTGCGAAGGATGCACCGAATCGTTCGAAAGGATCTAACTTTAGGCAATACCTTCAGCTTTTCCGGGAAAAGGATATTTATAGTTTCGGATTTTTTTATGCCGTGACGTTTGGTGGCTTTGTAGGTCTGGCGAGCTATTTGTCGATTTTCCTGCGCGATCAATACGGTATTTCCAAAGTGGCTGCAGGCGATCTGACTTCCATCTGTGTGGTCGCCGGAAGCTTTATGCGCCCATTGGGAGGCTTTCTTTCGGACCGACTTGGAGGCATCCGCCTCCTGGGCCTATTGTATGCGTCCGTGACCGTGCTTGCTTTCATCCTGGCCAAATTGCCGCCGATTGCTTTCACCGTGCCCCTTTTCTTTCTGATGATGGGCTGCCTTGGAATGAGTAACGGAGCGGTCTTTCAACTCGTTCCGCAACGTTTTGCCAAAAATGTGGGCATTGCTACCGGTATTTTAGGGGCGGCTGGAGGGCTGGGGGGGTTCTTTTTGCCAACGCTCTTGGGCTGGTTCAAGCAGTACTTTGGCACGTATGCGGCAGGGCTAATGCTTTTTGCCTATATTGCCGCCGGAGCAGGCATCCTTTTGAAGTGGGCACAACGGAAATGGGAGGGAACGTGGATTGGCGCGAACGGGTGCGTGGCGAGCTTGCGACACCAAGATGAGGAAGAGGAAAGATTTTCTCCGAAACCTCAGGCCGAGCTTGTCTCCTGACCTCCTGAAGAGCCGAAGCGTGGAATCCATCGTTAAAACCATCTGTCCGTATTGTGGTGTGGGATGTGGACTTGCCGTCAAGGTTTGCGATGGAAGGATTGTGCAGGTGAAAGGCGATGAAGATCATCCGGCCAATTTCGGCAGTCTTTGCACCAAGGGGGCGACGGTGGATCAGATCGTTGAGGCGCCGAATCGGCTGATTTCCGCGCAGTGGCGCGCCGATCGTGACAGTCCATTTGTTGCCCCGGGTTTCGATTCCACGCTGGAATATGTGGCGGAGCGATTCAAGGAGATCATTCGCAGTCATGGGCGCGATTCTGTGGCCTTTTATCTCTCCGGCCAGCTCACGACAGAATCGCAATATGCGTTCAACAAGCTGGCAAAGGGGGCCCTGGGGACGAACAACTTAGATTCAAATTCCAGGCTTTGCATGGCGAGCGCGGCCAGTGCTTACAAACTCGCGCTTGGAGCCGACGGACCGCCTACGTGCTATGACGATATTGAGCTTACCGATTGTTTTTTTATCCTAGGCGCCAACATGGCCGAGTGCCATCCCGTTCTCTGGCAGCGCATCAAGCGGCGTGCTTCTCGGAAACGCGCTCGTCTCATCGTCGTCGATCCGCGGCGCACGCCGACCGCGGACGCGGCCCATTTGCATCTCGCCATCCAGCCTGGAACGGACGTCGCTTTGCTCAACGCGATGCTGCATATCATCATCGCACAAGGTTGGACCAATGAGACGTTTCTTCGTGCGCACACGGAAGGATGGGATGCGATCAAGGAGAGGGTGGAAGCCTGGTCCCCGGCGCGCGCCGCAAAGATTTGCGGTATCCCGGAGGTGGAGATTCATCGTGCCGCATTCTGGTTTGGGCACACATCGACGGAAGCATTAAGCTTTTACGCCATGGGCGCCAATCAAAGCACGCAGGGTGTGGCCAAGAATCTCGGCATCATCCATTTGCATCTGGCGACGGGAAAAATTGCGCGACCTGGAAGCGGGCCGTTTTCCCTCACAGGCCAGCCGAATGCGATGGGCGGGCGCGAAGTAGGTTACATGAGCGGATTGCTGCCCGGACATCGGAGTGTGACCGATGCGGCCCATCGCGAAGAGATCGCGAAGATTTGGGGAGTCTCGCCGCGCCGCATTCAATCGAAGCCCGGACTGGACGCGGTGCGTCTTTTTGAAGCGTTGGAAATGGGTCAAGTGAAGGCGCTCTGGGTGGTGGGAAGCAATCCACTTGCCACGATGCCAAACAGCAACATGGTGCGGCGTGGCCTTGAACGCGCGGAATTGCTGGTCGTGCAGGATTGTTATCATCCGACGGAAACCTCGCAGCTTGCGCACGTCCTTCTCCCCGCGGCACTCAACCTGGAGATGGAGGGAACGATGACGAATTCCGAGCGGCGAATCAGCCTTCTTCGTCCCTGCGTGCCCCCTCCCGGAGAGGCGCGTCCTGACTGGGAGATTGCATGCCGTTTCGCGGCTCTCATGGGATATGAGGAGCAATTTTCATACACCTGTGCGGGGGATATCTTCGAAGAGCACAAACAATGCTGTTCGAATGTCTACTCACTGCAGATGGATGGCATCAGTTATCGGCGGCTCAAATATCAACCGATCCAGTGGCCATGCCCCTCATCGTCGAGGCCGGGAGTGTCGCGGCGCTATCGCAGGCGGATTTTTGCGACCTCGACGGGAAGAGCCAAATTCCATGTCATCGACTATGAGCCGCCCGCCGATCCGGCGACGGCGAAATATCCGCTCCTCCTCAACACGGGCAGGCTGGCACACCAATGGCATACGCGCACGAAAACGGGACACGTGGCCAAGTTAAATAAACTCAATCCGGGGCCCTTCGTGGCAACTCATCCCGAAGATGCGGCCAGGCTCGGGCTTGCCGAAGGGGCTCGTGCGCGGCTGGTGTCGCGCCGCGGTTTTGTGCGAACCACCGTGAAACTTGATGATTCCGTCCTTCCTGGGACGCTTTTTATGCCCTTTCACTGGGGACAGTCGGCGGGAGAAGAGGGTTGCGTCAATCGCGCCACTCACGGCGAAAACGATCCTATTTCACTGCAGCCGGAGCTCAAACTGAGCGCCGTCCGGCTGGAAGCGGAAGTCTGATGGGGTTTCCCGGAACCTCTTCCAATCGAAAACAGGCAACGCGCCGAGTTTTTGAAGCGGAAGTTTTGGGTTCAAGCCGCACAAGAACGTTGGAATTCGCAAAGGCTCCCAGACAGTGGGATCCTTTTTGTGGGTTTAAAAGCACCTTTCCGCGCACATCCTTTCCGAGCAGAAACACCGTTTTGTTCCGAGGGGGGACGAGCGGATGTTTTGTATTCGCGGCGAACCAGGCAGGACGAGGCGCGGGAAGATGCATCATCTTCATCAATGCCGGCCGAACGTAAAGCATGTAGCAAACCGCGACAGAAAAGGGATTGCCCGGGAGACCGAACCATAGTTTGCCGTCTTTGACGCCCGTCGTGAAGGGGCCGCCCGGTTTTTGAGCGACTTTTGAAAAAAGAATTTTCATTCCATTGCGCTTGGCAATTTCCACGAGCTTATCATGGGGCCCGACCGAAACGCCGCCCGTCGTCATCACGACATCAGAAGATCGAAGCAGGATGGCAAAATTCTTTTGAATGTGGCGGACGTCATCCGCAACGATAGGCATCAGAAGGGGGTTGATGCCGAGACGCTCAAGCTGCAGCTTCAAAAAAAGTCCATGTGTGTCGCGCACTTGATCGAGGCGGGGTGAGGAGTTCCATTCCACGACTTCGTCACCGGATCTCAGGATTCCGATTCGCGGCGCTGCATGGACTCGGACCTGGCGCACCCCCATGGAGGCGAGCCATGCCACGCTTCCTGCGTTAAGAACCTCTCCTTTTGCGATCGCGATCCCGCCGCGGCAGATTTCCTCGCCTTTCCGGCGAATATTTTCCCCGGTTGCTGCGGATGAAAAAACCTCCACGTGGCTCTTATGAATTCGACAATCCTCTTGCATCACGACGGCATCCGCTCCCGAAGGCAGCAAGGCTCCGGTGGAGATGCGAATGGCTGTTCCGGAGCGGACCTTTTTTCGCGTTGAAAGGCCGGCCGAAGCTTCGTCCAAAATGTGGAGGCGCGCAGGATTTTTGACAGATGCGCTTCGAAGATCGTGCGCGCGGACGGCAAATCCATCCATCGCTGCATTGTCAAAACGCGGCAAATGATCGGGGGCGCGGACGGAAGCAAGAAGAACGCGTCCACCGGCCTCCGCAACGCTGCATGACATGATTGGAGTGGGGCCCGTGTTCGAAAGAATCGTGTTAAGTGCCTTCTCGGGGGTCATTCATGGCCTCCGCCTCGCATCATTTTGAAACCATGGAGAAGACCCGGGAGAAGCGCATCCAGCGATTCTTGCACGCCGCGACTGCTTCCAGGGAGATTCACGATGAGTGTTTTCCCCCGCAGGCCGGCGATGCCCCGCGAAAGCATGGCATAGGGCGTGCGCGCACGGCCATGTCCACGCATGGCTTCACTGATCCCCGGGATTTCCTTTTCAATGACGTTGCGTGTGGCTTCCACCGTCACATCACGGGGTCCGAGACCTGATCCTCCGGTGGTGAAGACAAGATCGGCGCCATGCTCGCTCCTCGCTTTGAGCCATGCTTCGATCTGGGGCACGTCGTCTGGCAGGATGTCATAGTGCGCGATATGAACGTCTTCCGTGGCGAGCCGGTCGCGGATCAGGCGACCTGATTTGTCCTTGCGCTTGCCGGCCGCCGTGGAATCCGAACAGACAAGAATGGCAGCCTCGAGTTTCGGTGTAAAGGAATCGCGGAATTCCCCGTGACCGCCGGTTTTTTTGAGAAGGCGCGTCGGTCCGATTTCGAGCGTTTCATCGACGGGTTTCAAGAGATCGTAGAGGTTGAGAGCGGCCAGCTGGGTCGCGAGGAGTGCTTCGATTTCGACTCCCGTGCGGTCCACCGCCTCGACTTGCGTGGTGATCTGGATGGCATCGTCTTGGAGCTCGAATTCGACCATGACGACATCGAGTGGAACGGTGTGGCAGAAGGGAACCAGTTCTGCGCAGCGCTTCACGCCGGAAAGAACAGCGGCGCGGGCGAGCTCGAAAACGTTGCCTTTGGGCACCGCCTGATTTCGGATCATGATGGCCGTCGCATGGGCAATGCGAAGCGAACTGCTGGCGGTTGCCGTGCGATGGGTCGAAAATTTATGAGAGACATCCCGCATGCCACCCGCGTTGCGACTTGAAGGATCGGGATTTTTCGTCATATCAAAAGCGCTCGCTTGCCGTGGCGGAGAGGACGTTCATGCGGATCCAGTGTGAGGTCGCTCCCTCATAAAATTCTTTTTTCCAAATGGGGACGCGTGATTTCACCTGCTCAATCACATATTCGCATGCCTGAAAGGCGGCGTGACGATGTCCCGCGCAGACGCCCACCCAGATGGCGACGTCACCAATCTGCAGGTGCCCGATGCGGTGCACGCAGCATGCTTTGTTGATCGCAAAGCGCTGGGCGGCTTCTTCGATGATTTTCGCCCCTTCCTTGACAGCTAGTTTTTCAAAGGCTTCATAGGAAAGCGAAAGGACGGATTGGCCTTCATTGTGATCTCGAACCCGCCCTTCGAAGGTGACGACGGCGCCGCAGCTGGAGGAGTGCATATGGCCGCCAAGTGCGGCCGCTTCGATGGGATGAGTCGTGATTTCAAACATCTTAACCTCCGGCAAAGGGTGGAAGAAATGCGACGCGATCGCCACTGCGAAGAGATGTTTCCCAAGCCTGAAATTCGTCGTTGATGGCAAGTTTGAGGTGGGAACGATTGGACGGCAGTTTTTGATCGCGCTGGAGTTCGTCAAAGAGCTGCAAGGCGCTCTCAGCCTCGGTCGAAAGGGTCTCCTGCGCGCAGCCGCGCAGGTCGCGAAGCGACGCATAGTAATGAATCGTGATTTCTTTCATGCCACGCGTCTGAAGGATTGTTTTGCCACACGATATTCTTCGTAAGAGTTCAGATTGCGCAGCTCCTCGGAACGAACGGATGAGATGCAATGGATGTCTGCATCCATGAAAACGTGACGCAGACCGTTCGCGCGAGAAGCGCGGGCTGTCTTTTGCAGGGCAGGCAGAATCCCCGGTTCGTAAATGGAACAGAGAGGTTCCGGGAAATTACATTCAGCGATGGAGAAGGCGGTAGCGTCCTTGGTGGGATCACGAAATGCGATAAGCTCTTCCAAAAGAGGGATGTTGAGGAAAGGCATGTCGCACGCGATGACGAGCCAGGCCGCTTTGGGAAAGCTCGTCATGGCGGACAAGAGCCCATTGAGGGGACCTTTCCCAGGGAAGGCGTCATGAATCTGCTCGAGGTATCGGAAGGCGGCATGGGAGCGTTGTGTGGCGCGGATGGAAACGAAAGTCCTTTCGCATACCGAGGAGAGCAAGGAATAGCAATGGTGGGACTGAATTTCGTCGTGATAGCGGAGGGCAGCTTTGGCCCGGCCCATGCGCGCGCTCCGTCCGCCGCAAAGAACAAGCCCGTAAAGCGGCGCTGCACAAATGGATTTGAATTTCCGAAAGCCCATCTTCATCCACCAATGGCATGCATGCGGCGAGCAGGTTGATATTGGTCGCGAAACGTGTGCTCTAATGGCTTGTCGAGCAGCGTCTGTTCGAAAATGTGCTCTATTTCCTCATCCGTGGCGCCGTGGCGCATGGGCTCGCGGACATCGACTTCAAGGTGGTTTCCAAGGCAGGGACGCAACTTGCCATCCGCCGTGAGCCGCACCTTGTTGCATGCCTCGCAGAAATGGAGATTGGTCATGACTCCGATGAATCCGATCGTCACCGCGTTTTGTTCGAGGCGATAATAACGGGCCGGGCCATGTCCGAGCCGAACGGTTTCCAAGGGAATCAGGCGATCCCTCTGGCTTAGGCGGCGGATCACTTCGCCTGCGCCCAGGAAGTTGGCATCCGTGAGGACGTCGGTTGTACTGATGGGCATCAATTCGATGAAGCGCAGGATGAGTCCGTGTTCTCCGGCAAAATGGATCAGTGGCCAGATTTCGTCTTCATTCAAGCCGCGTATGAGAACGGTATTGAGCTTGATGCGTTCAAATCCAGCCTTGAGCGCAGCATGGATTCCGTCGACGACGGCATGCACATCGCCTTTGGTGATCTGGTGGTAAACCGAGGGAGTGAGCGCATCGAGGCTGATATTCAGGGTCTGAACGCCGGCTTTGTGAAGATCTTTGGCGAGTACGGATAAGCGCGTCCCATTCGTGGAAACTCCCAGTGATTGGATGCCCGGAAGGCGGGCCAGTTCGGAAAGAAAAGGAACGACATCCTTGCGGATCAGCGGCTCTCCGCCCGTGACACGAAATTTGCGAAAACCGATTCTTGCGGCAACGCGCGCGATGCGCAGGATTTCTTCGTAGGTGAGGATTTCATGGCGTTCCTTCCATTCCACGAGTCCCTCAGGCATGCAATAAAGGCATCGTTCATTGCATCGGTCCGTGATGGAGATGCGTAGATAATCAATCGATCTTTGATGGGGATCAAGTCGCGGCAGGGTCATGCGGAGTATGTGAAGGCGGGGACGGCTTTTTCAGCATGCCCCAACCGTCGATTTTTGGAAAGACTCGAGTTGCGTGGTTCCTTTGGTTTGCCCGGCCCTCCGGTCTCTTGAGAGGATGTTCCCATTCCCAATCACCTCTGTTCTTCATGAATCGAATGTTTCGCGTGAAATCGTGAATTGAATCTGTCATTTTGGTTCGATGATCGATTACGAGAAAGAACTCAATTCCCAGCAACTTGCCGCAGTGAGGGCCGACCCAGGTCCTATTCTTGTGATCGCGGGCGCTGGCAGCGGCAAGACCCGCACGCTGACCTATCGAGTGGCTTATCTCATCGAAAACGGACTGCCGCCAGACCGGTTGCTCCTCCTCACTTTCACGAATAAAGCAGCACGCGAAATGCTTCATCGCGTCAGCAACGTTTTGCCTGCGGATGGATCGAAGCTTTGGGGCGGCACCTTCCATTCCATTGCCAACCGCATTCTCCGCCGCCATGCAAAACTGCTCGGCTATAGTTCTGGTTACGCGATTCTCGATCGCGAGGATTGCAAGGACCTGATCAACGCATGCATTCCCGAAGCAGGAATCAACGTCAAGGAGCGCCGCTTTCCGAAGGCCGATGTGCTGATCGAAGCGTTCAGTCTCGCGGTGAATACGGAGCGTGCCCTCGCTGAAATCGTCAAAACGAACTACATTTATTTTTCCGATGTCATCGAGCAGGTTGCCAACGTGAGGAGGCTCTACATTGAACGCAAGAAGCAGGCTAATGTGATGGATTACGACGACTTGCTTTCCAATCTCCTCATGCTCTTGAGAGGACACCCTGAGATTGCCGAACTTTATGGCCGCCAGTTTCTTTCCATTCTCGTCGACGAATATCAGGATACGAACCGCATTCAGTCGGACATCGTGGACCTCTTTTCCGCACGACATCAGAACGTGATGGTTGTAGGGGACGATGCGCAGAGCATCTACAGCTGGCGTGGCGCGAATTTCCGAAACATCATGGAGTTTCCGAAGCGCTATCCGAAAGCGCGGGTATTCAAGATCGAACAAAACTATCGAAGCACGCCGCAGATTCTCGGTCTGGCGAATGAGGCGATCCGCGCCAATGCCAATCAATTCGAAAAAACGCTGCGGGCGACCCGAAATGATGGCCTCAAACCGCAGGTGGTGCCGGTGCTCAACGCGTCCGAGCAGGCTGTCTTTGTGGCGACGCAAATGTTGGAGTTGCGCGATCAGGGCATCCCGCTCAATGGCATGGCGGTGCTCTACCGATCCCATTATCATTCCATGGAATTGCAAATGGAACTGACGCGTCGCAACATCCCGTTCTTCATTACGAGCGGCCTTCGATTTTTCGAGCAGGCGCACATCAAGGATGTTGCGGCGTATCTGAAGCTCGCGTTGAATCCGCGCGATGAACTCGCGTTTAAACGCATTGCGTTGATGATGCCCAAGATCGGCAACGTTACGGCGGTGAAGCTCTGGCGAAAGGCGCTCGCACAGGTGGAATCCGCGCGATCCAAATCGGAGGGGGAATTGCCGGTTGCCGAAACTCTGTTTGATTACGGCCAGCTTATAAACCTTGTTCCCAAGCTGGCGCAGAAGGAGTGGCAGCAATTTGCCGAGACGATGAAGCAATTGCGCGAACCAAATCTTAAAAATTCTCCCGACGAGATGATTCGCATGGTGATGGAAGCGAGCTATGACGATTACCTGCAGGCCAAATACGACAACTATTCTTCACGCAAGGAAGATGTGGAGCAGCTCGCAAATTACGCCTCACGCTTTGACGGCACCGAAGAGTTGCTTGCCGAATTGGCATTGATGACAAATGTCGAAGTCCAGGAGGACGGGCCAAATTCAAAGGATGAGGAAGCTGTTCGGCTCAGCACGGTGCACCAGGCAAAAGGCCAGGAATTTCCCGTGGTCTTTGTCCTTTGGCTGACGGAAGGCTGCTTCCCCAATACACGCGCCCTGGAAAGCATGGAAGGCGAGGAGGAAGAGCGACGGTTGTTTTATGTCGCCGTGACGCGGGCGAAAGACGAGCTCTATTTGATTCACCCTCAAATCAAGCTGAGCGGAGACTACGGGGACGCATTCCAAAAAAAATCACGTTTCCTCCAGGACCTTTCGAAATCGTGCTACCAGGAACTCGAAGTGGACGTTTATCAATAAGGCAGGAGGGGAGATTGAATGAATCTCTCAACCTTCAACGAGGGTTGCTGGAACTAATTAATCATTGGCAAATCGTACGAGGGACCATTCGAATCCAGCCATTGATTGACCGCGCTTTTAATAAAGTCGTTATTACATTCCTTAAGGTCTTTCTCAAGATTCACTTTGCTGTTCCGCACGACATAAAGGTAAAAGAATCCAAGATCGTGGGAGCATTGAGGCTTACGGTTCATCACATGAAGGATTCGGCGGGCGAAGGAGGAGAGTTCGGTTTCGTCGAAGGGTTGGTGACGTTTTTGGGCGGCGATGAGTTCCGGCCATCGGCGCCACGGATTTTTTTCGTAGTCGATGGCAAAGAGTTCTGCGAGGCCCTCGTTATAACAACGGAAATCGGCGCCCGTCTCGAGCAATTTGGGGCAGTACGCCAGCAGGAATGCATGGCTTGATTCGTGGGCAACCAGCGCCTCCTGTGAGATGTAAGTGCTGTTGAGATTCACCCGGATGTCGCCGACGATTCCGAGGGCAAGAGAGCCTTCCTCATTGTTGAACTCGCTCCAGGTCCAGAGTCCCTCTGCGGGAATGCCGTAGACGTTGATTTGTCGTTCCATCGGAATCAGTGTCACGTGGATGTTTCGATGAAGTCTTTCGAATTTCCACTGCCAATCCTGATAATAATTTCGGATCCAGGCCTGCGCCTCAAAGACTCGCTCCCTCGAATCGGCGTTGATGTTGCGCATGACATCGTTATCGAGCTCGATGACGAGTTTCGGATTGTCCGTCTGAAAGTCGTTTGCCGCGTGGAGGGTGACGGCAAGGCAGAAACCGAGAAGGGTGACGAGCCATGGCGAAAAGGCAAAGATCCGGAAGAACGGGGAAAGATTTCTGGATTGAACCGGATGCACGCTCAGCCTATCGTTTTTTCAGCACGAGATCGTTATAATAAATTCCGTGAAGGAAGGAAAGTCCTCCGTCGAGCCGGGCCGTAGCGCAGTTTGGTAGCGCGTCTGCCTTGGGCGCAGAAGGTCGCGAGTTCAAATCTCGCCGGCCCGACTCGACGGAGATTCTTTTTGAGTCACAGATGCAGATGGAGGAAGAGACAGACTTTTACGATGGCAACAAGTCCATGAGAACCCGGGAGTGAGAGTTCCATTCATGTTGATTTGCGCCTTCTTTTTTTAGCTTAAAGAATGAATTGGAAAAAATGGATCGCGACCGGATTCGGGACGGGTTATCTGCCCATCGGGCCCGGCAGTTGGGGAACTTTCCCGGGCATGCTCCTTTGCTGGGCGATGCAACCACTGCCTCCCATGCTTTATGCACTGGCCATCCTGCCGCTGGCATTGGCGGGAGTCCATCTGGCCGGAGTTGCCGAAAAAGAGTTTGGCAGGAAGGATCCGGGCCAGATCGTCATCGACGAAATTGTCGCATTTCCCATTACCATGTTTCTTATTCCCGTCACGTGGGGAACGATGCTGCTTGGTTTTTTTCTCAACCGTCTTATGGATACGATCAAGCTTTGGCCTTGTCATCGTCTTGAGAAGCTTCCGGCAGGATGGGGAATCATGATGGACGACCTCGTTGCTGCTGTTTATTCCTGTCTTCTCATGCATGCCGCCCTTCATCACTGGCCCCATATCGTCGCTTGGAAACCTCATTTCGCGACCATGCTCAGCTCGTGATGCTTTTCATTTCAGAAACATGGCAGACTAAAAGAAACTGGATGAGGTTCACATCATGAAATCTGTCGCGAACATCAGCGTCATCGGCCGCGACCGCACGGGTGTCGTCGCGCGCGTCACCCAATATCTTTTCCAGAGCGGAGCAAATATCGAGGAGATCGAACAGCAGGTCATGCGCGGACAATTTAATATGACGCTTCAGGCGTCATGGTCGACCGTTCCACTGGATCGCGCCCGGGTGGAAAGTGGAATTCACCGCCTTGGGCAGGAACTGCGGATGGAAGTGAGAGTCCGATTCCTGGAGGCGCATGCGAAGCAACGCATGGCGTTGTTTGTGACCCGCGAGCCAGAATGTCCTGAAGCCGTTGTGAGGGCGGTGAAGGCCCGGAAAATTCCGGCTGAGATAGGACTTGTTGTCAGCAATCACAAAGTGCTGCAGCCGATTGCCGCTCGCATCGGAGCGCCATTCTTGCATGCGGATTATGCAGATCGAGAAAAGGCGGAAGGGAAGATTCTGGCGGAACTCGAAGAGCAGGCCATTGATTGGATCGTCCTCGCCCGGTTTATGAAGATCCTTTCGCCGAATTTCGTTTGGCGCCACAAAAACAAGATCATCAACATTCATCCTTCACTTTTGCCGGCATTTCCGGGTGCCTCAGCGTACCGTCAGGCCTATGAGCGCGGTGTGAAAATCGTGGGAGTGAGCGCTCATATCGTCACCATGGATCTGGATGAGGGGCCTATTATTTGCCAGGACGCATTTCGTGTTTCACCCGGCGCGTCGATGGCTGAAATTGTAAAGCGTGGCCGCCAGATCGAAGCGAAGACCCTCGTTCGCGCAATTCAGCTTTGTCTTAAAAAGCGTTTGGATATCCACTGGGGCGTGGTTCATAACGTCTGATCTGCTCGACATTGCTTCCGAGCTATTCAGGGTTTTTCCTATCGAAAAAGAGGGACCGTCGTCCGTTTCGCGGAAGCCGCCCGTAGCCTATGTTCCATTAACAAGCCTCAACAGGAGAATATTTATGTTAAGTTGGTCTATTACATTCCTGGTGATCGCCATCATTGCGGCGGTGCTGGGATTTGGAGGAATCGCGGGAGTGGCTGCGGGCATTGCCAAAATGCTCTTTGGGCTGTTCTTGATCCTGTTTGTCATCAGCCTATTGTTCGGACGCAGAGCTGTTTAGCGCGATCAACTTAGTGTCTCGGGCCATGACAAGCGGCCGAGCATGAAAGCACACTCTTCCTTGAGGGAAGGAGGAGTGTGAGAAAGGTTTCTTTACTGGGGATGGACGTCCGTTTTGTTATTCGGATTCGCAGGCTTATCGTTATCGGCGAGCTTTGTGATCTCATCGCTCGCTTCCCTGGTGGCCTTCTGGAATTCCTTTTTCGCCTGGCCCAGGGAGCGGGCGAGTTCCGGCAAGCGTTTGGCCCCAAAGAGGAGCAGGATAATCACAAAAACGATGATGAGCTCACCCCCACTTGGCATCCCCCAAGCGATCACAATCGGAGGTGTCATTTGGACACTCCAAATTCGTCGCGGCGATTTTGCGAGTAGGCGGATTCATCGTTACCCTGTGCGATGGGTTTTTCTTCGCCAAAGCTCACGGTGCCCACATTATTGGCATTGGCCCCGAGTTTGATGAGATAATCCCGTGCTGCGGAAGCACGACGCTGTCCCAAGGCCCGATTGTATTCAAGAGTGCCGCGCTTGTCGCAATGTCCGGCGACCAGAATTTGACGGGAGCCATCCTCTTTCAGCCACGCCGCAATGTCTTCGAGGGTTTTGCGATCTTCGCTGCGGATGGTGGCGCTGTCGTAGTCAAAATGGATCGCTGCAAACTTATCGTAAGTGGCATTTTCGGGCGTGACCGCCGTCAGGCGATGTCCTTCAGGGTGTGAGGCTCCTCCTGCCGTTCCTGCATCTTCGGGAGAGACCACATCGCCCGTCGTTCCATCGATATTTCCGGCGTCACCCGTTGGTCCAGGGGGTCTCTTGTCGGCACAGCCAGCGAGAAGGAAAGCGAAAAACAGGATGGGAAGAAGTTTGAGCGAGGATGGAATTTTCATAAGGGTGTGTGGTTGAGAATGATCGAGGTTCAACGGCCAGACCACGTCGGTTCCGTGCAATTGCCAAAATCTCGAGTCAACTGAACGGCCTGCCTGGTCTTAGTGTCAAGAATATAAAGGTCCGAATGCCCTCCTGTGTTGCGTGAAAAGACGATATGGCGTCCATTGGGAGCCCATGAAGGATCTTCGCAACTGCCGTCGTCGTCCACCACGCTGCCTCCTCCGCCTTTTTCAGGATCGATCACGCTGATGGCAAATTGATTTCCTGAGAGCGAGCTATACGCGATCAGACCCGATTCAGGAGACCAATCGGGTTCGGTATTATACGCGGGGGAGAAGGTGATCTGACGGCCCGTGCCACCAGAGCTGGAAATGAGATAAATTTGCGGACGTCCGCCTTCATCCGAAGCGTACGCGATTTCGCTGCCGTCTGGCGACCATGTCGGCGAGGACTTGCCTCCGCGCGAATGGGTCAGTCGTCGCGGGGTGCCGCCGTCGGCAGACATCACGTAAATTTCGGGGTTGCCATCCTTGCTGAGTGTCAGCGCGATCTTCGATCCGTCGGGAGAGAAGGCAGCGCCGGAATTAAGTCCGGGAAAGCTTGCTACCTTGGAGCGGCTTCCACCGGGGTAGCTCATCACATAGACGTCGGGATAACCCGAGCGGTAGGAGGTGAACGCGATCTTGCTGCCCTGACGGCTGAAATTGGGCGAGCCGACAATGGAACCGTCCTTGGTAAACTTCTGCGCGTTAAAGCCATCATAGTCCATGACGTAAAGTTCCTTGTGACCGCTCTTGTCGGAGATGAACGAGATGCGGCTTTCTGAAAATCCTTTTTTGCCGGTGAGCTTGAAGATGATGTCATCGGCGACTTTGTGGGCGGCATGGCGCAGATCGCCGCTGGCTGACGGGCTGAGAATGGCAGATCCATCGGAAGAAAAAAGTTTGGCTTGAACCGAGGAACTGGACGCGCTGCCTTGAACGACATATTCGCCGCCGCTCGAAACGGTTTTGAAGTAACCGCTGCTTTCGAGATCATTCTCCAAAATCTTGGCGGCTTGGGAACCTGCGGCTCCGTTTAGGTCGACCCGGATAGAGGCTCCTTCATTTTTGATGACTTCGACCTGGGCGGTCGAAGCTAGGGCGGAAAGAAGAAGGAGAACGAGAGTTTTCAAATAGGAATGTTTCATTTAGTGTTGGATCTTAAAATCTACCGTGATATCCGCGTGGTCTGTTCCAAGTCCCGAAGGAAGTGGCGGCAAAGTTTTGATGCGGTTTGCCGCAGCAAGGGCCGAATTATCCATTTCGTTGTTTCCGCTCGAACTTGCAAGCGAAACCTTGGAAATCGTTCCATTTTTTTCAACGCGAAGGATGACAGGAGTGGCCATTCCTTCATCCGCGCCAAAAGGCGGCTGCCATGATGAATACATTTTTTGAAAGATGAGATTGTAATAAGCTGCCACTTCATTGGAGATGCCCGAAGCCGATGAGGAACCGTTGCTGGGGCCTGAAACAAAGTTTCGAGAACTCCCAATTTTGTTGAGAAGATTTTGGGCGAACTGGCTGGAATCAAAAGAGCTGGACGTACCTTTTTTTACCGGCTTGGCGTTGGCAGAACCCGTATCAGGGAGCGTGATCCGCTTCACAATTTTTGTCGTGTTCACCTTCACCACATGCTTGGGGGGCATGGGAGAAGTGGGTGAGGGTGTTTTTTCGATTTTCTTGGGTGCCGGCGCAGGTGCTGGCTCGGGCGGAGCTTGCGGGGGAGGCTCAGGCTCTTTTGGCTGAGGTTCCGGCGCAGGTGCTGGCGGCTCAGGAGGTTGAGGCGGTTCTGGCTTGGGAACGGGCGGCACGGGGTTGTCCAGAGGCGGAGAGGGACTGCCTGTATCGGGCGGAACGGGCTGCGGGATGGAATCAGAAGGGCCGGGAGCGGGATGGTCCAATGGGAGACTGGAGATTTCGATCCACTCGACCTTGTCCGGTTTCGGTGAAAAGGCGAGCACCAGCGCCAGAACGACGATTCCAACCACGTGCAGCGTGATGCTGAGATACAGGTTTTTTTTAAACCCGGGGAGCATGGGAGCCGGGCTATTTGGGCGAGACGCCCATAATGCCGAGTTTCGTCACGCCGGCTTGTTTCAAGTGGTCGACGATTTCGACGAATTTGCCGTACGGAACTTTCTCATCGCCGCGCACCATCACGGCATGTTGCGGATCCTGCTGGATCTGAGCGCGCATCAGGCCTTCCAGATCGGCAAGCGAAACGGCTTTTTTATCGAGGTAAATCTTTCCGCCGGAATCAAGATTGACCGTGGTGATGTTCTTGCTGTCGAGGGGCGCGCCCTGGGATGCCTGGGGCAATTTGATGTTGATCGAGTTTTCAAGAAGCGGCGTTGCCAGCATAAAGACGATGAGCAGGTTGAAGACAAGGTCCATGAGCGGAATGATGTTGATCTCCGCGACGGGGTTGTACATTCCGCGTTGAGAGAACCGCTTCATGCATTCAATTCCTTTCGGGCGATGCTGAGAAACTCGCTGGCGAAATTTTCCATCTCCATCGTCAATCGCCGGATATTGGCGACGAGGATGTTGTAGCCGACCATGGAGGGCAGGGCGACGACGAGCCCAACGACGGTGGTGATCAAGGCGGCGGCGATGCCGGGTGCCAGCGCCCCGATGTTGGCGCTGCCGGCAAGCGCGATGCCGGTGAAGGCATCCATGACACCCCAGACAGTTCCCAATAACCCCATGAACGGCGCCGCGCCGACGACGGTTCCGAGAATGGAAATTTGGCTTTCAAGACGCACCACTTGTTCCGCGACGGCGCGCTCAAGCGCTCCCTGGAGCAATTCCACCTTGGAACTATCGGAAGCGCCGGTGCTCCCCTGGATTCCTCGGCAACCGGCCAAGTAAAGCTCATAGAGGGGACAATTGTGCCATGTGAGTCCTTTGCGGAAAATTTCTGCGAACTGCGATTCTCCGCGCAGCGCGTGCAAGAAATCCGTTCCAGTGCGTTCCGCCGTGCGGACTTGCGCGAACTTGGTGAACATCACCGACCAGCTGATGATCGAGGTGAGAAAAAGAATGAAAATGACAACGCGTCCTGCAAGTGTGGAAACGCTGAAAGCGTAAAAGATGCCGCCCGTGGCGACCGTGTTCAGGCAGGAAAGGGGAGAAAAAAGAAGGAATTCCATCATGTTTCGAAAAAAGCATAACAGCAGCGAAGGGTCCGTCAACTGCAATGCGATGTTTTGTATCTATTTTATGCCGAGGAAGATAGGAGATAGAATGTGAAAACTGGAACGAGATGGAATAGGATAAGGGGGAGCGGTTAAAAAAAGCGTGGACAATCTTGGATATTTCAAATCTCTTTTCTTCGTCCGATTAAGTGTTGTCTGTCGTTTCGCCACCGGCTAGGAAGAGGGTTTCTCCAAAAGAAAGCGCTCATGCAGATTTTTGTGACAGGTGGGGCTGGATTTATCGGCTCAAGTGTGGTGGATCGACTCCTGAGGATGGGGCATGCCGTGACAGTCCTGGATGATTTCAACGACTACTATAATCCGAAGTTTAAGCGACAGAATCTCGAATCCGCTTCCGCCCATTCCCGTTTTTGTCTGATCCAAGGCGATGTTTCCAACCGGGCGCTCGTGCAATCGGCCGTGGGCGATACGAAACCCGACATGATCATCCATCTTGCCGCGCGAGCTGGCGTGCGTCCTTCGGTTCAGGACCCTTTTCTTTACCAGCGCGTCAATGTGGAGGGCACCCTGAACCTTCTGGATGCTGCCCGGGAAGCGGGTGTTCGAAAAATCACGTTCGGTTCCACTTCCTCCGTATATGGGATCAACACGAAGGTTCCTTTTTCCGAGAGCGATGCGATCCTGAACCCTGTTTCTCCTTATGCCGCGACCAAGCTGGCGGGCGAAGCTCTCTGCCGTGTCTATAGCAACCTCTACAAGATGGATATCGCGGTCCTCCGTTTTTTTAGCGTCTACGGACCGCGAGGACGTCCCGACATGGCCGTCTATCATTTTACGGAGAACATCCTCGCGGAAAAGCCCATTTGCATGTTTGGCAACGGCTCCTCAGAGCGCGATTACACCTATATCGACGATATTGTGCAGGGGGTTGTCGCGACCGTCGACCGCGAGTTCGGTTACGACCTTTTCAATCTCGGCGAATCCGAGACAACGGCGTTGCGGGACATGATCGCGATCCTCGAAATGACGTTTAAAAAAAAGGCGAAGATTCAAAACATGCCCGAGCAGCCGGGAGATGTCCCCAAGACTTACGCCGACATCGAGAAAGCTCGCGACGTGCTGGGCTATCGTCCGGAAACGAAGATCCAATTGGGTATTCGCAAGTTCGCGGACTGGTATCAGAGGACACGGGCGAAACCCTAAGCGGCCTTGCCTCTTATTCACAAGCGAGAATGGCGGGGCACATTTCGAAACGAGAATATGAGTGAAGTCGTTGAACTGCTGCAAGAATTGATCCGAATCCCCAGCGTCAATCCGCAGGGCGATCCTGGCACGGACCACACGGGAGAAGGGGCTATGGCGCAGTTCGTGGGCGATTTCTTGGTCAAGCTCGGCATGGAAGTGGAAATTCAGTTTGCCGAGAAGGATCGGCCCAACATCATTGGTCGCCTGAAATCACGCCATTCCAAGCGCCACCTTTTGCTCGGGCCGCATCTGGACACCGTCAGCGTCGTGGGCATGACCATCGAACCATTCGCCGGCAACGCCCGTGACGGACGTATTTGGGGACGCGGCGCGTGTGACACGAAGGGACCGATGGCGGCGATGCTTGCGGCACTGCGCGGGCTGGTTCAAACGGGAGCAAAGCTGGCGGAAACAGACATTTGGTTTGCGGGTCTCATGGGCGAGGAGAGTGGGAACGACGGGATCGAGTTCCTGATGCAATCCGATTATTTTCCGAAGAAAGGAATCAAGCCTGATTTTGGCATCGCGGGAGAGCCGACGGATTTGCAAATTGTGCATCGCCACAAAGGCGCGCTCTGGCTAAAGATCCGTGCGCGAGGCAGAGCGTGCCACGCTTCCTGCGCTGATCTCGGAGAGAATGCGATTTTGAAGATCCGTCGCGCCATGGATTATGTGGTCCAAGATTTACCGAAAGCTTACGCGAGCCAGAACGATCCGGTGCTTGGCTCGCCGAGCTTTAATCTCACGATGATCCACGGCGGTTCGAAGGTGAACATCATTCCCGATCTTTGCGAAATCGAGATCGACCATCGTTCCCTGCCGCAGGGATCCCATGACGAAGTCGTTTCGCGTGTACGTCAGGCGTTGCCGGAATGCGAGGTTGAAGTGATTTCGGACAGGCCTGGATTGAACACCCCTGCAGATCATCCGTGCATCCAACGATTGACAGACGTTCTTTGCGGAGGTGCATCGGGTGTCAAGCGTGACGACTTTCTGGTGGGAGCCCCTTGGTTCGCGGACTGTTCGCTGATGGCAAAGGGCGGCATTCCCTCGATTGCCTTCGGACCTGGTTCGATCCGGCAGGCGCACACGAAAGACGAATTCATTGAAATCGCCGAACTGGAAAAAGGCGCGAAGATTTTTCGCGAATTTTTCGACACTTTGGATCGTTGATTCCTGTGTCTGAACATTCTGTCCAATCCGAGCTTGCAACGCCTCGACAGAGGATTCTGATTTTTTGTCTCTCAGGCCTTGGGGATGTGCTTCTCGCATCGCCCGCCCTGGACGCGTTGAGCCGACGGTCATCCTCGTTTCAGCTGACCCTGCTCACCATGTTTCCCAGCGTGAAGGAATATCTCGAGGATCAGGGTTTCACCTCCGACGTGCGATTTATTGATGTTTTTCGCTGGTCAAAAATGAAGATATTGCGTGAATTTCTCAAACTCAGGAGCGAGCGATTCGATGTCAGTATTCTTCCCTACGCGATGAATCGCCTTGAATACAACGCGGTGAGCTTTCTTGTCGGCGCTCGGCTGCGCGTTGGATTTCGTTATCGCAGGCAGCGAATCGTGAACCTGCCCTTTTTGAATCACCGCCTGTTTGACGAGGATCTCGCGATGCATGTCGTCGACGAAAATCTGCGCTGGGCCTCCCTGCTTACGGGGACGGTTCGCAGCGAGTTGCCGGACGAGCTTCGTTTCGAAGTGCCGCCTCAGGCGATGGCTGCTGCCGAGACGTTTCTCGCGCAGCAGCATGTGGATTCCGAGGCGAATTTGGTTGGGATCCATCCGGGTTGCAATTCATTAAAAAACCAGCATCGGCGGTGCTGGCCGCCGGAACATTTCGCGCGGTTGATTGAAAACCTCCGGAGGAAGGATCCTTCGTTTCGTTTTGTGCTTTTTGAGGGGCCGCAGGATGGCGTGTTCGCGGACAAAATTCGCGCCCTTGTGCCTGGAACCATTTCGGCGAAGTTGCTTCCGATGAGTTTGGTGGGCGCATTGATCCGCAAATGCCGCATCTTTCTCAGCAACGATTCGGGATTGATGCACGTCGCCGCGGCATGCAAGGTTCCCACGGTGGTTCTCTTCGGCCCGACGAATCCCGCATGGGTTCATCCGTGGAAGAATCGCTCCGCCATCGTGCGCCAAGATCTTCCCTGCAGCCCCTGTTTTTACTACTCAAGCCGGCCGTTGGCGTGTCCTGCCCGGCTGGATTACGCCTGTGTTCGCGATCTTCGTGTGGAAGATGTGGAATCCGAGGTGATTCGACTTGCAACGCCATGAGGCTTGAGTGTTTGAAAGAACACGTGCTTTTCCTTTCATGACGAAGATCAGTGTCATCATGCCCGCATACAACGAATCGACGGAGATTCGAGCCTCCGTGATCCGTACCCATCAGCAACTGCAGCGTATGACGCGCGATTTTCAGATTGTGGTCGTGGACGACGGGAGCACGGACAAGACCGGGGAAGTCCTCGATCAGATTGCCAGGGAAGTGGACCGCATCACGATCGTCAAGCTCGCCAAAAATTGCGGAAAAGGCCATGCATTGAGAAAGGGTTTTGTTCATACACGCGGAGAACTTGTCTTCTTTCTCGATGCCGACATGGATCTTCCGCCGGAGCAGATGCCCGGTTTTCTGAAAATGATGGAAGAGGAGGAGGCTGACGTCGTGATCGGCTGTAAAACAGATCCCCGATCGAGGCTCGATTACGGTCCGTATCGTCGTTTGGTCAGTTTCATCTATTATACAATCACGCGAATCCTATTCGGTCTGCCGGTACGCGACACCCAGACGGGCATCAAACTCTATCGCCGTGAAGTATTGGAGGTCTGCCTGCCACTTATGTTCGTTCGGGCGTTTGCGTATGACCTGGAATTGCTCGTTCTGGCTCATTATTTCGGTTATCGGATCGTTGATTCGCCCGTGATTATTGAATATCACCAGAAGTTCCCCTATATCCCGATCAGCACCATGAAAACGACCGCGATTGATACTCTTTCGATTTTCTACAGACTTCATATCCTTGGCTCTTACGACGAGCGGCGAGCTGAGCGGCTGAAGCAGATGAAATAACGAATTTTTATTGGTCTCCATGGGGAATGCGCGTTATGATGTCTTCTTCTCCGATGCCCTCTTTGCCTGATTCTTTTCAATCGACTCACGAGCGACCCAAACATTATTGCGGCGTTTTTGGCGTTTATGGACATCCCGATGCCGCGGTTCTGACTTATTACGGACTTTACGCACTTCAACATCGCGGTCAGGAGAGCTCCGGCATCGTCGCCGCGGAGGGTGACGGACAGGTTTTTAAGCGTCACACAGGCATGGGGCTTGTCTCCCAGGTCTTTCACGATTCGACTTTGAAGGCGCTCAAGGGTGACCGTGCGATCGGGCATGTCCGCTACTCCACGACAGGTTCGAGCTCTGTGAAAAACGCGCAGCCGCTTCTCGTGGATTGCTCGCGCGGGCAGATTGCCATCGCGCACAACGGCAATCTCGTCAATGCGAACATCCTTCGCGACGAACTCGAGGCCTATGGATCCATTTTTCAGACGACCGTTGACAGCGAAATCATTCTTCACCTCATGGCCCAGCCCAAGCATGGTGATCATGAAAACAATCTTCTGCATGCGCTGGGACGGATTCGCGGCGCCTATTCCCTCGCGATTATGGGCGAGAATGAACTGATCGGCGTGCGCGATCCCCACGGATTCCGGCCTTTGAGCATCGGAAAGCTGGATGGCGCCTGGGTCCTGAGCTCGGAAACGTGCGCATTCGATCTGATTCACGCCGAATTTGTGCGTGACGTTGAGCCAGGTGAAATCGTGATTATGAATAAAGATGGAATGCGTTCCGTGAAAATGGACACGCCGGGCCGTTCCTCTCTCTGCATTTTCGAATATGTTTATTTTGCGCGTCCGGACAGTTGCCTTGAGGAGCGGACAGTGGCGCATGTGCGCATGGAGTTGGGGCGCCAGCTTGCACGCGAGCATCCTGTTCAGGCGGATGTGGTGGTGCCCGTTCCAGACTCGGGAAATTATGGTGCGCTCGGCTATTCCGAAGAGGCAAAGATCCCGATCGAATTCGCATTTGTGCGAAATCACTACATTGGGCGCACCTTTTTGCAGCCAACCCAATTGATCCGCGATTTTAACGTGCGCGTGAAATTGAATCTCATTGAAAAAGCGGTCAAGGGCAAACGCGTGATCGTCGTCGACGATTCCATTGTGCGCGGCACGACGGCTCGGACGCGCGTCATCAATCTTCGGGAGGCGGGGGCAAAGGAAGTGCACATCCGCGTGACATGCCCTCCGCACCGCTTTCCATGCCATTACGGCATTGATTTTCCCACGAGCAAGGAGCTGATCGCGAACACCCATTCGATGGAAGACATCAAGAGTTACCTCGGCGCGGATTCGATCGGTTACTTGAGCCTCGATGGCCTCGTGAAGGCGACGCGCCATCCCGCCTCCAAATTTTGCACGGCGTGCTATACCGGCGACTATCCTGTGTCTTTCCAGGACGATCTCGACAAGTTCATCATGGAAAAACGCCGCACGCAGCGCCACTCGCTCTCGGAAGACGTGGTCGAAGATCTGCAGCAAAAACTGCTCTGATCGCCCTCGATTTTGAATTGCTGATTGCGGATCTTTGGTCTTTGATCGCTGGTCTCCATGGCATCGGCATATTCGAAATCAGGCGTCAACCTCAAGCTTGCCCATAGCGTCAAAGCCAACCTTCCGGCCCTGCTTCGCAAAGCGAGCCGTCCCGAGGTCCTTGGAAAGATCGGAGCATTCGGGGGATTGTTTCGCGCCGCGTTCAAGGGATATGGCGACCCGGTCCTCGTTTCGAGCATGGATGGGGTGGGCACGAAGTTGCGCATTGCGGTGGAGATGGGACGTCACGATACCGTCGGACAGGATCTCATCAACCATTGTTGCAATGATATCGCGGTCATGGGCGCCGAGCCGCTTTTCTTTCTAGATTATATTGGCACCGGAAAGCTCGAAAGAAACGTTTTCGATGGAATCGTACGCGGGTTGGCAAAAGGCTGCGCGGAGGCGAACGTCGCCCTGGTGGGTGGCGAAACGGCTCAAATGCCAGGATTTTATCATCCGGGTGATTACGATTTGGTGGGAACGATCGTTGGCGTCGTGGACCGGAAGAAGATCATGGATGGATCGCGGATTCGCACGGGCGATGTGGTTCTTGGACTTGGTTCGAGCGGATTGCATACCAACGGATATTCTCTTGCGCGCAAAGTCTTGTTCGATCAGTTGAAGCTCAAAGCGCGATCGAAGATCCGCGAGTTGGGAAACGAATCCCTGGGAGATTTGCTCCTCAAGGTTCACCTCAACTATGAGCCCTTCCTGAAGCAGCTTCGCTCGAAAAAAATCGATTTGCACGGTGCCGCACATATCACGGGCGGCGGTTTCGAAGAAAACATTCCGCGCGTGCTGGCTCCGGGCCTCGGCGTGGAAGTGCGACGCGGCTCATGGAAAATCCCCGCAATTTTCGATTTCATTCAAAAAGCAGGAAAAATTTCCGAAGAGGAGATGTATCGCGTCTTCAACATGGGAGTTGGCATGGTGTTGATGTCGCCTGCCAAAGCTGTTCCAGCGATTCAGAAAGCGGCCCGACAAAGCAGAATTTCGGTTTTCGACATCGGTTGCGTGGTCCGTGGAAAATCCAAAGTGACTCTTGTCTGAACTTGAATGGGCGCGCCCGGGGTGACTCGAACACCCGACCGACGGATTAGAAATCCGTTGCTCTGTCCAGCTGAGCTACGGGCGCGTTTGCCTATAAAAATAGGCTATTTTTGGAAACTGCAGAAAGCTCGGCTGATCACCGGATTTGAGCATCTTTTTGAAACCTTGCCGAATGAATAGCGTTTTGGAGTGTGTCGGCTTTCAAGCGTGTCGGTGAAAATCTTTTCATTCGCAAATCTACCGGAAAATATTACGGCATTTTCAAAAAGAACCAAGTCCAAACCCGCTGAAGTCTGGCACGGTTGTCCGAAGAGTTTCCTCTTCCATATGATGTACCCGCAGAGCGGCGCCTTTTACCTAGAAAAGATAAACTCTGGGAGCGCTGCCATGATGGCGTCAGGATGACTGTTGTTTTCTGATGATTTGGAGCATGGCGCCGGCATCAGAGGCTTGTTCGAGTGCCTGGCGAACATCGGGTTTTTGAAAGAGTTTGGTAATTTCGGTCATGGTGTGCAGATGTTTTTGATACTGCCCTTGTGGGACAAGAAAAAGGAAGACGAGGCTAACGGACTGACCATCCAAGGCATCGAAATTGATCCGTTGTTTTGAGCGGCCAAAAGCGGCAGCTACCTCGTGGATCAAATCAGTCGAAGCGTGTGGAATGCCAATGCCCAACCCGATGCCAGTGCTCATGGATGATTCGCGTTTTCTGACGGCGGCTGTGATGGCATCACGATGTTCGGGATTTATTCTGCCGATCTCGACCAGATTGTTGATCAACTCGTCAATCGCCTCCCATCGGTTTGTTGCCCGCAGGTCAGTGATGATTTGAGCTTCACTCAAGATGTCGCCTAAACTCTTGTTCATAAAGTCGCGCATGACGCGATTCATTTTTCTTTTGCTCTATCAAATCCACTGTTTACGAACCATCCAAGCCTTGATGAGTTGTGTCAGGCCGACATAGCAAAGCAGTGTCGTGGCGAGAATCGGCCAGAATTGCCACGGCAGGGGCACGAATCCCAGCAGTTTGGCTAGTGGCGAAAACGGCAGATACGCGCCGATGCCCATGATTAAAATGGTCGTCATCGTAAGTTGCCAGCTCGCGCGCGATTGGATGAACGGAATAAGGTTTGTGCGGATGACGTGGATGATAAGTGTCTGCGTCATGATGGACTCGACGAACCAGCCGGTGTTGAAAAGCGCGGCGGCGTGGGTGTGGTTTGCGGCGTCGTCGCCAAAACGCGCAATCAATTCGGGCGTTAGCCCCACATTCTTGCATTTGAAGAAAAACCACATCACGGAAAAAGTGGTGTAATCAAAAATCGAGCTGATGGGGCCGATGAAAATGATAAATTTGGCAATTTCTCCAATGTTCCATGGGCGCGGTTTGGCGATGTATCGCGCACCGACGTTGTCTGTTGGAATCGGCACCTGCGAGAAATCGTAAAGCAGATTGTTGGTCAGGATTTGAAGCGGCTGCATCGGCAGAAATGGGAACCAGGCGCTTGCTCCGAGAACGCTGAACATATTGCCGAAATTGGAACTCGCACCCATGCGGATGTATTTCGAAATGTTCGCGAAAACCTTTCGGCCTTCAATGACGCCTTCTTCCAACACCATCAGATTCTTTTCCAACAGAATCATGTCAGCGGATTCCTTGGCGATGTCCACGGCGGTGTCAACGGAAAGGCCCACGTCGGCGGCGCGCAGCGCAGGCGCGTCGTTGATGCCGTCGCCCATGAAGCCGACGACATGCTTGTTGCGCTGGAGCGCCTGCACGACACGTTTTTTATGCGCGGGCGAAAGGCGTGCGAAAACATCCGTTGTTTCCACTTCTTTGGCCAGTTGTTCGTCAGCCAAATTTTCAACCTGGCTGCCGAGCAAAATTTTTTCCGCGTGAATGCCGACTTCGTTGCAAACCTTGCGCGTGACGAGGTCGTTGTCGCCAGTGAGAACCTTGACCGTGACGCCGTGTTGCCGGAGCGCGGTAATGGCTTTTGAAGCCGTGTCTTTTGGCGGATCAAGAAACGCGAGATAACCGGTTAAAATCAAATCACTTTCATCAGCTTTTGAAACCGTAGTTTGGCTGCCCAATTTTTTTGTGGCGATAGCCAGCACACGAAAACCATCTTCGCTCAATTCATTGACTTGTTGGACAAGGTCCCCGACCAGAATCGGTTCCATCGGGAAAATTTCGCCGTCGTTCTCAAAATGTGTACAACGGGTAAAGACCGCTTCCGGAGCGCCTTTGGTAATCAGCTTGCGTTCGCCATCCGGCGCTTCGACGGCCACGGACATCATGCGGCGCGAGAAATCGAAGGGAATTTCATCCACCTTTGTATGCTTCTCGACGGAGAGTTCGTGATGAAGCTCCTGGTATTTTAATACCGCGCGGTCGAGGACATTTTTAAGACCAGTTTGAAAATGGCTGATGAGGTAGGCGTCGTGCAAAACCGGATCGCTCTTTTTTTTGAAAACGTCGCAATATAATTCGAGAATGACGTGATCAATGGTGAGCGTTCCCGTTTTGTCGGTGCACAGCACGTCCATCGCGCCGAAGTTCTGGATCGAGTTGAGCCGCTTGACGATGACCTTTTTTTTCGACATCGCCAGCGCGCCTTTGGAAAGGCAGACCGAAACAATCATCGGCAGCATTTCCGGGGTCAGTCCAACTGCGATGGCGAGCGCGAATAGAAAAGTGTCCTTGCCCCAGCTGTGCTTGGTGAAGCCACTGATGAAAAACACCATTGGCGACATCACCACCATGAAACAAATCATCAGCCATGTGAATTTTTTCACGCCCTTGTCAAACGCCGTTTCGACTTGCTGGCCGGAAAGGCTGCTGGCCATTTTCCCAAAGTACGTTTTTGGGCCAGTGGCGACAACGACGGCCATGGCCGAACCGATTTCCACGCTCGTGCCCAGAAAACAAAGGTTCGAGTGTTCGATGACGGAAATGTTTTGCCGCGAATCCAAAGCGTCATTTTTTTCGACTGGCAACGATTCGCCGGTCAATGTGGCTTGAATGACGAACAAATCTTTTGCCGAAATCAAACGTACGTCACCGGGAATCATGTCGCCGGCGGAAAGCTTTACCACGTCTCCAGGAACGAGTTCTTTGAGCGGAATTTCCTTCGGTTCGCCATCGCGCAGCACCGTCGCGGTGACTCTGATCATTGCCTTGAGCTTGGCCGCCGCATTGTCGGCTTTCGTCTCCTGAATGAGCCTCAGAAACACAGCGAGCAATATCATCGCGATCATCACAAAGCCGCCGATGTAATCACTCGCATCTCCCGCCGTCGCAAAGGTGATAATGACGAGGACCGTCAGTAGAATGACCAACGGATTGCGTACGGCAATCCAAAGCCGGTGCAACCATCCGTGTTTTTTTTCCTGTGCGACTTCGTTCGGACCATATTTTTCAAATCGCGCCGCCACTTCCATCTCCGTCAAGCCGTTTGGCGAGGTTCCGAGTGTTTGCAGGACCTCTGAAATTTCCTTTTTTGCCGCCTCGTGGACAAAATTGGAGTCGTGCTCACCCTTGGAATTTTTTACAACAGTCATAATTATTTAGATCACATATCACTCCAACACCGCAAGCGACGAGCACAAATTGCGACGACATCTGGACTGGCTCGCAATACTTGCAAATTTCTCACTCAAGGATTTCAATGTATGGTTGACCGGTATCAGCTATCCGGCATATGAAATCGAAAGAATCCAAATCAATTTTGTATTGGTATCTGATGATTTTCACATTGGTGTGGAGCGTGACCTCCCTCTATGCCGATACAGGCGTGGTCGATTCAAAAGGTTCCTCATCAGGTGTGAATCCAAAAGGTGAAATTTCCGAAGCGAGCACAAATGGAGTTTCTGAAGTGAGCACAAAGGAATCCGTCAAAACCGAGTCCTTGTTCGAAACCGATCAGTCACAAATCGAAAATCAGAGCTGGATGCTTCACGGCCAGAATACGGATATTATTCAAGGACATCCTAGGTTTCACTCCCCATATATGGGGCAAAACAGCCTGACGTCCGGAGATACGCTGCGGCAATCGGTTTCTCTTGATCTTTATCTCGGCGGACATCTCTGGCCGGGAGGAGATCTCTATTTTAATCCCGAATATTTTCAGGGATATGGATTCAATCAAACCCGGGGAATTGCGGCGTTTCCAAACGGAGAAGTTTACAAGTTGGGAACTGAGTCCGGCCAGGAGGTCATTCCGCATTTGTTTTATCGTCAGACATTTGGATTCGGTGGGGAGCAGGAGCAGCTCTCTTCCGATTTGCTTCAACTCGCAGAAAAAGTGGATGTTTCCCGCCTCACGCTGACGGTAGGACGCATCGAGGTGGGGGATCAGTTTGATGGGAATGCGTATTCGCACGACCAGCGCACTCAATTTTTGAACTGGGCCTTGATTGATGCCGGCGCTTTCGACTATGCCGCCGATTCCTACGGTGAAACCCAGGGGATTACCCTTGAGTACAACCAGAAAGAATGGGCGTTGCGTTGGGGAGGATTCATGGTTCCCAGGAGCTCCAATAATCTGGCATTTGATCACCATCCGACCAAAGGGTGGCAGGATGTGCTGGAATTCGAAAAACGTTATGCTCTTGGCGAACATCCCGGGACAGTACGACTGCTTGGCTGGCTTGAATCGGCGAAGATGGGAAGCTACGAGGAAGCCTTGGGCAGACCGGACTTAGACATTACTCAGACAAGGGAATATCGATTGCAATATGGTTTCGAACTTAATGCAGAGCAGGAGATTACCTCAGATCTCGGCGCATTCCTGCGAGCGAGCTGGCGGGACGGTAAGAGCGAAGTGTGGCAATTCACGGATATCGATGAAAGCATTTCCCTGGGGCTTCATCTCATGGGAACGCAATGGGGCCGAAAAGAGGACGTTGTGGGAATCGCCGGTATTGCGGACGAAATTGGCGCACAACACCGTTCATTCATAGCCGCGGGTGGAACCGGTCCGCTGATTGGGGATGGCCAGCTCAACTATGCTCCCGAGAGTGTTCTTGAGACCTATTACGATGCACAAGTCGTTGAACACATTCATGTCGCTGCGGATTATCAATTTGTAAATAATCCCGCCTACAACCAAGATCGTGGACCAGTCCATATCTTCGCGTTGCGTTTGCGTATGGCGTTTTGAGGGTGATGTATTTTTTTAACACGTTTTTCCGGCCGCCAGCATCTGGTGTCATGTCCTCCAAGATCCATTTTTCTGATGAGTTCTTGGTGGTGAACTCTGCGCGATTCCACCCTCCCAAAGCTTGAAAAAGTGCGGCAGGTTTTTCCTGCATTCCTTTAATTCAGCTTTTTCTCCAGCCAGTCCGCAAGAATGCGGGCGATGCTTTCCTGTCCCCACTTGGTGTAGTGAGGGTCATGTTGAAAATAGACGGGTCCTTTTTCAGCCGCCTTGCGAAGGATTGGCCGTGGATCAAGCAAATCCCCGCTTGCTGACAAATCGGGCAGCCATGTTTGCATCCATCGATAGGGACGATCGAAATCCAATGAGAATTTTTCAAGACCCTTAAACGCCTTGACCTTCCCCGGCCAGCGTTCGGGAAATAGATTTTCTTCTCCGGGAAGACCGATCACACAAAAACGACATCCATCCTCCTTGATCCTGCGTTCCATTTTCTGAAGCAGCAAACGGGAGATTGTTTCGCATTCCCGGAGGTAAGGCTGATTTTCAGGAAAACTATAGCACCGGTACCGTCCAAGTCCGAAGGATTTCCAAAAAGTTTCCACGCTTTGGGGATCATCGGGCCTCAATGGAGAGGCGCGTCGGTCCCAGTTGCCGCGCGCGCAGTTTCGATGATGATGCAAAAAGTCGCGCTGCAAATTATAGAGGTGAAAACAATTATACCAATTGAATTGATGACGTTTCACGGACCTGCGGTAATTCTCCCATAAAACATCCTTGTTCGTTTCCACCTTCTGGAGTTTGCCGTCCACCAGCCGGAAGTAGGGGCGTCCCACATTGCTGTCACGCAGATAGAAAACGTTTCCTGAGAAATCATTGTTCACATAGACTGCAAGCAAAACCATGTCGGGCTTGTATTTGCGAACATAGGCTTCATAGACTAAAACCTCCTGATAGGTATCGTAGCCATTAATTCCAAAATTCATGCATTCGACCTTGCGATGGCCAGAGGGAGCGTCCTTATTCAAAAGGGCTTCCAATCGCCTTACGAAAGTTTCCTTTTCCTCCACATGTTCCGCCATGGTGAAGGAATCCCCAATGACTGCAATGCGGTACACTCCCGGAGTCTTTTCAAGAGGATAATCCTTGTCGCGAAATCCTTCCTGATTGGAGTCAATCGCCGTGTCGTACTCCGCAAAACGGTTGGTTGCGCGCGTGTGAGCGTCCGGTTTCAGTTTATATCCCACCTTCTCATCCGGATAAATGATGTCGGCGTAATAGGGATGTGGAAAAAAAAGACGAACCCCCACTTCCAGAATCCCAAGGATTAAGAGGATTCCAAACACGGCCACTGTAGCTTTTTGAATCAAGTCGCGAGCGTTTTTTTCCATAGTCAACCGGCGGCTAGGAAGCTGCCAAGGGTTTGGCTTTCGATTTCAACCGCAAATCCTTATTTTCACCAACAAAGTGGCAAGGAACTTGGTTTTTTGCACTGAAATTCTTCTCGCTGGAAGTGACCATCATAAGTTTCACTCGCACCAAAATAATGGATGCGCGGTGAAGTGTCTGTAGGGTGTCACCTAAACCTTTTGTACGATGAGATCGTACGTACGTTTTTTACCGGAATGATTTGAGATGACTCGGCAATCGAGAAAGTAAAATGCTGAAATCGAATCAGCCAGAAGATAATGTGCTCCGCGAATCGACTTTGATATCAGCAAAAAGACCTCAACGTCGGTGTGGAAAGTCGGTTCTCCATGGAATCAAAGAGTCCTTAATTAAGATTCGGATCGGCTGCGATATCCCAGGATCGCATGCCCAAAAAGAATCAGTGTTGAGCTCAGTCCGAGCCATGTATGCCATTGCGCGAACTGTTTTTGTCCTTCGTCCGAACCAGAATAGTAAATTCCCCATCCTGTCGCGGTGAGCACCAGGAAAACAGCGAGGATCAACATGCCTGAGAGCAGATTCTTGCGGAGCCGCCACGCCCGAACAATATGAACACGCCATATCACTCCCAAGGTGATGAGAAATAAAGGGATCGTGCATCCGTGAAATATGCGCCAGGCATGTGTCGGCCATAGCCACAAAGCGATTCCTGATCCTGCATTGAGCAGAAACGCAAGTCCTAACAAAATCCAAATCGGACGGGAAAGCGCGGCTGCGCTTGGGGAAGCAGAACCCATTCATGGATCCTAGCGAATGCCCGCGGCGTGAATCGAGTCAGAAAGGTTCTATTTCGGGATAGCAATTCGGAGTAAAGACCGCGCAACGCGGAGTGAGTGATGGAATCGGACGCGTGGTATTTTGATCGGCTTTATGACATGGTTCAAACGAGGTGCGCTCCCATTATTTGCTCTGCATTTGCTTTTGGGGTGGGGAGCATTTGCCGCTGCCGAGGAAACAAGTCCGTCTGGCAACAGCAAGACGCCAGCCGTCAGCAACGAGGAACTTCTCAAGCGCATGGACGCAATGGAGGCTGAAATCAAAGACCTCAAATCTCAGGTCAAGAATTACCAGGACATGACCAAATCGCCCATCCCTGTGGAGACGCCCAAAAAAGCTGACGAGAGCTTGTTCGGTTTGGGATCTCAAAGCAAATCCGCGCTCAAGATTGGTTCGTATGGAGAACTGAAATTTGGAGAGCAGCAAACACCCGGAGGTTGGCACAATGGTTTTGACGCTGCTCGTGTGGTGCTTTTGCCATCCTATCAGTTCACGGATAACATCATTTTTAACGCCGAAATCGAATTCGAACACGGCGGTATAAATGGTGGATCGGACGATAAGCTGGGTGGAGGTGCTGAAATTGAGCAGGCGTATGTCGATTTTAAATTCAACGACTTCATCAACTGGCGCGCGCCAGGCGTCGATGTCGTGCCCTTTGGCTACATCAATTTATTTCATGAGCCATCCCAATTCTATAGTGTGAATCGGCCAGAACTTTATAACGGCCTTATTCCTTCGACGTGGTTTGAGGGGGCGACGAGCCTTTATGGGAAAATCGTTGATAACCTGAATTATCAATTTCAGATCAGTAGCGGATTGGAGGACACAGGGACCACGGGCAGCGATCTGCCGCCATTCCCAGGCACGCTGGGAGGATATGGAGGCGGCATCACCAGCATTGGAGATCATGCCGGTTTGGGCAACGCCCATGCCCCGATCGGTGATTTCAATCAGACTGGAAGCAATTTGGGATTCGCGCTTCGCTTGAGCTATGATCCTCCTTTTGTGCCGGGATTGTCCGGAAGCACCAGCGTTTACTTTACGCCGAATACCACCCCGCGGGGAGCTTATGGAGACAACGGGGTCACACCCTTTGCGTTGGGAACGAGCTCTCTTACCTTGTTCGATACCGAATTGCGTTATCGTCTTCCCAAGACGGGCTTTGAATTCCGAGGCGAATACGTTCAGGCGTTCATTGGAAATCCGGCCAACTTGCGTGTCAATAATGATGGCGATCCGACGGATAACGTAGGCGACTCGATGTATGGGTTCTCATTAGAGACAGCCTACCATTGGAACCTTGCTCCCAAGATTAAGAATGGCTGGGAAGTGGTGCCGTTCTATCGCTATACCTACGAAAATCTGCAAACAGGTGGTTTTCGAGGAAACGACAGCAATGCGCCCACCGGAGCCGGGCGCCTTCAGTTCCACACCCTTGGACTGGCCTTTTTCCCCATTCCGGAGCTTGTGTTGAAAATAGATTATCAATTCGCCTTGGATGATGCTCCGAACTCGCCGAAGTCCGACCATTTCCTTGGATCAGTCGGGTGGTTCTTTTGAGCGCTGTGTGAGAGGTCGCGGGTGAGTGAAGAAAAAGCAGTTTTGATATGAACAACTCCTGGTTAAAAATAGCTTCGCCCGCCGTTGCGGTTGTCAGCCTTGCCACCCCTCTCTATGCGGTGCAATATTTCACAGTAGCCGAAGCCCAGAAACTCTGTTTTCCTCAAGCCGATCGTTTTGAGCAGGCGCATCTTCGTTTCACACCGCAGGAAATTGCCGAAATCGAAAAGCTCTCCGGTCAAAAAGTAAGCACGGGTGGAGAGCAGGTTTGGAAGGCGCAACTCGGAGAAAAACTGCTCGGTTATTTTATTGTCGATTACGTGATTGGAAAACATTTGGCGATCGATTATGCGGTGGCACTGACTCCTGAAGGGAGCGTGAAGCAGGTGGAAATCGTGGCGTATCGGGAAACCTATGGAGGCGAAATCCGCGGTGCCACTTGGCGGCAGCAGTTTGTAGGAAAAACCGTTCAATCAGCCCTGGCGCTGAATGATGACATTACCAATATTGGCGGAGCCACGCTTTCGTGCCGGCATGTTACCCAAGGGATCAAACGCGTCCTTGCTGTTTATGAAACCTGCCTTAAGTGAAATACGCCGCGCCCAGCCGCATCTAGGCACGCTGGTTGAAATTTCGGTTTCTGGATGTTCCCGAGAGCAGGCCCACATGGCGATCGAGTCCGCGTTTTCCGCCATCCGACAGGTGGGCCAATTGATGAGTTTTCACGATCCGGCCAGTGATTTGAGCCGTCTGAATCGGGAAGCGGCTTTTTACCCGGTTCGAGTCCATGCATGGACTTACCGGGTTCTCCAAGCGGCGCAGGAACTCCATCATCACTCCGGCGGGCTTTTCGATGTCACCGTTGCTCCGGTCCTTCAACGGTTGGGATTGCTGCCAAGGGACATCGACGAGAAGGATGTTCCCAACGAAACCCATTTTGCGGCAGTCGAATTGTTGCCGGATCAAGCCGTGCGGTTTCATGATCCAGGGATCAAGATGGATCTTGGGGGGATTGCCAAGGGATTTGCTGTGGATTGTGCGATGGATGCTCTCAAACAGGGAGGCGTTCTTCAGGGAATGGTCAACGCAGGAGGCGACCTTTATGGTTTTGGGAATTCAAGACACGAGGTGCATATCCGAAACCCTGCTCATCCTGGACAAATGATTGCAAAAGTTTCTCTTCAAAATCAGGCATTGGCCACTTCGGCACACTATTTTTTGGATGCCGAAAACGCAGGTTTTCGTTCTTGCATGATCCATCCGAAAACTCGCAAGCCGGTGCGAAAAATGGAATCGGCGACAGTTTGCGCTCCATCTTGTCTAGTGGCCGATGCTCTCACTAAGATTGTCATGCTTGTGGCAGAAGACTCAGAAACCATTCTCAATCGATATGGCGCCCATGCATTTTACGTCACGACCCAAGGCGCTGTCATTTTAAGCAGATCGTGGCGTGCGGCGCTCACCCTGGCAGCTTAGTTTTAAATAAATTCTTGGCGTGTGGATAAAGCCCCGGACAACAGCCCATGATTTCAACAAATGCCTGATTGAAGGCGCTTAAGCTGGTATAACCCACTTCAAAAGCTGCATGAGTGACGTTATAAGCGCCGGCACGCAGGAGTTCGGCGGCTTTTTCGATTCGGATCATTCGCAGATAGCGCGGAATGCTCATTCCTGTTTGTTGTGAAAAGATTCGGCTTAAATGAAACGGGCTGCATCCTACTTCCTGCGCCAGCATGTCAAGAGAGGGTGGGTTGGTCAGATCTCTTTGCAAGAGATGGGTTGCCCGTTCCACCCGTTCCTTTGTGACCCGTTTGTGCCTTTGGCAAAAGAGTTCGCTGGGTTTGTCCGCCTTGAACAAAAGTTGAGCCAAGATCTCCAAAACTTTGCTCTGATACCAGATGTCCCGGGCGCTCGCATGGATTCCTGGTTCTAAAAGCTGCTGCCGAACCGACAACAAGGGGGATCGCATGGGCTGAACCTCCAGAAAAGGCCGCGCTTTTTCGGGATTTTCAATAAATTGGCCTAACTCATGACGAAGTCCATCCATGGTGCTGGCAAACTGGCCCAATAAATATTCGGGAGAAAGCTCGAGGGTGATAAATCGATGGAAATGTCCGCTGTTGCGAATCGCTTTGAGGCGGGACTTCGTTGTGGTGTAAACGGCCACCTGTTGTGGCTCCAGGGAGCGATGTGTTTTGCCTTGTTTCAAGAAACCTTCACCGGAGAAATTAAGGCAAATTTCAAGGCTGCGATCATGAAAGCTCTGCCCCCAATCCAGGGTGGTTTCGTTGGAAAAGTCATGCCATTCGATGCTGAGGCCTTTTCCCGGAAAGCTACCGTAAATTTGGAGCCACTTTCCCTTGATGGAAGACCAGGCGGAGGCTTCTTCGGTTGGGAGAGTTGAGGGTTTCATGAGACTGAGTCTCAGTAAAGCATGGGTCTTCGGCTTTGTAAATTGACATTTGGAGCGACATGAAATGCCAAAGTCTGCGATTTTTGCCCTTATTTTATGGGCAGGAAACAATGGCGCGTTTCCATGATGATGCTGGCTAGGGAGGTGGTGTGACGGATGCGGCAGGCCCATTGTTGCAATGCAACACAAAGGCATTTCCCCATACGGGCTCGTCTTTGAGGGGAGTGGATCCCGTGCTGATGGAAAGTGTGAGAATACCGGCTTGCGCAAAGGGCCCAAGCTTCACCTCGACCCGGCCCAAAGGATCGGAGACGACTTTCCTGGCCTCGCCGTGGTCCCAACCATGATGAACATGCACACCGACTGTGAAGCTGCGATTGGCGATCGGCATGCCGTCGCGTGAAGTGACTCGTATCACCCGGACCGAATCCTTCATGGGCACGGGTGAGAAATCTTCCAGGGTGAATTCAAGGGGTTGAAGTTCTTCCGGCAGCTCATGCCAGCGCGTGACGATGCTGCGTTCCTTTTTTATTTCGCCAAATTTTTTCGATTGGACGGAAAGCTGAATCTTTTCTAAGGGCTTCAACGAATCCGCAGGAATCATCCCGCGCCACCAGCTTTTGTCTTGTTTCAGATGAACGATCTGCCCGGACTCCGTTTGAGCTTCCACTGCGGTGATGTCATCCGTGGCGTAGACTTCCAGGGGAAGGATGTCGGGATATTCCTTCCAGGAAACGGGCTGGATCCAAAGAGCGGCATTCTCTTTTTGAAAAGCGTAGTAAGCGGGGCGGGGGGAGCCTTCGGGGTGCTCTTTTGAGTCAATACCGATCAAGCCAAACCATTCCTCAGGCTCGTCGTCGTGGGTATCGGCGCTGTTGGGTGTTTTTCCACCTTTCCACCATCCATCCGCATATTGGAACGCACAGCTTCCATCCGCCCCTCCCTGCAAAAGGCTGTCGAGCATCCAGAGGTCGCCTTCAGCCTGTTCTTTGAGCGAGTTTCCACCATAACCCATCGCTCCCTCACCGGAGTGAGAAACGGAGAGGCCAAATTCTGTGATCACAAGCGGTTGATGGGGCGCTCGTTCTTTTTTGAGCCATTCGACGTATCCGCGATAGCCGAGCACGCTCTGGATGGTCGAGGTGGAGTAGATGTAAAGATTGAACGCTGCCACATCCAGCGACGAGATGTCGATAAAGTCGCCGGTGATGGTGTTTGCGAACGTGACAGGAACGCCGGGATCCAGCGTATGGATGCGATCTTGAAGTGTGTGGAGCAATTGAACGAAATTTTCCTCGCCGGAACGCAGGATGTTC
The DNA here is from genome assembly GCA_013288215.1 of Verrucomicrobiota bacterium. GTDB lineage: Bacteria > Verrucomicrobiota > Verrucomicrobiia > JABWAM01 > JABWAM01 > JABDCI01. The sequence continues at coordinate 11,731 of JABDCI010000003.1, read as the reverse complement.
TCCGCAAGAGGTTCATTCATGACCACATACATGAGAATATTTTTATGTTTTCTGCTCACGCGAACCACTTCTTCGACGTGCTTGAGCGCATCGCGGATGAAAGCGGGATTATCGAATTGCCCATCCTGCGGAACCCAAATTCCCTGGATGACCCATAACCCGGCTTCCTCCATCACAGTCAATTCCTCGTCCGTATAGCCACTCCAACAGCGGAGTGTGTTGAAGCCGGCGTTTTGAATGCGTTCGAGATCGAAATGAAGGACTTCCGGCTCGAACTTCCGAAGCCATGGATATTGGCCGGGCCGCGCGCCGGGTTCGTAACCCACACCGCGGACGATGAAGCGTTCTCCATTGAGGAAAAAATGGCCGTCTTGGATCACCACCCTCTCGGCGGACGGAGCAGGTTTTCGAACTTCCATATTTCGACAACCCTGATGAAGGAAGATCGCCGTCGCGCACAAAAGGAAGGCTCTCGCAATCTTGCGACATCTCGCGCTGACTGGACGTGCAGGGGAGGAGGGCATTTCGGTATCGTGACTGCCCGCTGCCTGGTTTACGACCAAATTCCCAGGCGCGAAGGTGCATGTTCTCAAGCAACCTGTTAGGATGGCCCTTCATGAAACCGGAATTGATCGCCCCTGCAGGCAATATGGAATGCGCTCGAGCCGCTGTTGCCAACGGCGCAGACGCCGTCTATTTCGGTCTTCCACGCTTCAACGCCCGGATGCGCGCGACCAATTTTACTTCGGAGGAACTTCCTGAACTTGTTCGTTTTCTTCATGAACATCACGTGCGGGCATTTTGTGCCTTCAATGTCCTCATCTTTTCCGACGAATTGCATGATGCCGAAAAGCAATTGATCGAATTGGATGCCAGCGGAGTGGATGTGGTCATCGTCCAGGATCTCGGACTTGCAAGGCTCGCGAGCGAACTGGGTGTGCGCATGGCGGTGCACGCATCGACCCAGATGACGATCACCTCACCGGAAGGCGCACGGTTCGCGCAGCGGCTCGGAATCCAGCGGGTGGTCCTGGCGCGCGAGACGTCGTTGCGCGAGCTGGTGAAATTTCGGGACGTTGCCGTTTCCCTTGAAACTTTCGTCCATGGCGCCCTCTGCGTCGCGTATTCCGGACAATGTCTTACGAGCGAAGCGCTGGGGCAGCGCAGCGCCAATCGGGGTGAGTGCGCCCAGGCATGCCGTCTTCCCTACGATTTGATCGTGGATGGTGTGGTGAAGGATCTTGGGGATCGGCGCTATCTCCTTTCACCGCAGGATCTCGCAGCGGTTCAAGAGATTCCCGATCTCATTCGTGCGGGCGTCACGGGTTTTAAAATCGAGGGACGGCTTAAGACTCCAGAATACGTCGCAGCCACGACGCAGGTATACCGGAAGGCGATCGACGCTGTCCTTGCAGCCGATGGTGGAAAGAACGCGTTGACGGGTGAAGACCGGTATATGTTGGAAATGGCATTTTCGCGCGGACTTTATCCGGGCTGGCTTCATGGCGTGAATCACCAGGAACTTGTTCACGCCCGATTTGGAAAAAAACGCGGAGCGTTTGTGGGTTACGTCGTGAGCGTGGCGTCCGATCATGTGAAGCTGGATTCAAAAATTCCGATGAAACCTGGCGATGGGCTTGTCTTCGATACGGGCGGCGACACGGATCGTGAGCAGGGGGGACGAGTTTATGAAATCAGGGACCAAAGCTTTTATTTCAAGCACGGCCATATTGATTTCTTAAAAATCAAATCGGGAGATCGCGTCTGGAAAACCAGTGATCCCTATCTTGAGAAACATTTGCGCAGGACGTTCGAGAGGGAGATTCCTGCTCCGAAGCGGGTTCTCGATCTGCTTGTGAAGGGACGTGCGGGAGAACTTTTGGTCATTGAAGCGCATGTGACGGGGGCTTCGGAGATTGCTGCCCGCGCCGAATCCGCCATGGTGCTTCAGGTGGCTCGAAACCGTCCCTTGACCGATGAAGTGCTCAAAGAGCAATTAGGCAGGTTGGGGGAAACCTCCCTTCAACTCGGATCCTTGGTGAATGTCGTGGAAGGGCGGGTCATTCTCCCAATGAGCGAACTCAATCGATTGCGGAGAGAATTGAGTCAACAGATTGAAGATCAAATCGCAAAGGACGATAAGCCCAAAACGTCCCCCTCGCGGGCCCGGGTTCTTGCCCCCATGCTGGAGTCGCTCCGTCAAGAGCGCGATCGATTTCCGATGAGTGGGAAAGCGGAGCTGTTCGTTCTCTGTCGGACGCTCGAACAAATCGAGATCGCGCTCGGAAGCGGCATTTCCACCGTCTATGTTGATTTCGAGGATATCCGGCGTTATCACGCCGCCGTGCGGCTCGTGCGCTCCCATGGCGACGCCCAGATTTTGCTGGCGACTCCCCGCATTCAGAAGGCCGGTGAACAAGGATTTTTCAAATTAATCGAAGGCGCCAATCCCGATGGCGTGCTGATTCGAAATCTCGGAGCGCTGCACTATTTTCACGACTGCAAACTGAAAAAAGTCGGCGATTTTTCGTTGAATGTGGCCAACCCGCTTGCCGCGCAGCTCCTGATGGGCGAGGGTTTGGACCGGCTGACGATTTCATACGATTTGAACGCACAGCAGGTGATCGATTTATTGAGGGCCGCGCCCCCGGGCTGGTTTGAGATCACCCTTCATCAGCATATGCCCATGTTTCATATGGAGCATTGCGTCTTCGCCGCTTTTCTTTCGAATGGAACGGATCATACCAATTGCGGACGTCCCTGCGATCACCACCAGATGGAGTTGCGCGATCGCGTCGGAATGAAGCATCTTGTGAAAGCGGACGTCGGCTGCCGCAATACGGTTTACCACGGAAAGGCGCAGAGTGGAGCGGACTTTATGGGCGCGTTCAGGGAGGCTGGCGCCGCTCTGTTTCGACTGGAATTTCTGAACGAAGAAGGCGATCGCGCACGACAGATCATCGAGGCCTACCGGATGGTGCTTGCCGGCAATGCGGCCGACGCGTCGGAGACATTGCGCCGCATGAACGTGGTCAAACAACTTGGCGTGACGAGCGGGACGCTGACCGTTTTGGGCTGACGCGGGTCGTGAAAGCCTTCGTCTCCGTATGACTCGCAGACTAACAAGAGCGAGGCGTTGCTTTTGTCGAGTGAGGACGTCCTGGCAGTTGCAGCCCGGCGTGATCGCCGGCATGATGGAGCCCTTCCTATGATTGAGGACAATCCACCCCTTTTGTTTGTGCTGGGTCCGACGGCGGTTGGCAAAACCGAGGTGGCGCTTACGCTTGCCGGGGAGCTTGGTGGCGAAATCGTTTCAGCCGACTCGATGCAGATTTATCGGGGCATGGATATCGGCACAGCCAAACCTTCTCCCGAGGAGCGCTCCCGCGTGCCTCACCATCTCATCGATATCATGGAGATCAGTGACATGTGTGATGTCGGCCGCTTTCGCGAGTTGGCGTTTGCTGCAATTCGCGACATTCAGGCGCGTGGACGCTGTGCCATTGTCACGGGCGGGAGTGGCATGTACGTGCGCGCGCTTACCCAGGGCCTGCTCGAAGGGCCGGGGCGCGACGCAGTCGCGAGGGAAGGGTGGGAGCAATTGGAAAGCTCCGATTTGCGTCAGCATTTGCTCCTTGCGGATCCCGATGCCGCAGCAAAGATTGATCCGAAGGATCGCCGCCGCATGGTGCGCGCACTGGAGTTTTACGCCGCGACGGGAACGCCGATATCATCGCGTCAGCGGCAATGGGGAAAAGATGCCGTAAAGAATGCTTTTAAAAATTTATTTTATCTTCATCGTCCTCGCCAGGAGCTTTACCAGCGCAGCGACCTTCGCGTGGAGAAAATGTTTCGAAGCGGTTGGATCGACGAGGTTCGCACGCTGATGGAGCGAGGATTGGAAGATGCGCCTACGGCAGCCAAAGCCATTGGCTATCGCGAGGTGATCATGCACGTGAAAGGGCGGGCAGGAAAGAAGGAGACGATCGCGCTGATTCAGCAGAAGACGCGAAACTTTGTGAAACGGCAGCTCACATGGTTTCGCAAGGAACCGAATTTGCGATGGCTGGACCTGGAATCTGGCGAAACCACGGAGCACATTGCTGCAAGGATTCGCCAGGAAATGACCAGGGAGTCGTAAAGATTGAAATTGCAGATTGTTTTTTTTTGAAAAACAAGGAATCTGGTCTTCACTCAACGACCGTTGCCAATTTTTCAGGAATCTCTTAGCGCATGAGAAGTGTTGCCCGCCGTACCTCTTGGATTTTCCTGGCCGCCTGTTTCTTTTTCGCGGGCTGGGGTGCCGGACCCTTGTTTTCGCGCCATCCGCCCCGGATCAGTTATCGGGAACCTGTGCCGGTTCCGCTTCCCACGCACATGCGCGAATGGCGCTATATTGTCATTCACCATAGTGGAGCCATGGTGGGCAACGAGGACATGATTCAAACCGATCATCTCCGCCGCGGCATGGAAAACGGGATGGCGTATCATTTTTTGATTGGCAATGGAAGTGCGGGTCTCAAGGACGGCCAGATCGTGGAGGGTCATCGGTGGAAATATCAACTTCAGGGTGGGCATTGCCATCAGGATTTCCTCAATGAATATGGAATCGGAATTTGCCTGGTCGGAAATTTTAAGCGCAAGACGCCGACTCAGGAGCAAATGAAATCACTTTCTGCATTGATTTTGAAATTGCAGGAGAAGTTTCATATTCCTGATGACAACATCCATGGCCATGGACAGTTTTACGGTGAGGATACGGATTGTCCTGGCGTGTTGTTTCCGTGGACAGGATTTTGGGCAAAGCTGAACGACCTTTATCAGGCGCAGCTCAGTCATGATACCAATGGGGCGCCAGCTGCGGTTCAAATAATGTCCATTCCATGAACTCGCGCTTATCCTCCAGTCTGATTCGTGAAATCCCCGAGCACGACCGTCCCCGCGAGCGCCTTGAGCGTCTTGGCGCTGCTTCGCTGACCGACGCCGAACTTCTCGCAATCCTGATTCGGACGGGCAAAAAAGGCATGTCAGCAATACAACTCGCAGAATCGCTGATTCGGCTTTTCGGCAGCCTTGAAGAGGTGGCGCGGAGGAGTGTTTCGGAAATCGCGGCAGTGGAGGGAATGGGCCGCACCAAGGCAGTCACCCTGAAGGCAGCCTTCGCGATTCATCAGCGCGTGAGCAGCTCTGCCCTGCAGAGCCATCCATTGAACGCTCCGCAGTTGATTTACGACCTGATGTTCGAACGCGTGCGTTTTCTCGCTGTCGAAGTACTCTACGGGTTGGCGCTCGATTCCAAATTGAAGCTGATCCGCCCTTATGTGATTTCCCGAGGGCTTCTCAATCAGACGCTTGTCCATCCACGTGAAGCATTTCGTGAAGCCATCGGGTCTTCGGCCGCGTATCTGATCCTTGTGCACAACCATCCCAGCGGAGATCCGCGTCCCAGCGACGACGATATTCGAGCGACAAAAGATATGTGCAAAGCGGGGGAAATTGTAGGAATCGAACTCTTGGATCACATTGTGATGGGCCGTCCATCGGCGACGAATCCCCAAGGATATGTGAGTTTGAAGGAAATGGGAGTGCTCAGGAGCTAGAGTTTAAGCAGCGCCGTCGGCTGCGTCGAGAATGTAGGCTTTTGGCTCTTTGCTGCTCTGGGCGCGATAAAGGCTCGTGAGCTCGTTGACAAAGCCTTCGGCGCATTCGCGTCGCACCATGCTGAGCGTGGCGCCTCCGAAGCCACCACCCGTGAGGCGTGAGCCCACGCACGCGGGCAGCGTCTTGGCGATGTTGACCAGCATGTCGAGGTAAGAAGTGCTGTTTTCAAAGGCATGACACGAGCTTTCGTGCGATTCATACATGAGTTGGCCCAATTTTTCCACGTCGTGCTGCAAGAGGGCTTCACGCGCTTGGAGCACGCGCTCGTTTTCACTGGCGATGTGCATTCCACGCTGAAACACGCGCGGTGAAAATAATCCCGATTTTTCCTGCAGTTTTTTCGGAGTGATATCTCGCAGCGCCTTGATTTCCTGTCCGTTGAGCTGGAGCAACCGCACGGCTTCTTCGCATTCCGACCGTCGCGCGTTGTATTTGGATGAAAGCAGCATTTGTGTCACTCCGGTATCGCAGACGACGAAACACATCTCGGGCGGGATGGGAATGGTCTCGACGCTGTCGAACCGGCAATCGATAAAGACAGCGTGGTCCTTCCGGCCCATGAGCGAGGTCGCTTGATCGAGGATGCCGCAGTGGATATCCACAAAGTCGTTTTCCGCCTTTCGGCACATTTGGGCAAGCCCCATCCGCACGGAGGCATCCTCCATGTTGCCGAAGGTGAAGGGAAAGAGTTTCTGGACGAAGAGAATCGTGGCGACTTCGATCGCGCCGATGGAGCTTAAGCCCACGCCAGATGGCAGGGTGGAAGTGATTTCCGCATCGAACCCCCCCAATGGGGCTCCCATGTTCTGAAGCTCAAGGAGCACGCCTTTCATGTAATTCGACCAAGGCGCATGCACATTTTTTTGAATATGCTGGATCGAGAACTTGTCTTCTCCGAACTCGGGACTGTGAAGAACGATGGTGTCGTCGGAGCGGGCTTCTCCATGGATGGTGATGCCAAACTGGATGGCAAACGCCAGCACAAAGCCTTCGTTGTAATTTGTATGGTTGCCAATTAACTCCATGCGGCCGGGGGCAAATGCGGAGATCATAGAGAGAAGGTTTAGATCTTTTTTGGCAAATTCCCCCGTTAATCCAAAAACTTGGAGAGTCCGGGATGTTTTTCCTTACTTTTCAACCGGTTCATGATCGGGACGGATGCAACGGATCTCATGTTGACGTGAGAGGTGGCCTGCGGCGAGGATTTACCCATAGAACTCCCTAAAGTGTAAAAAAATAAAGTAAGCTCTTCCCCCTTTGGGTTCCATAAAAAAGAACGGAACACTTTTGAATGGATGGGCGGGCGGGATTCTATTTAATCTTGAAATTCCATGAAATCCCGCCTCGTGCGGCCCGCGATTCAAAAGCTGCAGGAATATCAGCCGGGAGAGCAGCCGAAGATCGCCGGGCTTATCAAACTCAACACGAACGAAAACCCGTATCCTCCTTCGCCGTGCGTCATGCGTGCGATCCGCGGAGAATTGGGCGCGCGGCTGCGTCTTTATCCGGATCCCCACAGCGACCGTTTTCGAAAAAAAATTGCACAGGTCTATGGGTTTCATCCGAACCAGGTAGTCGCAGGCAATGGTTCTGACGACATTCTCACCATGTGCCTGCGTGCTTTTGTGGGGGAGGGATCTCTTGTGCAGTTTCCGCGTCCAACTTACTCGCTCTATCCCGTCCTAACGCAAATCCAGAATGGACGCGTTCAGGAGATTCCGCTGAACAACGATTTCGGATTTTCGCTTGCGGAGGTCAAGCCGAAGGCGGCGCTCACCCTGATCGCCAATCCCAATGCTCCGACTGGAACCCTCTTCCCGAACCGCATGCTCGCTTTGCTGGCTCAGAATTTGAAAGGCGTGCTCGTGATTGACGAAGCCTACGCTGATTTCGCCTCCCACAATGCGCTCGCGCTTGCGCGCAAACTCCCCAATGTGCTCGTGACGCGCAGCTTTTCAAAATCGTTTTCTCTCGCGGGAATGCGGCTTGGATTTGCTGTCGGTCCCGTCCCGCTCATCGAAGCGCTCGGCAAAGTGAAGGATTCTTATAATCTCGACCGCCTCGCGCAGCTCGCGGGCGAAGCCGCGCTCTCGGATATGGCGCATCACAAAAAATGCGTGAAGCGCATCGTGGGCGCCCGCGAACGCCTTCGCCGAGAACTACAGGACCGGGGATGGAAGGTTGTTCCAAGCGAGGCCAATTTTCTTTTTGTGAAGCCAAAGGAAGGAAAGGCAAAGCAATGGCTTGCGCTGTTGCGGGATAAGAAAATCCTTGTGCGATGGTTTGGCGCCCCTGAAACGCGTGCGTATCTGCGGATCACGATTGGAACGGAGCACGAGATGAGAGAATTGCTTTGCAAAGTAGATCAAATTGATCTGAAAATGCGGGGCGGAAATAGGCGTGTTTAAGATTGGACGCGCCAGCGATTTTTGCAGTTGAACTCTATTCTGTAACATGGCAATCCCTCTCTTGTGAGTCTTATCGAACCGTTCCTGTGGCTGTTTCTTGCGCATTTGATTGGCGACTTCGTTCTTCAAACCGAACAGATGGCATTGAAAAAAGGGCATATGCTGCCGTGGCTTGCGCTTCACGCCACGATTGTAGCCGCCATTACATGGGGACTTTGCTGGACGTGGGATGCCTGGATTGTGGTCATTGCCGTGTTTATTTCTCATCTGCTTTTCGATGCGATCAAGCCTCACCTGCCAGGAAGCCAGCTCGTATGGTATATCCTGGATCAGTCCGCGCATCTCGTCGTGCTTCTTCTTGGAGCGTATGTGATGGTTCATTATTACAATCTCGAACACATGCCGCTCAGCGAACATTTCTCGCTCAAGGTGCTGGCGCTCATCTGCGGCTATCTTGTGGTGGGACGTCCTTTGACGATTGGCATCGGTCTTTTTCTAAAGCCATGGAAGGATGAGTTGATTGGGCAGAATGGAGTGGATTGTCCTGTCACGGGGCTTGCGCGTTCAAGCGAATGGATCGGCAATCTCGAGCGTTTTTTCACCATGACCTGCGTGCTCATCGATCAATATTTTCTTGTCGCGGCGCTTCTCATTGCAAAAGCCATTATGCGTTTCGGCGAGACGCTCCGTCCGGAACATCGCAAGCGGGCTGACTATATTGTCCTGGGCACACTTGCCAGCATTGGAGCCGCCGTTTTTGTGGCTGTCCTGACTCGGCTCTTGTTGGGCGAGCTGCAGTCTTGATCAGCCTTTCAGAGACGCAAGAGAGTCGGCGGCGGCACGAAGGGTCGTTTCGATGTCCTTTTCCGAGTGCGCAGTCGAAATGAAACCCGCTTCAAACTGAGAGGGCGCCAGGTAGACGCCGCGTTCAAGCATGCCTTTGAAAAACCGGACAAAACGGGGGATATCCGATTTTTTTGCATCGGCGAGATTGGAAACGGCTTGATCGATGAAATACGCGCAGAACATCGAACCGATGCGTTGAAATTGAATGGGAATTTTATGTTTTTTCGCAGCGGCTTTGAAGCCTTTCTGCAATTCCTTCCCACGAACTTCGAGTAGCCTATAGGCGTTCGTTCCATGGGAACTCAGCAACTGGCGAATATTTGCGAGGCCCGCGGCAAGCGCGAGGGGATTTCCTGAAAGTGTGCCTGCCTGATAGACCGGTCCGCTTGGAGCCAGGCAATCCATGATCTCGGAGCATCCGCCGAATGCGCCCGCAGGAAGACCGCCGCCCATGATTTTCCCGAGAGCAGTCAGGTCGGGCTTGATCCCATAGAGTTCTTGCGCGCCACCGGGAGCGACGCGGAAGCCGGTCATCACTTCGTCGAAAATGAGAAGGATGCCGTGCTCGGACGTGATTTTTCGCAACAGCTCAAGATAACCGGGTTTCGGAAGATAGAGACCCGCATTGGCGGGGATGGGCTCAATGATGATCGCGGCGATTTTATTTCTATGACATGCGAGGATTTCCTTCACGGCATCGGCATCATTGAAGGGCAGTGTCAGTGTGAGTTTTGCCAGATCGGCGGGCACTCCTGCGCTGTCGGGCTGCCCAAAAGTGAGCGCCCCGGAGCCGGCTTTCACAAGCAACGAGTCGACGTGGCCATGATAGCAGCCTTCGAATTTGACAATCAGGTCGCGCTGGGTAAAACCGCGCGCCAGCCGAATGCATGACATCGTCGCCTCGGTTCCGCTGTTGCACATGCGGATCTTGCCGATGGATGGATAGAGCTTTATGATCTCTGCTGCCATCTGGATCTCAAGCGAATGGGGCGCCCCGAAACTCAGACCGTTTTTTAACTGCTTTGAAACGGCTTTTCGGATCGCAGGATGGGCATGGCCAAGGATGGATGGCCCCCACGTGCAGACATAGTCGATGTAACTGTTTCCGTCGACATCGTACAGGCGGGAGCCTTTTCCGCGCTGGATGAAGAGTGGAGTGCGTTCGACGGAACGAAATGCGCGCACTGGGGAGTTCACACCGCCGGGAATCAGTTTGAGAGCTTCTGCAAAAAGCTTCGACGAAAGGGTTTCAACTCTGGGATTCGACTTCATGGCTTCTCGGGACGGGAAGGGCGCCTTGTCAAGCGCCGCCGAGGGGTCAAGGAAGCAGTTTCAACGCCAAAACATTGATGGCTTTGCCGTCAGCGCGCCCGGCGGCCTTGGCGATGGCGGCTTTCATGACGGCTCCGACCTGCGCCTTGGAAGTAGCGCCGACTTCTGCAATGACCGATTTTACGAGCGTTTCAAGCTCCTGTTCGTTCAGCCCCTGAGGAAGGTAAACTTTGAGCACCTTCACTTCCTCCTCCTCTTTTTGCCGCAGATCATCGCGTCCCGCCTTGAGGTAGCTTTCGATGGAGTCCTGCCGTTGCTTGAGCTGTTTTTGGACAACGGAGATGAGATCCGCTTCCGAGAGGGTGTCGAGTTTCTTCTCGATCTGATAATATTTCAACGCACTTTTCAGCATGCGCAAGGTGCTCAGCTTGGCGGCTTCTTTTGCCAACATGGCGGCTTTGATTTCGGAGTCAATACGATCGAGGGCAGATGCCATAAAGAAAGGAGGAATCAACGAGGTGCGACTCTTAACGCAATTCGTCAAGAGCATCGCGCAGGCGTGCAGCGCGTTCGTAATCTTCATTTTCGACGGCTTCTTGCATCTGGCGGCGAAGTTTTTCGCGAGGGGTGAGCGGCCGGTCGCGCTCGATTTCCTTCATCCAGTTGTGCAAGAATTGGAGTTCAGAATTTTGTTCGAGCCCTTCCGCAGGGCTGGTTTCGCGCAGGAAGGACTGTATTTCCTGGAGACCCCATTCAATATGTTTGATTGCAAGCGCATGTTGTTTGTCTTCCAGGGCGAGCATGGCGCGGGCTCGCGTCAGCATCATCAGGATGTAGGGACGAAACTGCTGAAACATGCCGGAAAGTTCGGATTTTTCGGCGTGAAGATCGACAAAATCGAAAAGGTGCAAATTGCGGAGAGCATCCCTCACGACGCCTTCATAGTTCTGCAATTGGAAAAACGCGAGATAGCGGTGATGGTATTGCATGCCCTCCTGCTGGAGCTTGAGGCAATCTTCGGAATTCAGTTTAAAAAGATCCCCTTTTCCTTTGGCGCGGTATTGCTCCGAGATGTGCTCGAAATGCTCAAGCAGCGATTCGCATCCAAAGGGGTGCTGTCCATCCGGCCGTCCCGCCGTTTCCATTTGGAGAATGCCGAGGTCCAGCCGCAGTTGCAGCTTATCGCTTCCGTCGGCGCCTTGGATCGTCCTTACCTGGATCGTTCCCGGCTCATACGGCCAGCTTTGCATGAGTGGATGAAGGTCTTCCCACATAAGAGTAGATTGGCTGGGCGCTCGTCGCTTGTCAAATCGAGAGAATCCTTGTCATTTATCGGGGGAACGCCCTATGCATGTCGGCTATTTGACGACAACTTTGGTTCCTTCCATGCGAAAAACACTGATAAGATAACCTTCCTCGCGCGTTTCCCCCACGGAAAAACGGCCGGTCACCTTGACTGGATCGGGATAAAACGCGACAGCCTTGCCTGGTTGCATTGTCACACAAATCACATGGTTCACGGCGGGTGCTTGGCCAAAGCAGCA
>JABDCI010000002.1:289-80338 GCA_013288215.1 Verrucomicrobiota bacterium | reverse complement strand
ATGCGACACAAAGACCGATGACCGTATCCTGCTTCATTGAGGCTTGCGGGTTTCAATGGCGATCTTTGTGATGCCGAGCTGTCGAACCGCGTCGAGTACCGCAACCGCATGGCCAAAAAGGGCATTTTCGTCTCCGTTGATAAAAATCTTCGGGTCCGTTGTTTTTGCTTTGAGATTTTGGAGTCGCGATGAGAGTTGCGAAATATTGACCAGCTCTCTGTTGAAATAAACGTCGCCTTTTTCTGTCACGCTGATCGTGGCATCATCCTGGCGGTCCTGTGGGGCGCTGGTCGTGGCTGTCGGGATTTTTACCGGGATGCCCTGATTCTTGATCATGGAAGTCGATACCATGATGAAAGTTGCGAGCAAAAAGAACATGATATCGATCAGTGGGATGATCTCGATGCGGGCACGCCGATTGGAACGGGGAGAGGGGATTTTCATAGCGCATCAGATTTCCGAATGCGTCACAAGCAGGAGTTCAAGCTGCGAGGTAAGATCTTCAAGTTGGTGACGCGCCTCTTCGAGGCGCGCGTTCAGGTAATTGAAGGGGATGAGTGCCAGGATCGCGATGCCGAGCCCGAACGCGGTTGCAATGAGAGCCTCCGCGATTCCTCCGGTGATGGCGACCGGGGTGCCAAGCTCCGCGCTTCCAAGAAGACTGAAAGCGTGAATCATTCCTGTGACCGTCCCCAGGAGGCCGAGGAGAGGCGCGAGCGTGATGATCGTATCGAGAATGGAGAGCCCGCGGTTGAAGCGTTGAAGTTCAAGATTGGCAGCGCGAAGAATGGCGCTGCCCAGCGATTTCTCGCGATGGCTCAGCGCGTAGATCAGCGTTTTGACCAGAAAATCCTCACTTCCCTGGCCTTTTTGGATTGCAGTGTGCAAATCTCCCAATTCCACATACGAGAGAATGTCTTCCATCACTTCGGGCTGACGCTTCATCTTTTCACGAAGGGTGAAGATCAGCCGTTCCACCACGATGGTCAAGGCCACGATCGATGTGATCAGGAGCGGCCACATGATGGGGCCGCCTTTTTGAAAGAATATCAACATGAGCGTTTCCAATAAAGTTTGAGTCCCGTGCCAACCATGGCGAGAAGTCCGAGGCCTGGAATCAGGGTCAATGTTTTATGAAAATCAAAAAAGCTCAATGTGTGAAGTTTCATAATCCAGGAATGAAAACGCCTGGAATCATCTTCGTCCTCCAAGACCGTTCCGGATTCCGCGTTGACAATAATCAAGGGATGATCGGGCGCGTCGAAAATAATTTGGTAAACGGGAACCGTGGCATGGTCTCCTCGTATTTTATAAGACCAGAGCCGGCGCACCAGCTTGACGGAGGGAGTGTTTCGGACGTAGGTTTTTGCAATCATGATCGCCAGCGAGTCGGGAATGGGAGTCAGCTTTTGTCCTGTTTCAGCGTCCAGGAGCCAGGAGTGTTCACCCTGACCTGAAGCGTAGCGGATTTCGTAGACAAGCCGGTCGCCCAATGTTTTAAGCGTGATCGAACGAATCGATCCGGTAAGTTGATCCCGGGCACTCTGAAGCGCATCTTCTGCTCGGACAGACGCTTCCGAAAGAAGCCGAAAGGAAGGAGCATGTTTCGGCTTGAGGTAGTCTTCCTTCCAATAGAGATGGGGCGCATAGGCCCAAAGGAGCCCGGTAGACGCCGAAAGCGTCAGGAAGCCACAGAAGATGATGGCAAGCCGTCGGTGGAAAGATCTCATCTGCTTAGAATTTTGTGCGGATCGTGCCGTTGAAACTCAAGAGGGATCGACTGGCAGGCCAGCGTTATCAAACTAAAAAAGGAAGATCCAAACGAAAAACACATTATTGAGAACAAATCTCAATAAACAAGGAGTCAAACCTGAATGCCAAACCGGTTACGCCACGAACCGAAATAATCCTGCAAACCGAATTACTTTTTCTCCGCTTTCTTCTCTGCGGGCTTCGCGTCGGCACCCTTGGCATCCGCTGCGGGCTTGGCAGGCGTCTTTGCGTCGCCAGCCTTGGCGGGCTCTTCGCCATCTTCCTTCTTCTTGATGAGCTCGGGCTCCGTGAGGGGTGTGGCGGCCACGACAACTTCCTCCTTCAAAGGAGCACTGACGGTGAAGACCGAGACATCCGCTTGGTTCAGCACGGTGAGGTTTGCCGGGACTTTCAGTTCATGAACATGAATATTGCTGCCGATCAGGAGGGCGGAGACATCCACTTCGATACTATCAGGAAGATCCTTTGGAAGGCATTCCACTTCAAGCTCACGCAGCATTTGGGCGAGAACGCCACCGCCCGTGCGCACGCCTTCAGGCTCGCCGATCGCAATCACCGCCACACGAGCGTGGAGTTTCTCATCCGCGCGAATTTCATGAAAATCCAGATGCAGAACGCGGTCCGTAAGCGGGTCGTGTTGGATTTCCTGAATGAAGGCCAGCCGATTGCTAATCTTGCCATTCTCATCCAGAGTCAGATCGACCAGCATGTTCTCGCTGGTGGCATGCTTGAAGATTCGATCGAGTTCACGAGCGTCCACCTGGATCGAGGTCGGCTGGATGTGGGAGCCGTAAATAATCGCTGGGATTTGCGCAGATTCGCGTGTTTTGCGCGCCTGCTGGCGTCCGGATCCAGAGCGAAAGGTCGCTTTAAGAGAAACTTGTTTGGCCATAAAAATACCGAGTTAAAAAGTCGAAAAAGGAACAGAAATGATATCATGAATCGTCTCTTTGACAACATGAATTTTAGCCAGGCCATCGAACTCCCTCCCAAGGTTGTGTGGGATGCAAGGGTTATTCTTCGTGCTGTTCAGAACGCTTGATGCCGACCAACATGATGGCCGCCAAATGGGAACTGTATTTTACAAAAATCCGGCGCATCGCCAAAACACGCTGGCGAGCTTCCCGGTCCTGGCACAGATTCCAAAAAAATCGCAGGGCCCCTCGCAATCCTTCATCCTGAATCAGCCGGTCCGGTTCCAGCAATCGCAGGGTCCGACGCGCTTCCATTTGGATCTCAAAGCCTTCCTCTTCTAAAAGGGCGCGCCACTCTTTTGAAGTGAGCGGCTTGGTGCCGACATGAATCGCGTGTGAGAGTGCCTGCTGAATTTCCTGCTTGATGCTTTCATCCAAATCGTCCGGGACGAGACTTATCTCGTGAATTCCGTAACGGCCCCCAGGTTTCAATACCCGGACAGCCTCTTGCACAATCCGCTGTTTCTGGGCAGCCCCTTGCATGGTCAGCATCGCTTCCCCGAAAACAACCGTGGCTGAATTTTCCGGCAGTTTGCTTTCTCCGGCATGGCCCACCCGACATTGTTGATGGGGACCCGCCAGCAAGCGGCGGACTCGGATGGCGGCTCTTTCATCTTCTTCGATTCCGATGTAGGAAGCTGGACGTCGCTTCAAAGCAAGGCGGGCGGTCACACCCAGGCCGGGTGCAAATTCCACGACGGCATCCGATGGTTGAATGGCCAGCGATTCCAGCATGCGCTGGGTAAGCTCCCATCCGCCGGGGCGCAGCACCCGTTTGCCCAACCGCGCGAGAAGCCAATGTCCGGGCATTTTTCTGGCGGTCAACTTGGCTCCGGGAAGCACCCCTTCATTTTCGACATGGAGGTCGATGCCTTTGGTTTCCACATCATCACCATCGTGTGTTCTGGGCAAAAGAGCCTTGATACAGGTCAAGACCAGCCTGTTTACTGAAGCGATGTCGTCCGTTCCCCTTAGAAATTTCGCCCATGCGCTTTACGAGAAAACCCGCCATGAAGCCCGGTCCAAATTGTGTTCCAAAAGCGTCCTGGTCTTCCGTGAAGGCGTCGAATATCTCGGCCCGTGGATGCTTCATAAAGGGAATGTGGTGCTGTTCAAAACGTCGAGCGCAGGGAAGGAACAGATCGTACGGCAGGTTGAAGCAGGGGAACTTTTTGCTGAGGTGCCGCTTTTTAAGCAGGTGGACTGGTATCCGGTTTCAGCCCGCTGCGTTTCGAGCTGTGAACTGAGTCTTCTTCCCAAGTTGGAGGCGCGCAAAGCGCTGCAATCCGATCCAGCACTCGCGTGGAAGGCGGCGTGCGCACTCTGCGATCGCATCACAGAATTTCGAGATGCAATCTTCGATTTGACGCTCGCAGATGCTCAACAGAGAATCTTGCGTTATTTGCTTCGCCGATTGGAACAAAAACCAAATCCTCAATTTGGTGTCGTGCGACTCGGGATCAATCATCAGGATCTCGCGTTGCTCCTCGGGATCCGCGCCGAGAGTTTGTCGCGCGCACTGACCGAGCTGGAGGGTGCCGGAAAAATGAAGCGGCTTTCGCGGCAAACGTTTCAATTGTTTCCGAAAGAAATTCGAAAAGAGGATCGTGAGCTGTAAGCCAAGCAATCCCTTTTCACCGATTCGTTTTGATTTGCCATCTCGGTTCTGAATTTCCGATGGTGCCACGCCTTGCTTTTCCAGACATGGACAAGCTTTGCTTCGGAATGGATGAGCGCCGTTCGCAAATCGCGAGGGATGGCAGGAATCCCAAAATGACGTTCGTGCTTGGCAAGCCAAAAAACCTTGCCTCACTGATAGATTCCCCGTAATTTTTGCTTCTTCATGCGTATTGGAAAAACGACCCTTGGACGGCCACACGTGACTGTCACACTTTGGCAGTTTTGTTAACGTTCGATGGGGCTCCATGACGCTTCCTATAGAGGAGAGCGCTGTTAGCTCAGTGGTAGAGCATCACCTTGACACGGTGGGGGTCAGAGGTTCAAGTCCTCTACAGCGCACCATTCTTGACAGTCGGGGACCTGCCGAGCGAAGCTTCATTCGACATGAAGGCATTGATCGTCTTGTCGCTGATTCTGGAATTCCTGCTCATTGCGTATTTTTTCGTTCCGAAGTCTGTCTATGCGCCCGAACCGGACTCGATTCTTGTTTCGCAGGATCATCCCAATCAAGTCCATGGGGCCTCTCCGAAACGTTCGGAAGTGCTGAATCGGATGCGTCTCGTGTTGATCGATTGCATGATGTTTCTTTTTCTCGCGTGCAATTCCATGGCCATGGTTATTTTCTGGCGCCGCTTGCAATACGACAGGTTGGAGACCGAAAGAGAGGAGCGCAAATTCGATTCGTTCCTCAAGAAAAATGAAGTGAATTCATCTCCCGACGAAGAATGATTCTTGCGGGCCGATCACGACAGCGTAAGTGCTGGCGTGCCTTGGCGCACGCATTGTCCGCGTTCGAAGATGAGAACCTGATCGCATAAGTCCAAGATCTCTCCTGCTTCGTGGGTCACGTAGAGCATCGGAAGTTGAAACTCGGTCTGTACCCGCTTCAAAAGCTCCAAGCTCTTTGACTTGAGGGAGGGATCGAGGGAGGCGAGAGGTTCGTCGAGCAGGAGAAGCCTGGGATGTGTCAGAAGCGCGCGAGCCAGCGCGACGCGCTGTTTTTCACCCCCCGATAGATCCGAGATGCCACGGCCGAGCAGCGTTGAGATCTCCAATGTCTCCGTCACGTGTTCGAGAGTAATAAGATCATCTCCATGCCTTTTGTAACCGTAAGAAAGATTTTTAAAGACAGAGAGATGAGGGAAAAGACAAAGATCCTGGGGCACATAGCCCAGGCATCGTCTTGAGGGCGGCATTTCGACGCGTTGTTTCGCATTCCCAACATCGGTCCAGAGCATGCCATTCATCCGGATTGTTGCCGAAGCGGGACGCCGCAGGCCGGCGATCAGGTCAAGAAGAGACGTTTTGCCAGATCCTGAAGGGCCGTAGATGGCAATGACGTCTCCCTCGACAGAGGTATTCAATAGCAGATCGAAAGGCTCTAACGACAGCCGGATGTTTTGGAGTTCGAGGATCATCGGGAAGAGAGCGGCTTGCTGAGAAGCCACTCACTGCACCATACCGCGCCCAGCGCGATCAAAAGAGAAATGAGCAAGAGCCTCCACACGGTCGAGTCATGACCGAGTTGAAAACATTGATAGATCGCGAGCGAAAGGGTGGAGGTCTTGCGGGGGATATTGCCCGCCACGAGGATCGTGGCGCCGAATTCCCCGACTGCCCGGGCGAAAGCGAGGAGGGTACCTGCAAGGATGCCTCGCTTTGCCAGCAAAACCGTAATCGTGAAAAAAACACGAATCCTTCCAGCACCAAGAGTTGACGCAATTTGCTCGAGCCGGGGGTTCACCTCCTCGAACGCGGGACGCGCGCTGCGCACAAGGAGAGGGAAGGACATGACGCTCGCTGCGATCACAACCGCGCGCCACGTAAAGGCGATGTCCATGCCCCACCCATCGTGAACCATGGATCCGATCGGCCCTTTTCTGCCGAAAAGTTTGAGGAGGATCAGTCCTGTCGCGACGGGAGGCAAAACAAGCGGCAGCGTAATGAAGGTTTCGACCAAAGATTTGCCCCTCCAATTTTTTCGCGCAAGGATCCAGGCAAGGGCAAGTCCCGGAGGAAGAATGAGGAGAGTGCTCAGGACGGCGACCCAAAGCGTGAACCCGATGATTTGCATTTCATCCCCGAAGTTCATGGCAGCACGATGAATCCATGTTTTATGAAAATTTCTTGAGCGGTTGGGCTTTGAAGCGTCTCCATGAACTTTTTCGCGGAATCCAAGTGTGCGGATTCCCTCAGGATCGCAACAGGATAGGATATGCGCGGAGAATCTGCGGCAGGAATATCATAGAGAATACGAGTCTTTGTGGAGCTCTTTGCGTCCGAGAGGTAGACGATGGCTGCATCCGCATTTCCTGACTCCACGGCAGCCATCGCAGCCCGCACATTTTCTGTCGGAATGATGTGCGGAAGGAGCGCGCTCCAAAGGCCTTTCGACTCGAGGTAGCTTTTAGCATAGATGCCGGCGGGAACTCCTTGCGGATCGGCCAGGGCGATCCGGGAAAATTGCGGGGTGTTTAAATCCTGGATCTGATGCAACTCGAAGGGGCTCTCTTTCTGTCCAATGATGACCAGTCGATTCGAAAGGAGACTTTTGCGACTTCCGGCAACGATCAGGGCCTTTTTTGACAAGAGATCCATCTTTTCTTCGTCCGCTGAAAAAAAGAGATCGGCAGGCGCACCCTCCTCGATTTGCCGTTCCAAAATGTTGGAGGCGGCAAGATTCAGGGCAACCTGAGTGCCGGTCTCGCGCTCGTGCAGTTTGCTGATTTCCTTGAGCGCGTCAGCGAGACTGGCTGCCGCAAAGACGGAGATTTCGTCCGACTTGGCCGATGCGAGAGCGGAGAAGATGAGGACGCCTACTATCGGGAGAATCCCCAGGGAAAAAAGAGGGAAAAATTTGCAACGGCCCATTGGATTATTTCACCGCATTGGTGAGACTCTGTCAATTAGGCGCCTGCATATGAAAAATACACTCTCTTCCGAAATGGGCTTCCCAACCGACAAAATCCAACCGATAGACTGGTTTTCGAATCGTTTCATCGAAAAGGTTCTGGACTATGATCCGACGCGGCCGACCACGTTCGAAAAAACGATGCGCCTCCTTCGCATTCGTTTTGAGGATTTTACTTTCATCGACTTGGGATCGGGGAAAGGCCGCACGTTGCTGCTCGCATCCCATTATCCCTTCCAAAAAATCATAGGTGTTGAGCCTTCACGGCATCATCACACGATTGCCTGCGACAATCTCAGGGCGCATCGAAGTGCAGATCAAAAATGTTTTGATGTCACCACTGTCTGCATGGATGCGGAGCATTTTTCGATGCCTGGAGGAGGAAAGGTGGTTTATTTATTAAATCCCTTTCAAACTTCTCTCATGGCCCAGGTTGTGGCGGGAATTGAGTCTGCTTTTAAAAAAGATCCCTCCGATCTTTTCGTCGTCTATGTGAATCCGCGTTCTCGGTCGGTTTTCGATGCGTCGTCTATGCTGCATCTCGTCCATGACGAAGTCGGCAGCGATCCCTATGCGAGTTTCGTCATCTACCGCGGCACTCCTTTTTGCTGAAAGTCTGCGTCGGACGGGATGCTTGCGATCAAGATCAGTAGCCTTGCTGTATGCAAGAATGGTATGTTAGAAGCCTCATCTAGGAAGAGGAAGGAGCGGATTTTCTAGAGGAGGGCGAGTGGCGGAACTGGCAGACGCGCCGGACTTAGGATCCGGTCCCGCAAGGGGTGCAGGTTCAAATCCTGTCTCGCCCACCATATCGGCTCTTTCACCAGCGAAGGCTCTGTACTCAACAGCAGACAACGGTGCTTAGGCAGGCATTTCCGAAGCTATATTCCACGTCCGGAACTCAAATTCGGTTTCAGAAAGCCTGTTCCTGCGCAGGAAATCCAAGGCTTCTGTGAGAGTCGAAAAGGCGCAGGCTTCACGAGGATTGGAGGTCCAAAGACCCCAATCCTGAAAATAAAGTTTCATTTTCTTGAGCTGGAGAAGAATTTTCATAGAAACAGGCTAACGTCGAATGTCCGTTTCGCAAAACCGATCTTGGAGTCGGGATTTTTCCGGTTGCCTGCTGTCAAAAAGGCGGTTTTCAGCCTACTAAAATACCTGATGGCACCGTCATCGCAGATGCTGACGAAAAAAACGAATTCCTGGGAGTTATGCTTCCGGCAAGACCCTGCCTTGAAGATATTCCCGGTTCATGCGCGCGATGAATTGGACGCTAATTTCCTTGGGGCAGACTGCTTCGCATTCGTACTGGTTGGTGCAACTGCCGAAACTTTCCGCATCCATTTGCCCGACCATGTTAAGGACGCGGCGTTTTCGCTCAACGGCTCCTTGCGGCAGCAGTGCAAGATGGGAAACCTTGGCGGAAACAAAAAGCATGGCGGAGGCATTCTTGCACGCGGCGACGCACGCGCCGCATCCGATGCATTGCGCGGCATCCATCGCTTCTTCTTGCGCCACCTTGGGCACGGGAATGGCATTCCCGTCCGGCACGCCGCCGGTGTTGATCGAGACATAGCCGCCGGCCTGAATGATGCGGTCAAAGGCGCTGCGGTCGGTTATCAGGTCCCTCAGCACGGGAAAGGCGCGTGCGCGGAACGGCTCGATGTAAATCGCGTCGCCATCCTTGAACTTTCGCATATGAAGCTGGCAAACCGTGGTGCCGCGCTCTGGACCGTGCGGAATGCCGTTGATCGTCATGGAACAGGTGCCGCAGATGCCTTCGCGGCAATCACTGTCGAATGCGATCGGCTCGATGTTTTGCTGAATCAGGCCTTCATTGACCACGTCGAGCATTTCCAGGAAGGACATATTTGGATCGATGGATTTGGCGGGATATTTCTCCAGCCGGCCGGAATCCTTTGCGTCCTTTTGGCGCCACACGTAAAGCGTCAGGTCCATTTATTTATAGTTCCTTTGCGCCAGGTGCACGTTTTCGAACTGGAGCGCTTCTTTGTGCAGTGATGGGGGCTTGCCCACGCCTTGATGTTCCCATGCTGCGACGTAGCAGAAGTGGTCGTCATCGCGCAACGCTTCGCCTTCCTCGGTCTGGCTTTCCTCGCGGAAATGGCCTCCGCACGATTCCGTTCGGTGCAATGCATCCTGACAGATTAATTCGGCAAGTTCGATAAAATCGGCGACGCGCCCTGCTCGCTCGAGCGAAGTGTTCAGTTCGTCATGGGATCCAAGCACGTCGAGATTGCGCCAAAATTCCTCTCGGATTTCCGGAATGCGCTGCAGCGCCTTGCGCAGGCTTGCATCCGTGCGGCTCATCCCGCACTCGTTCCACATCAACTGGCCCAGTTCACGATGGAAGGAGGTTGTGGTGCGCTTGCCACGGATCGAAAGGAATTTTTTCAGACGCTCGCGCACTTCTTCCTCCGCTTTCCTGAATTCCGCATGGCTCGAGTCCACCTTTTCTGGTTTCGTCGAGGCGAAGTAGTGTCCGAGGGTATAGGGAAGGATAAAATATCCGTCGGCAAGGCCTTGCATCAAGGCACTGGCGCCGAGGCGGTTTGCGCCATGATCGGAGAAGTTGGCTTCGCCAACCACATGCAGCCCGGGAATGTTGCTCATCAGATTGTAATCCACCCAAAGCCCCCCCATGGTGTAATGAGGGGCGGGGAAAATGCGCATCGGCATCCGATAGGGATTTTCCCCCGTGATTTTCTCGTACATTTGGAAGAGATTGCCGTAACGCTCTCGCACCGTATGTTCCGTGAGGCGGGAGATTGCTTCCGAAAAATCGAGATAAACGCCCAGCCCCGAAGGCCCGACCCCGCGGCCTTCGTCACACACTTGTTTGGCCGCGCGAGAGGCGATGTCGCGAGGCGCCAGATTTCCGTAGGTGGGATATTTCCGTTCGAGGACATAGTCCCGGTCGGCTTCCGGAATAGCCTGAGGCTCGCGTTTGTCCCCGGCCTTCTTCGGGACCCAGATCCGTCCGTCGTTGCGAAGCGATTCGGACATCAGGGTCAGCTTGGACTGATGATCGCCACTGACCGGAATGCAAGTCGGATGGATCTGCGTGAAACAGGGATTGGCGAAAAGCGCGCCTTTTTTGTACGCGCGAAAAATAGCTGTGGTATTGCAGCCCACCGCATTGGTGGAAAGGAAGAAGACATTGGAATAGCCGCCCGTCGCAAGGACAATCGCATCCGCGGCATGCGATGAAATTTTTCCAGTGACGAGGTTGCGCACCACAATGCCGCGGGCTTTGCCGTTGACCAGCACAAGCTCAAGCATCTCGGTGCGCGGAAACATTTTTACATTGCCCGCATCAATCTGACGGCAAAGCGCCTGATACGCGCCAAGGAGAAGCTGTTGTCCGGTTTGACCGCGGGCGTAAAAAGTGCGGGAGACGAGCGCGCCGCCGAAAGAACGGTTTGTGAGATTGCCTCCATATTCGCGTGCGAAAGGCACTCCTTGCGCGACACATTGATCGATGATGCTGCCGCTCACCTGGGCGAGACGGTAGACGTTGGCTTCCCGTGATCGAAAGTCGCCTCCCTTGACCGTGTCGTAGAAAAGGCGGAAGACGCTGTCACCATCGTTCTGATAGTTTTTCGCGGCGTTGATGCCGCCTTGGGCTGCGATGCTGTGGGCGCGCCGCGGGCTGTCCTGGTAACAGAAGCATTCGACGTTGTAGCCGAGTTCGGCCAGTGTTGCCGCGGCTGAAGCGCCTGCGAGGCCTGAGCCGACAATGATGCAATGGAACTTCCGCTTGTTGGCAGGGTTCACGAGCTTCATCTCAAACTTGTGGCGCTCCCACTTTTCAACAAGAGGTCCCGCAGGAATTTTGGCGTCCAAGGTCATGGCAGCACCCCCGGTGGAAGTTTCAGAATTCCCGTCCATGCGGCCAGAGGAATGGAAACATAACCTGCGAAAACCGCCCAGGCAAGGAGAGTGCCAAGCGTCCCAAGGACGGGGCGAAGTCGTGCGTTATTGAGGCCCAGCGTCTGAAAGAGGCTCGAAAAGCCGTGGCTCAAATGCCACGCCAAGAGAAACATCGAAACGATATATGTTCCGGAAATGAGAGGATTGCGAAAACTCAGGATGACCATCGAATAAACGTCATGGCGTCCCTTAGGATCGATATAATGGTAATATTGCGGATGCACTTTGCCCAGGGTGAAGTGCAGGATATGGTAAACGATGAACGCGAACACGATGATTCCCGAATAGTGCATCGTGCGTGACGCGTAGCTCGCTTCGCGATATTTTTTGACGGCATAGGGGATGGGACGCGCTTCCCGATTCTCAAGCGCCAGTTTAATGGAAAAGTAGATATGGAGGATCACTGCCAATAGGAGCATGCCGCGCACGACATAAAGGAGTTCACCGAGGCCCTGAAGAAACGAGGCATAGGTGTTGAACTTATCCTGGCCCAAAAAAACCTGAAGGTTTCCGAGCATATGTCCCACCACGAAGCCCGTCAGGATCACCCCCGTGAATGCGACGATAAGTTTTTTGCCGATCGAAGAAGAGAAAACTGAGGTGATACGCTGGACTTTATCTGTCACGTCAGAAGAATTAATGAATTTTCGTGACTGTGCAAGACATGGATAAAATCCGGCTTAAAAAAGACAAAAAACGGGAAACGGCTTTACCGCTGTAAAAATCCTCGATGTGGAACGGAATGCCAACCTGTCTCACGAACGTTTTCCTCGTGATGTGTTTGCAGGCGAGCTTCGAGGACTGCGATTCGACCAATGTACCCGATGAGCTTTCGGGGATCCTCGCGGCTCACAACCGGCAGCCGTCCGATATGGTTCCTCAGCATTTTGTCTGCCGCCTCGCTCATGAGTTCGTCTGGATAGGTAACGATCAATCGTTTTGTTCCCGCATCCAGGACGATCGGATTCTCCTGGCCGTTTCGTTCCAGGGTGCGCAATAAATCGCCTCGCGTGATGATGCCGACCAAAATTCCGGCATCGTCCACGATCGGCATCGCGTGATGCCGGACGAAAGCGGGCTCCCCCCGCGCAATGCGTTGAGAGAGTTCCTGCACCCTCATTCCGACGGGGAGGGTGGCAACCTGTTTGTCCATGACCTCTTCGACTCGCAGGGTGTGCAGTGGATCGACGGAATATTCGCGGATGATGTGATAGCCTCGCCGAGCGACCTTTTCGGTAAGGATGGAGCGGCGCAACATCAGGACGGTGACCGCTTGGGACGCGACGCATCCGGCAAGCAGGGCCGGCAGAGCATTAAGATCGTGTGTCAGTTCGAGAATAAAAAGGGTGGCCGTGAAGGGTGAGCGCATCGTGCCGCCCATCATCGCGCCCATTCCGATCATTCCCCAAAGCGCAGGGTCACCCATCGGAATCCACCTGGATTCAAGGACGCCGAGGGAGCCGCCCATCATCAAAAGAGGCGCGAGCACCCCCCCGGATGTTCCAGAGCCCAGAGCGACGGACCATGCCAGCGCCTTGAGGATGGTCAAGCCAAGAAGTCCCGTCCCCCGTCCTTCGCCTCGAAGCAGGCTATGGATGACATCGTAACCGACGCCAAAAACGCGTGGATCGAGGAAGCCGCAAACCCCGACCAAGAGTCCGCCCAGAAGGGGCCACCACATCCAGTGAAAGGGAAGTTTATGGAAAAGATCTTCGAATTTGTAAACAAGCGTGGTGAGAAGGCTGGACGCCAATCCGGCGGAGATTCCGACGGCAAACGCGATGGCAAGCTCCGTGGCCCCCAGAACGGGGTGCGGAATCACAGGAAAGATGGGAGCCACACCCATAAGTGGCACGCGCCATGCCGAAGCGACAATGGAGGCGAGCGCAACAGGAATAAAACTGCGAGGTTTCCATTCGAAGAGCAGAAGTTCCACTGCGAGGAGAACGGCGGCGACCGGTGTGGCAAAGATTGCGGACATTCCCCCTGCGGCGCCGGCGACGAGGAGCGTTTTACGTTCCGCCGAAGAAAGATGAAACATCTGCGCAAAGAGCGAGCCACATGCGCCGCCTGTCATGATGATCGGCCCCTCCGCGCCGAACGGACCGCCCGTTCCAATGGAGATTGCTGAAGAAATGGGTTTGAGGGCCGCGATCTTGGGCTGCATTCGGCTTTGGCCAATGAGAATGGCCTCCAAAGCTTCGGGAATGCCGTGACCGCGAATTTTTTCGGAGCCATAACGCGCCATGATTCCGATGATCAAGCCGCCCGCAGCAGGAATCAGCACCACCCAATATCCGAGAGCATGATTTTCGGGAGAAACCGGCGCCGCGGAAAGGCGTTGGTAAAAAGCGAGGTTCGTAATGGCGGAAATCAGCCATACCAGGCACCAGGCGACCCCGGCGCTGATGGTGCCGATGACCAGCGCCATGCCGGAAAGCATGAGCACGCGTTTATCGGTGGTGAAGTCGGCAAGGCGGTCGTCGTTGATTTGGGGAGTCCCCGTCTTTGCAAATGGAAGTGGCATAGCTTTCATTTATATCGTATTACGATATAATTTCAACCTTCCTTCATGGCAGGCAGATCCTTAGAACCGCGACTATGAAAACACCCGTCAAAAGGCCGATCGGGAAAACGGAATACGAATTGCTCTCCTCCTTCCGCTACGCCCTTCGTCATTTTTTGCGATTTAGCGAGGCGGCGGCGCTTGAGCTCGGGTTGACAGCGCAGCAGCATCAGGTGCTTTTGGCGATCAAGGGTTTTCCTCACCGCGAGGAAATTAGCGTAGGAGAACTCGCGGAGCGGCTTCAGATTCGCCATCATAGCGCCGTGGGACTTGCGGACCGTCTTCTTGCGGAGGGACTTCTGATTCGGCGTCCCGGGCATGAAGATCGGCGGCAGGTATTTTTAGGGTTGTCGGCAAAAGGCGAAGAGGTGTTGACCCGTTTGTCGGAGGTCCATCGCGAAGAATTGCGCCAGATTGGTCCCGAACTCATGAAGCTGCTCGGGCAGCTCTCGTCCTAAACCGTGTTCTGGTCCATCAATGAAGCTGGCTAAAAATTCCGCTCTGTTGTAGCTTCCGCGCATGGAATCCGAGGCGCGTCGGCGACAATGGATCGGAACAATTTCTGTCATTCTTCTTGGGCTCGTCTGCCTTGCCATTTTGCGGCCTTTTATCGCCTCGATTACCTGGGCGGCGATCCTGACGTTTGCCACTTGGCCGATTTATGGGAGGCTCCTTCGACGACTGAACCATAAGCGCGGGATTGCGGCCTTTTTCATGACGTTTTTCATTGCGGTCCTCGTGGTTGCGCCCATCACGATTGTCAGTCTGAGTCTTGTCAATGACTTCACGAGCGGCATGGGCACGATTCAGCAGATTCTTAATGAAGGCGCTCCTGATCCACCCGCGTGGGTAAAGCGGATTCCTCTTCTCGGCTCGCATCTTCAATCCTATTGGCAGGATTTAGCCCATAATGGCGGCAAGCTCGTGGATCTTTTAAAGGACTGGCTGACGCGCTGGCGCGGATGGTTTGTGGCACGCGGCCTCGATGTGGGGCAAGGTGTCCTGAATCTCTTGTTCACGGTTTTTGTCGCGTTCTTTCTCTATCGCGACGGCCTGGGCATCGTTGAGGGATTTCGGTCGATTCTGACGCGTTTTGTGGGAGATCGAGGACATCAGCTTTTTGACGTCATGGCTGGGACGATCAAAGGGGTGATTTATGGAATTGTAGGAACGGCGCTGGTGCAAGCGATCCTGGCGGGCATCGGATTTCTCATTGTACGCATGCCTGTGCCGCTCCCCCTGCTGCTGGCCGTTGCGACATTTTTTCTTTCTCTCATCCCCATTGGGCCGCCTCTCATCTGGTTTCCCCTCGCGATATGGCTTTTCTATAAGAAGAGCATCGGCTGGGGCATCTTTATGTTGATCTATGGAACATTCGTTATCAGTGGTGTGGATAACGTCGTGAAACCCTACCTCATCAGCAAGGGCAGCAACCTGCCTTTCATTCTTGTTTTTTTTGGGATCCTTGGAGGCGTCATCAACTTCGGTTTTCTCGGAATTTTCGTGGGGCCAACGCTCCTGGCGGTGGGCTATACCCTCATTCAGCCGTGGTGCTATCATGTCCTTGAGGACAGGGACGAGTAGCAGGAGATGCATCCGGCTTGCCGTTCCAAACTTAGGTCAAATCTCATGCTATCGGGCGCATCTTTTGTATGAGCCATTCTGCCTCTCAAAAGGTTCTTTTTGTTCTCGCCTGGCTGGGGGTCGGTGCACTGGGTGTTGCTTCGTACATCATCCTTTCATTTCACCGCGGGGAACCCCTCAACGCAGGATGGATTTTGAGCGCCGCGATTTGCACCTATTGCATTGGCTACCGGTTTTATTCCAAATGGATCGCCACGAAGCTGCTGGTCCTTGACGACCACCGGGCCACGCCGTGCGAATCGCATGAGGATGGTCGCGACTTCGTCAAAACCAACAAATGGATCGTCTTCGGCCATCACTTCGCCGCGATCAGCGGTCCGGGGCCTCTGGTGGGACCCGTTCTTGCCGCGCAATTCGGATATCTGCCCGGCACGCTCTGGATCCTGATTGGGGTCGTTTTAGGCGGCGCCGTTCAGGATTTTGCGATTCTCTTTTGTTCCACTCGGCGTGACGGAAAATCGCTCGGCGAAATGGTCAAAGAGGAGATCGGCAGTTTCGCGGGCGTGATCGCGCTTCTGGCGATTCTTTCAATCATGATTATCCTGATCGCTGTCCTTGGATTCATCGTCGTGAAGGCACTGGCCGAGAGTCCATGGGGGACGTTCACGATTGCGGCCACGATGCCGATCGCGATCCTGATGGGTTTTTATTTGCGTTTTATCCGTCCAGGACAGGTTCTCGAAGTCACCGTGATGGGGGTGGTGTTGCTTCTCCTGTCCGTCTATGCGGGGAAATTTGTGTATGAAAATGCGGCATGGTCGCATGCATTTACATTAACCGCCCCACAATTGGCTTGGTGTGTCATTGTTTACGGTCTCGCCGCTTCGATCCTGCCGGTGTGGATGCTTCTGGCGCCGCGCGATTATCTCAGCACATTTATGAAGTTGGGCACCATTGGCGCATTGGCGCTGGGAATCTTTGCGGTGATGCCGCCGGTGCAGATGCCCGCAATTTCCCGTTTTGTCGATGGAAGCGGGCCGATTTTCGCAGGCAAGGTTTTTCCGTTTTGCTTCATCACGATCGCATGTGGCGCCATCAGCGGGTTTCATTCGCTGATTGCCTCCGGCATCACGCCAAAAATCATCACGCGGGAAAGCTATGTTCGTCCCGTGGGTTATGGCTGCATGCTGCTCGAATCGGCAGTCGCGATCATGGCGATGATTGCGGCGTGCACGCTTGAGCCCGGCACCTACTTTGCCATCAACACGCCATCGGCGGATTCTGCCGCCATGGTGCACAAGATTACAACGTGGGGGTTTCCTGTCACTGTGGAACAAATGAACTCCCTGGCGCACCATCTGGGAGAGAAGACGATGTTTGATCGCGGAGGCGGTGCGCCAACCCTTGCTGTTGGGATGGCTCAAATCTTTTCACAATGCATCGGCGGAAGCGCGATGGGACTTTGGTATCACTTTGCGATCATGTTCGAAGCATTGTTCATTCTCACCACGGTGGATGCCGGCACGCGCGTGGGGCGATTTTTGCTTCAGGCGTTTTTGGGATCCATTTGGAAGCCGCTGGGTGACATGCGATCCTATCCGGCGAACATCTTCGCGAGCGTGCTTCTCGTTTCCGCCTGGGGATATTTCATGTACGGAGGCGTTCTCGATCCGCTCGGGGGCATTCGCAGCCTCTGGCCTCTTTTCGGGATCGCCAATCAGCTTCTTGCAGTCGTCGCATTTTGTCTGGCGACGACGGTGTTGCTCAAGATGGGCCGGAGGAGATTTATTTGGGTGACGCTGCTTCCGTTGGTCTGGCTCTCGACGGTCACTTTCACGGCAGGTTATCAGAAGATCTTTTCTCCCGATCCGAACATCGGATTCCTTGCGCAACTCCGCTGGCTGCGGCTCCAGAACGGCATTCCTCCTGAAAAGCTGTCAAAAATGCTTTTCAATGCGCAGCTTGACGCTTGGGTCGCGGGCATTTTGATGTGTCTTGTGGGAGCGATCCTTCTCGTTTCGGCGTTGCGTTGGATCGGTCTCCTAGGGGGAAGGAGCCCGCTGGATCTCCGGGAAACAGCGCCGGTATGGCTTGCAGACGAAATTCTCGCGGTGGAGCGGGCCCGCGGGGGCAGGTTCGGCTGGTTCGGTTGGTTTTTCCTCTTGCTCGCCCTCGCAAAGCATCTTTCCGGTCAGACACAATGGGATCGTGTCCAAAACCATCCGACATGTTGTGTGGAATGCTCGCCGACGAAATTTCAAGGCGAATTATGGGCTCAACTCGAAGAAAAGAGGTTTAAGTCACCGAGATGCTGCTGAAGGGAATGGAAGAGGTCAGCAGTTTTTTTACCTTCCGCTTTTAAGGGAGCGCGTCAGCGTGGTTAAAATCGCTTTCTGGATGTGCAGCCGGTTTTCAGCTTCGTCAAAGATGGTGCTGGCATGAGACTCAAAAACGTCGGCTGAGATTTCCTGGCCGCGATAGGCTGGAAGGCAATGCATGACGAGGGCACGAGGCTGGGCCGCCCGCACGATGCGGGTGTTGATTTGGTAGGGAGCCAAAACTTCGGCGCGCTCCTTTTTTTCCTCCTCTTTGCCCATGGAAATCCATGTGTCGGTGTAGAGGAGATCGGCGCCTTCGGCAGCTTGATGTGCGTCCTCAAAGCATCGAACCTCGGCATGTTGCGCGCGGGCGAGGATGGAAGGAGCGGGCTGGTAGGAGCGCGGAGCGGCGAGACGCAAATGGAAGTTCAACCGCGCCGCCGCAAAAATCCAGGATTGCGCGACGTTGCACGCCGCATCGCCAAAAAACACAGCTGTCTTTCCACGAAAGAGATCTGTCAGCCCGCGCGATTTTTTGCGCGCTGCGGACTGAAGTTTTTCTCCCCAGGTCAGCAGGTCGGCGAGGATCTGGCAGGGATGTTCGTCGTCGGTGAGCGCATTGATGACAGGAATGGAGCCAACACGGGCGAAAGTTTCGACCTCTTTTTGCGCGTAGGTCCGAATCACCACGCCGTGAATATAGCGGGATAAAACCAGGGCGGTATCCTCGACGCTTTCGCCGCGGCCGAGTTGGATGTCATGCATGCCAAGGAAGAGCGACTGGCCTCCGAGCTCCCGGATGGCGACTTCGAACGAGACCCGTGTGCGCGTGGAACTTTTCCCAAAAATGAGCGCCCAGGTCTCTCCTGTTAATGGCAGCGGCTGACGAGCTTTGCCCCGTGAAGCTTTCAACTTCAGACCAAGCTGAAGAAAAGCCTCAATTTCGTCTCGTGACAAACTTTCAATGGAGAGAAGATGTTTCACGGGGAGAGTGGATTTTTATTCAATCAAGGAGGAATATCAATCTCGCAATCGGCGGATGCGTCCCTGATGGGAAGATGTCAGGAAAGCTGGGACAAGCCCCGGGACAATTTGTCGACGGCCTCGTCGCATTCGGCGCGCGTGACATTGAGTGGGGGAAGAAGGCGGATCACAGGATTGGCGGAAGGAATCGTCAGAAGCCCCAGTTCGTGCAGCTTGGAAGTGAACAGGGCTGCGGGATTTTTCCCCTCCACGCGGAGCGCGGGAATATGGGCCTGGAGTTCCACACCCAGCATGAGTCCAAAACCACGCACTTCGCGAACATGCGGCGAATGGATTTCCAGAATCTGTTTTTTAAGGTATTCGCCTTGGATCCGCGCGTTTTCAGCGAGTTTCTCGCTTCGAATGGTTTCGAAAGCCGCGAGACTGGCGCTGCAGGCAAGCGGCGTGCCTCCGAAGGTCGTTCCGTGGGAGCCAGCGCCGAGGAGTTCGGTGTAGGGTTCGCGCACCCAGATCGAGCCGATGGGAAACCCATTCGCCATGCCTTTAGCCA
The DNA here is from genome assembly GCA_013288215.1 of Verrucomicrobiota bacterium. Lineage (GTDB taxonomy): Bacteria > Verrucomicrobiota > Verrucomicrobiia > JABWAM01 > JABWAM01 > JABDCI01. The sequence continues at coordinate 61,044 of JABDCI010000002.1, read as the reverse complement.
TCGAAATGGCGTCGGGAAGAAAGTCTTTGGAAGGAGAGTTTTCCAGAATGCGCTCGTAGCTTAGGAAGCGTCCGGTGCGGAACATCCCGCATTGGATCGCATCCATCATCAAGAGAAGGTTGCGTTCATTGCAAAGCTTTCGAAGTCCAAGCAGATAATCGGGGGAAGCGGGGATGATCCCGATTTCGCCCTGAATGCCTTCGATGAGAATGGCGACCGTTTTGTCCGTGATTGCTTTTTCGGTCGCCGCAAGATCGTTGAACGGGACATGACGAAATCCTTCGACGGCGGGTTCGAATCCTTTTTTGACCTTTTCTTGTCCGGTGGCGGCGATGCCGGCGAGGGTTCGGCCATGAAACGACTGGAGCGTGGTGATGATTTCAAAACGTTTCGAATCGTGGCCCTTCTTGCGTGCGAGTTTGTAAAGCGCTTCATTGGCCTCAGCCCCGCTGTTGCAAAAAAAACATTTGCCGGGTCCTGTCCACTTCACGAGAGTTTGAGCCAGGCGGACGGCGGGTTCTGTATGATAAAGATTCGAAGTATGCGTGAGTGTCTGTGCCTGTTGGGTGATGGCTTCGATGATCTTCGGATGGGCGTGCCCCAGGCTGGTGACAGCGATTCCCCCGCCGAAATCGAGATATTCTTTTCCTTCGAAATCCCAAAGCCTTGCCCCTTTTCCTCGCGCAAAGGCGAGAGGAAAGCGGGCATAGGTGGGGAGAAGAACTTGGGTGGAAAGAGCGATGAGGTCGATCGAGTTCAAGGGATCATTCTTGGGGTCACATTGTTTCAAGAGATGCGAATCTGTGTTTGAATCGCTCTTTCGACCCCGCTTTATAGGTTCTAGGATAAAACCCAGATCTTCGGTCGAAAGCAAATGACATTCATGAGGAACTCACACCCATTCTCGCTGCGGAACGGAAACTAGCTCAAAATAACTTCGGTTCCCAATCTGGGATTGAAGAAAAGATCGATCAGGACGCTGTGTGCGAGCTGGCCATTGAGCATTTTGACGCGTTTGACGCCGCTTTTGAGTGCGTCGACGGAGGCATTTACTTTGGGAAGCATGCCCCCATTGATCACGCCTGCATGGCGCAGCGATTGAATTTCAACTTCCGAAACCTGGGCGATCGTCGAATCAGGATGTTGTGTGTCTTCGAGGATGCCGTTCACATCGCTGAGGAATGTCAAATGGGTTGCTTTCAATTCCGCCGCAAGGCGGGCGGCTGCAATATCCGCATTTACATTCAAAGGATCGCCGCTGCTACTGACAGCGAGCGGTGTGATCACCGGAATCACCCCTTTTTTGAGCAGATTTAAAACGGGGTTCTTGCTGACTTTTGTGATGTCCCCCACGAAACCAAGACTGATCCGTTCACCTTCGGGAGAAGCCGAAAAAATCTTTTTAGCCGCGAACACCTTTTTACCCGAAAGTCCTGAAGCCTTGGTTCCTCGGTCGACCAGACTGCGCACAATTTGAGGATTGATGGTCTTTGTCAGGATGGAATCGACGATCGATATGGTCTTGCGGTCGGTGAATCTCAATCCATTGACAAATTTAGGTGAAATTCCAACCTCACGCATCTTTGCTGAGATCGCTTTGCCTCCACCATGAACGACAACAACGGATGCGCCCACCTGCTGCAGGAACCCCAGATCCGTTAAAATGCTGTCGGCATAAACCGCCTCTTCAATGACACTGCCCCCGTATTTCAAGACAATGAGCGCGTTTTGCAACGTTTTGAACTGTGGCAATGTGTCCGCCAAAACTTGAGCTTTGGAAGAGGGGGAGTCCATGGATTATTCGCCTTTGTTGAGCTCGACGTATTTTTCTGTCAAATCGGTGGTATACAAAATGGCATCGCGTTGGCCCAAGCCTAGGTCACAAGTTATTGCGAATGAGCTACTTTTGACAATATCTCGGACGATTTCCAAGCTTTTTTCGCAAAAAACCCCATTCTTGACTATGAAGATATCATTGTAAGCGATTGAAAAACCCGCATCATCGAACCGGGCACCCGAGTAACCAAAGGCATCATAGAGCCTCCCCCAGTTCGGATCTTCTCCATACCAGGAACATTTTACTAAAGTGGAGTTGCCAATTGCACGAACAGCCCATTCGGCTTCGCGTTGAGTCGCCGCGCGTGTCACTTTTAAGGTGACAACCTTGGAAATTCCTTCACCGTCCCTCACAATCATGAGCGCGAGCTTGAGTGTGAGATGGTTGAGGGCCGCTTGGAAGGTTGCAAGGTCCTTTCCTGTGGCTTTCTTGTGTTTCGCCTGACTATTTGCCAGAAAAAGCACGGTGTCGTTGGTGCTCATGTCCCCATCGACGGAAATGCGATTGAACGATTGCGCGATGCTCCGATTGAGAAGGTTCTGCAAGGTTGGACGGGGCAGATCCGCATCTGTAGTGATAAACGCCAGCATGGTGGCATGGAGGGCCGGACGTTTTCCGGTGGGGCTCATTCCGGGCTGAATCATTCCAGCGCCTTTGGCGATGCCCCCGATCCGCACCTTTTTTCCCCCGAAAGAAAATTCCACGGCGATTTCTTTCGAAAAAGTGTCCGTGGTCATGATGGCACGTGCGGCAGTCGTATCCGTTTCAGACAGCCTTGCCGCAGCTTCATGAATGCCTGACTCGATCCGGTCCATGGGAAGTTGAACTCCGATGCGTCCTGTCGAACAGACTGCGAATTCTCCCAGGGGCCGACCGCTGCCAGCAACGGCTTGCCTGGCAAGCCGCGCCATGGCTTCACAATTGCGAAGACCTTCCCTGCCCGTGCAAGCGTTGGCGTTGCCGCTATTGGCGACGATGCCGAGAAGGGGGCGATGCATCTGTTTGAGATCGAAATAAACGGGAGCCGCTTTGGCGGCATTGGTTGTGAAGGTTCCGGCTGCACGGCAGGGGGTGCGAGAAACAATCAATGCGAGATCCGGCTCCATGGACTTCTTAATGCCGGCGGTGACGCCGGCAGCTGCAAACCCTTGTGGGGCGCAGATTCCTCCCGGAATTTCACGAAACGTTTCAGATTTCATAAAGAATCAAAGCGTTTGGTTGCCACGATCGCCAGATCCTTGGTTGACCATCCGAAACTCTGGCGGCGACTTTCACATTTACAAAAGACTCTCGGTTTCTTCGAAACCACAGAGAATATTCATCGACTGAACGGCCTGCCCGGAAGCTCCCTTCATGAGATTGTCCTCGGCGGAAAAAATCAGAAGCCGTCCTGTTCGTGGATCGAGCCGGCAGGCTATTTCAATGACGTTGGTGCCCATGACATTCTTGGTGTCCGGCAAGGCGTTTCCTTCGAGCAGCCGGACAAAAGGATCCTTTCCATAGGCTTTTTCGTAGCATTGCTGAACGGCCACGGGGAAATCGCCGGATTTGATCTTTGGCTGAGCGTAAATCGTCGTGAAAAGTCCCCGGTTGACGGGAATCAAATGAGGTGTGAACTGCAGCACCACCTTTTCGCCTGCTGTTGAGGAGAGCTGTTGTTCGATCTCGGAAAGGTGCCGATGCTTTGGCACGCCATAGGCCCGCACCGATTCATGACATTCGCAAAAAAGATATGTTTCCTCGGCTTTCCGTCCGGCTCCGCTGACGGCACTGAGGCTGTTGGCGATGAGACCGTGAGGCTCGATCAGCTTGCTTTTCAATAAGGGAATGAGTGGCACGAGAATGCTTGTCGGATAGCATCCAGGGCTCGCGATCAATCGGGCCTTTTGGATTTCCTCACGATAAAGTTCGGGAAGCCCATAAACCGCGTTTGCCAGCAATTCTGGGGAAGGGTGAGGATGCTGATAAAATTCCTGATAAGTTTCCGCGGATCGCAGTCGAAAATCCGCGCTCAGGTCGATGATGCGCGCTCCTTTTTGCCAAAGAGGCAGAGCCCATTCCGAGGCCACACCGTGCGGGAGCGCAAGAAAAAAAAGGAAAGACTCCGGATGGGGGCCGATCCAGGAGTCGATTTTCGAAAGGTCGGGTTCCGAGAACCGGAGCTTTCTCGCTTTGGGATAACTGGCGAATTTGGGAAAGATTTCAGCGAGTGTCTTTCCTGCGTTTTGACGCGAGGTAACGACCTTGAGATCCACATGAGGATGCCTGAGAAGCAAATGAACGAGCTCTTCGCCGGAGTAACCACTGGCGCCGATGATGGCCACGCTGATTTTCACCGCGTTACAGAAGCATGAGAGAGTGGCAAATGGCAAGTGGTAAGTAGTCAGGAATACGGATTGAAGGCATCCACTCCAGGATGATGTCTCTTGAGCATGTCTTTACGGCATAAGACATAGCCTGAAGTCCCCATCGGAAACAGCCGCTGCAAGCCCGAAAGAAGGGCTCCCAGCCTTAACGTTTGCTGAATTGGAATCGACGGCGGGCGCCGGGCTGACCGGGTTTTTTGCGTTCCTTCATGCGAGGATTGCGCGTGAGAAAGCCGGACTTTTTAAGCGGAGCGCGCAAGGTGGTGTCGACCACGATCAAAGCGCGGCTGATGCCATGGCGGATGGCTCCAGCCTGGCTATTCAAACCACCGCCATGCGCCAGAATATAGAGATCGAAATCTTTTTGTTTGCTGACCGAACGGAGCGATTCGAGAGCATGATTCTGAAGGTCCTCCGTGGGGAGATAATGTTCCAGGGCGCGGCCGTTGATCTCAATTTTTCCGGAACCGTTCATGAGACGGACACGGGCGACGGATGTTTTACGGCGTCCAACAGCAATGGCAAGAGGATCAGATGGCATAATCAGGCAGCGATGTTAAGGGGCTGGAGCTGTTGCGCAGTGTGCGGGTGCTCCGAATGAGGATAAATCTTCACCTTGCGAAGCTGAGCTCGTCCGAGACGGGTGTGGGGGACCATGCCCTTGATGGCGCGTTCAATCAGCAACTGAGGACGACGAGCGCGAATGCTTGCTACAGTCTCCGACTTGTGGCCTCCGACGTAACGCGAAAAGGTCATGTATTCCTTGTCGGTTTCCTTGCTGCCGGTGAGCCGCACTTTGGAGGCATTGATGACGACAACGAAGTCGCCCGCGTCCGCATGGGGTGTAAAATTGGACTGATTTTTGCCGCGAATGATATTGCTCACGGTCACGGCAAGGCGCCCCAAGACCAGGTTCTCGGCATTGATGAGAAACCAGCGCGGTTGGGCAGTTTCCTTATTGGCAAACGTCGTTTTCATGGGAAGCGGGAATTTCTAGTCGCAAAAAGAGCGAACGTCAATGCCCTTTTTGGCTTTTTCTAGGTTCCCTCCCTATGAAACCCGCGGAAAATTCGAAGAATCAAGCGACCAGATTCACGATCTGTTTTTGCGTCTGTCCTCCGAAATTCGTGGCCCCTGGTGCCGTCTGTTCGTTGTTTTCCGTTTGGGTTGGGGGGGGCGGCGGAGGGTTGGAAGGTGCGGTCTCTTGGGCAGACGGTGTCATGGGCTGATTCACAACTTGAGCTGCATCTTCCGTTGGAGGCTTGGGAGCGACCGGTTGCGGAGGGTTCACGGGAAGCGGCCGAGAGGCAGGATTGAAACTGACTGCTGAGATGGCGTTCGTCATATGTATCTTGTCAATAACAATATACACAATAAAGGGTTGGATGCAACCAGGGGGGGAACGGAGTTCTGCATTCTCCTTTGACGTTTCAGGTGACTTTGAGGCAGTGTGGGGTCTATTTTGAACCCCTTTTAACATGATTACTCAATTTCAACGTCTCATCCATCGCCACGGTCGCTGGATCTTTTTGATTCTCCTCGGTGTTATCATTATTTCCTTTCTCTTGTGGAATGACAACGGCATGGGGAGCAGCCGGGAGCTGGCGAAGTCGGACACGCCTACCGTCTATGGGAAGCACGTTTCGGCCCGCGAGCTCGAAACCGAAAAGAAAATTTACCGTCTCAATCTTCAGCTCATGGCAGGTCGGACGATCGATACCACTGCCGCGGCGAATCGACTCCTCGAACAAAAATCCCTCGAACAAATGGCAATGGTGGAAAAAGCACATCGTCTCGGGGTTGTGGTGTCCGATGCGGAACTCGAGCAGGAAGCTCGCAACATGATCTCCGAAATGCGACGCGCTTATTTCAAAGATGCCAAATCAGATCAGGACGCCTTTTCGGAATTCGTCTCGACCGTGCTCGAGCCTCGCGCCCTGACATGGCCCGACTTCGAAGCTTCCTTGCGCGACAGTCTGACCATTCGGAAACTGATCCAGCTGCTCAGTTCCACCGTGAAAATCACACCGCAGCAACTCGATCAGTTTTCGACGGAACAGCTTGAAATGAGGACGGCCTTCCTCGTTCGTTTTGACCTGACCGATTACATGGGCCAAGTGAAACCAGCGCCGGAGGACCTCGTCAGATTTTACGAGATGAACACAAACACATTCATGGTTTCCGAACAAGTGCGTGTGGCCTACGTCCAATTTCCTCCGCAGGATAAGAATATCACGGTAGGTGATGAGGAGATCAAATCGATGTATGAGGACAACAAAGCGGCCTTTATGAAACCCGATGGGACAGTCAAAGCGCTCAAGGATGTGAGCGATACATTGCGTCAAGAAATTCATCGTCAAAAGGCGTTGGAGCAGGCTGGGCAGGAGGCGATGGATTTCACGGTCAAGATCACTCCCAAACCTGGCGAAACGGTGCCCGCCTTCGACGTGCTCGCCAAACAAAAAGGCCTGATCGTGAAGCAGACTGATTTTTTCAATTCGACGGAAGTGAAGCCGGGGATCCCTCGCGAATTTACAACCAAAGCCTTTGATTTAACTTCCGAAAATCCCGTAAGTGATCCCATTCCCTCTCCCGAAGGTGTTTACGTCCTCTCGTTACTCGAAAAAAAACCGCCGTACCTGCCTCCCTTTGACAAGGTGAAGGATTCCGTGAAAGCGTCTTACGAAGCCAAGAAAGCGCTGCAAATCACGCGCGAGGCGGGAGAGAAAGCTCGCCAGGAAGCAATCTCGCTCTTGGCGTCTGGAAAGAAATTCGATCAGGTTTCCTCGGAACTGAAGCTTCGGCCGCGGGCGATGAAGCCGTTTAATGCTCTCGAAAAATCTTCGGGCGAACCGTACGAAAGCATGGCGCACCGCGCCGCGTTGAAGGTTCCCGCCGGCGGCCTGAGCGATCTAGTTCCCGACACAACGGGCGCTTTTTTCGTCTTTGTTCAATCGGTCGAAATGCCGAAAGGCGATGAAATCGCAAAGTTCAAACCCCAGGCCGAACAATTCCTCGCCCAAGTGAACAGCCGTCCCTTATTTGACGATTTTCATCGCATGGTGGTGAAGGAAGCGCTGCCTGCGTCCTATGCGGAAGCAGCGGTGAGGGACCAGAATTAATTTATGCTTCCAATGGCCCTAATCCAGGGAGGGGAAGGGCTGTTGGCAGTGTGATCCGCACGGCCGTTCCGCGCTTGGCTTTCGAGCGGACCGTCAGTGTGCCACTATGGGCATGGACGATCTTGTTGACGATCGCCATCCCCAGACCGGTTCCTGTTCGTTTGGAGGTGAGAAAGGGTTCGAATAAGTTGAACTGCTGCGAGGAGGTCATTCCAAATCCAGAATCTCGAATTTCGATCCAAAGGGATGCGGGTGCCTTGTCGGAGGCGGCGATGGCTCCGCTCGTGATCCGGAGCGTGCCGCCATCCGGCATCGCCTGCAGCGCATTGAGCACCAGATTGAGAAGGGCCTGCTCCATTTGCGCGCGGTCCGCGCGGACAAACGGAGATTCGCTGGATGTTTTGAGTTTGAGCCGCACTTTTTGGTTCGCAAGTTTGTGGCGAATGAGCAGGACGAGGTCCTCGATGAGCGGACTGAGGGGCAGAATTTCGAAATTCGGTTCACTGCTCCGGGCCAATCCGAGGACGCGTTCGACGGTGTGGTTCATCTGTTCCATCTTGCGCGCCAGAACCTCAAAATCCTTGCGACTTGGATCGTTCTCGGGGATCTCGCGCTCGAGATTATGGGTGAGCATTTTGATGACCGTCAATGGATTGCGGATCTCATGGGCGACTTCCGCCGCGAGGAGGCCGATGGCGGAAAGCCGTTCGCCCTGCCGCAATTCCTCCTCGGTGGATACGAGCCGTGCGGAAAGATGACAACGCTGGATCGCAAGAGCAGCCTGGTTTGCGAGCGTTTGTGCAATCTGGATTTCGTCGTTGGAAAAACGGTGCAGACGCTGGGTGCAAAGCGCGAGGATGCCGAGAACGCGCTCGCCGGAAAGGAGCGGAACTGAGAGCATGGAGGCGAGGCGGGGCCGACGCGGAAGCACGGAAAAGAAAACAGGGTCGGATTTTTCGATCTCGTAAACCGAAACGGTTTTTTTGCGGCGAACCACCGCGCCATGCTGGCTGTCCTCGACGAGAAGGGGCGTGCGCGGAGGGTGTCCGTGTGAAAGGGCGCTCCAGGAGAGCGTTTCGCCCTGCGGGTCGAGCAACATCACCGCTGCGAACGCAGTGCTCATGAGAGGGCAAGCGCCTTTGACGACGGCGTCGAGCACCTCCGGGAGCGTTTCGATTTGCGTGATGACCTGGCTGAGTGTCAGCAGTGCGTCGAGCTGCTTGGCCCGGCGTTGCGCCTGATCGTAGAGCCACGCACTATGAATGAGGCTGCTGATCTGGCGTGCGACGGCGTGCAGGAGCTCCTCGTCTTCACGGCTGAAGGCGCTGGCCGTCACACTGTCGACGTTGAGCACACCGATGAGTTCCGCTTCTTCTTCCTTGAGGAAGGGCGATTGCTGGATGAGAGGAACAGCGAGTTCCGAGCGGATGTTGCTGCGCGCCGCCACATAGCGCGGATCCGAACGCACGTCATCGACACGGGCAGGCTTTCCCTGAAGCGCGACCCAGCCCGTGATTCCCTTGCCGATTTCCAACTTCAATCCGCGGCCACGCGCGCTCAAACCGACGGAGGCCTCGATCTCCAGCTGGCCAGTTTCCGGATTGATGAGCGCCACGGAACCCGACGTCGCCCGCATCATGCGAACGGTATCCGTGAGGGCAAGCTTGAGGATCAACTTGGGATTGAGCTCCGAGTGGAAGACGCGCGTCAAACGTCCTAGAAGCGCCCAATGTTCGCTCGCCGTGGATGTTGAGAGCGGAGGGAAAAGCCGCAAACGCAACGATGGAACGCGGACGCGTCGGCGAAGCACCTTCATGCCGGCGCCAAAAGCTGGACGTCTTGCCACGCCACCTTCACGACGCGCTTTTGTCCGAATCGATCATGGTAATAGAGCTCGCCGTGGCGGCAGCCATATTCATGAATCAACTTGGTGATTTTGACGTCATAGCAGCAATATTCCGCGATTTTGAGGAGGTTTTCCGGTCCGCCGAGGCGCCACCACTTGATGGCGTCCATGCCGTCGGCGATTTTGGAATTGCCCAGCGTCGCTTTGGCGATCGCGTCGAGGCTAAGACGATGCTTGAGGACCTTTTCGATTTCAACAAGCGTGTCGAGTGTGGGAATTTGGTCGAGATCGAACGCGGTGTATGCCGAGAGAACCTTGTAGTCGAAGCTCAGGATGTTGTGCCCCACGACAAGGTCCGCGCGCATGAGCTGCTGAATCATTTCATGGGCATTGTTTTCGTGGAAGATGCGGTATTCCTCATCGCGACAGGAGTAGGTGACTCCCACGGAAAGCCGAAGTTGACGGAAGTGTTCCGGGGAACGGCCGCCGACTTCATCGAAGCTCTTCTGCGTCTCCAGGTCAAAATAGACAATGTTCTTCATGGGCGCTGGGAGGAAATTCTACCCGTTTCGGATCAGCACACGCAATACTTTCAGGTTTGTGACGTCCTCGCGATTCTGGGGACCTTTCGGGGTTTCGAGGATCTTTGGGATTTTCGCAAAGGCGCGGGTATTCAGGATCTCTTTAAACGGTTCGATGCCGATGTGGCCCTTGCCGATGTGCTCATGACGGTCAACGCGACTGCCAAGACCTGTCTTGGAATCGTTGAAGTGGAAGCTGAGAATTTTTTCAAGCCCCAGAAGGCGGTCGAATTCCTTCAGCGTATTGGCAAGGCCCCGAGCTGTCGAAATATCGTAACCAGCGGCAAAGATATGGCAGGTATCAACGCAAAAGCCGATACGCGAAGGCATGCCCACCTGGTCATAGATCTCGGCGAGGTGCTCGAAGCGGTGGCCGATCGACGTGCCCTGTCCTGCCGTCGTTTCCAGGGCGATTTTCACTTTTTTAGCCCGAGATTTTTTCAGGATCGACTTGAGATTTTGCGAAATGGTGTGAATGGCCGCCTTCTCGCCCGCGCCCATGTGGTTTCCAGGATGAAGAACCAGAAAGGGCAACCCGAGGAATTCGGCACGCTCGAGCTCATCGGCAAGAGCTGTGAGAGAACGCTTGGCGGTCTCGTTGCCCACAGCGCCAAGGTTGATGAGATAGCCGGCATGGCCGCAGACGGGCAATTTGAGAAGCTTGGTGCGTTCGCGGAACAGATCGGCTGCTTTTTTGACGATCTCGGAGGCCTCCCACTGGAAGTTGTTTTTGGTAAAAATCTGCAACGCCTGGCAGCCTGCGTCCACAGCGCGTTCCCACGCCTTGACGTAGCCGCCCGCCATCGACATGTGGGCTCCGATATAGTCGAGATCCATTGGAAAGCAGCTTTGAATCGAGTAAATGCAGGCCAATTCCTGCGTGCTTTTTGCAAGTCAAGCAGTAGGATGATGGGAGGGTCTTGTCAATCATTGGCACGTCCAACGATGCGATTCAATCTGCAACCGATGACCGTGCTTGGAATTCGCATCCTGATGACATGGGGCATTTTGGCGGTTCTTTCGCGGCTTGAAGGAGTCGGTCTTCTCGCCGGCATTTTTCTCTGTCTTTTTCTCGGCCTCGTTTGGGGGCCGCCCCTTGCGGGCCTTTTTGGCAGCCTGGTGGTTGGGCTCTACTCACCGTCGGCGGACAGCTGCATCGTTTATCGCGAATATAGCATTGCCGAAGCCCGGGTGAAGCAAGGCCTCTACGTCGAAGCCGTCGATGCCTATGAAGCCTACAAGGCCGAGGACCCTTCCCAACTCACGCCTTATTTGCGAATCGCCGAATTGCAGGTTGCGCATTTCGAAAACTATCCCGCTGCCGTGGCGCAGCTTCGCAGCGCCCTTGCATTCGCTCAGTCGTGTGAAGCGTTCACGCTCATTCAATGTCGGCTGGCCGATCTGCTCGTTAAATCCAATTATGATCCTCGAGCGGCGCTCGACGGCCTTCATGAGGTTCAACGACGCTATCCCGGCACTTCCCAGGCAAAATTGGCGGAGGAAAAGGCCAAACGGATCCTCGATGCACTCGGTGATTCTACGAATTTTCCCGGCCCATGATGCCGGCAAATTTCTTCACGCCGGCAGCGATGGCTGCGGCGAGTTTGTCGCGATAGGCGGCAGATTGGATCAGCTTTTCCTCGGCGGGATTTGACAGAAAACCGTTCTCCACGAGAATCGCAGGGCGTTCTGTTGCTTTGATCACAAAAAAGCGCGCCCGCTTGACGCCACGATCTTCCGTGGTAGGCAACGCCTTGAGGATGCTTTGCTGAACGAGATAGGCGAGCAACATGTTGTGCGCATCGAAGCGATTGCCCGGTTCCTCGCCAAAATCTCCGATGCCAAACCGGTGCCGGATGGATCCTGTGGAGCTCAGTCCCATCGGCGTCAGGCAATAGGTTTCAATGCCGCGAGCTGTCGTGTTGGGGCTGGCTGAGTTGAAGTGCAGGCTCACGAAAATGTCCGCGTCGCTGGAGTTGGTCATTTCGGAGCGGTCCTCCAGCGAGACAAACGTGTCGTCGCGCCGCGTCATGAGTGTTTTGAATCCTTCCTTGCGCAGACAGCGTTCCACCCGGGCAGCCATGTCGAGTGTGAAACGTTTTTCCTGCGTGTTGTGATAGCCGAGCGTGCCCTGATCTTCACCCCCGTGACCGGGATCGATCATAATGGACCGGACTTCATGTTTCGGAACAGAGGAGGCGCGAAAAATAGGATCGACGCTTTTTCGCACGTCAACATCAGGCAATAGGATACTGTTGCGAAAGTCAATGGGAGCCTCATTGAGCCAGATTCGAATGCCGTTGACGATGCATTCGCGGCTGTTGATCCGAAACTGGATGCGGCGTGTCTTGGAACGCACCGTGACATCAAGATTTTGGTGGGTGAGCGATGTGAGGCGGTAATACCTCATAAAGTCGGAAAGATTGATATAATTTTGGCCTTCGACGCGAACGGTGTTGAAGACCCCACTTTCCTCTGCGTCCAGGACTCCCGCTCCCATCCAGAGTGCGGATAGAACGATCAAGAGGCGTGTCATGGGGCGTGGGATCTGGCAAAACCTGGAACTCAAGATCCTATATGGCAGCATGCTTGAGCTTGGCATATCTCAAAAATTCGCTTCAACCCAACATTTTCGAGACGTTCCCGAAAAAAGAGAAATCATCCTCATCCTTTTGCTTTCTGGATTGACCCGATTCCCGCATTTTTCCACACTGAAACTTTCCCAGAAAGATTTATGCTATGAATGCCACTGTGAATAAAGGACTCGAAGGGGTGGTGGTGGGAACCACGCGATTGAGCGACGTCCAGGGTGAGCTCGGCGTGCTGATTTACAACGGTTACAATATCAATGAACTCGCCGGACGCGCTTCGTATGAGGAGGTGGTCCATCTTCTGCATTACGGGCATTTGCCCAATGCCAAAGAGCTCGCCGAGTTCAAAGCAAAGCTGGTTGTTGAACGCGATCTTCCCCAGGGCATCTTGGATTTGATCAAGAAGATGCCGAAGACGGCTGCCCCGATGCATGTGATCCGCACCGCTGTGTCCGCGCTGGGCTGCTACGATCCTGAAGCAGATGACGATTCGATGGATCACAACCGGCAGAAGGCGATCAAACTCATCGCGAAGATCCCCCTTATCACCGCATGCTTCCATCGTGTGCGCAAAGGGCTTCCGATACTCCCGTCCTCGAAGACGATGGGAGAAGCCGCCAATTTTCTTTATCTCCTGAATGGCGAAGAACCGAGCCAGGAGATGGTTCATACGATGGATATGTGCTATGTCCTCCATGCCGACCACGGCATGAATGCTTCGACCTTTTCCGCCCGTGTGACGATCGCGACGCTTTCTGACATGTATTCGGCGATCACTTCGGCCATCGGCACGCTGAAAGGCCCGCTGCACGGAGGCGCCAACGAGGGCGTGATCAAGATGTTAAAGGAGATCGATACACTCGAACACGTCGATTCCTATATTCACGAATGCCTTCTGCAGAAGAAAAAGATCATGGGGATTGGGCATCGCATTTATAAAACGCTCGATCCACGGGCCCCCCACCTCAAGGCGATGGCTCAAAAACTGAGCGTGAAACTCGGCGAGCCAAAGTGGATCCAGTTAAGCGAGCGCATTGCCGACATCATGAAGAAAGAAAAGGGGCTCAACGCAAACGTCGATTTCTATTCGGCAACGGTCTACTATTCGATGGGAATTCCGACCGATCTTTTCACACCCATTTTCGCGATCGCACGCACTGCGGGTTGGACCGCCCACGTGCTTGAGCAACTTGCGGACAACCGTCTGATCCGTCCGCAATGCGAATATCGCGGCTTGGCTGATTTAAAATTCGTGCCCGTCGAACAAAGGTCATGAAAGACCTTGGTGCATGAATATTCACGAATTTCAGGCCAAGGAGCTTTTCCGCCGTTACGGTGTTCCTGTTCCCAAGGGAATCATGGCGTCCACCGTGGGTGAGGCCGCCGCAGCTGCAGCCCGATTGTTTGAAGACGGGGTTTCCTTCGTTGTGGTGAAATCGCAAATCCACGCTGGAGGCCGGGGAAAAGGAACGTTCAAGGAGGGTTTCCAGGGTGGTGTTCAACTTTGTAAATCGCCTGCAGACGTGACGCGCGTGGCGGAGCAGATGCTTGGCAAAACCCTCGTCACCAAACAAACCGGAGCGGAGGGGCGAATCGTCCGCAAGCTTCTGATCGAAATCGGCTCGAAAATCAAAAAAGAATATTATCTTTCCATCCTTCTGGATCGTCAGCTCTCCGTCCCCGTGATGATGGCTTCAACGGAAGGCGGCATGGATATCGAGGAAGTCGCGAAAAAGACTCCGGAAAAAATTCTCAAGCAGCCCATTGATCCGGCGGTGGGCATGATGCCTTATCAAGCTCGAAATCTGGCAAGCCGCCTCGGGTTGGACGGCGAGCGCATCCAGCAGGCTGTCAAATTGATGCAAGGCGTTTATAAAACATTTTGGGAGTGTGACGCATCACTTGTGGAAATTAATCCATTGATCCTTTCGGAAGGAAGCGATGGCACGACGCACTTGATGGCCTTGGACGGAAAGATCAATCTTGATGACAACGCGCTTTATCGCCATCCCGAGATCCAGGAAATGCGGGACCTCTCCGAGGAAGCCCCCCTGGAGGTGGAGGCATCCAAGTTCAATCTCAATTACATCAAGCTTGATGGCAATATCGCATGCATGGTCAACGGCGCGGGCCTCGCCATGTCGACGATGGACATCATCCAGCACTTCGGCGGATCTCCGGCGAACTTCCTGGATGTGGGCGGCGGTGCCTCGAAGGAGCAGGTCGCGGCGGCGTTTAAGATCATCCTGAAAGACCCTCATGTGAAGGGCATTCTTGTGAACATTTTTGGCGGGATCATGAAATGCGACATCATCGCCGAAGGTATTTTGGCTGCGGTGAAGGACGTCAATTTGAAAATTCCTCTCGTCGTGCGGCTGGAAGGAACGAATGTGAAACTTGGACAGCAAATCATTCGCGAGAGCGGCCTCGACGTGATTCCGGCGGAATCGCTTTCCGATGCCGCGCAAAAAATCGTGGCCGCAGTGAAAGGCTTGAAGTGAGCATCCTCGTCGATTCCTCCACCCGCATCCTCGTGCAAGGCATCACCGGCAAGGCAGGTGGTTTCCACGCGCATCAATGCCTGGAATATGGAACGCAGATTGTTGCTGGCGTGACTCCTGGCAAAGCCGGAGAAAAATTTGAAGGCAAGGTTCCTGTGTTCAACACGGTGCAGGACGCCGTTGCTGAAACTCATGCAACCGTCTCTGTCGTGTTCGTGCCAGCTCCCTTCGCGGCGGACGCGATCTTGGAAGGCGTTGAGGCGGGATTGGCTCTTGTGGTTTGCATCACCGAAGGCATTCCTGTGAATGACATGGTGCGTGTGAAGCGCGCCATGCAGGGCAAAAAGACGCGCCTCATCGGACCCAATTGTCCTGGCATCATCACTCCAGGCAGTGGCAAGGATTCGACGGGTGGATGCAAAATCGGCATCATGCCCGGGTACATTCACAAAAAAGGGAATGTGGGAGTGGTCTCGCGTTCTGGAACTCTCACTTACGAAGCGGTGTGGCAGCTTACGTCACTTGGCATCGGCCAGTCCACTTGCGTTGGCATTGGTGGCGATCCGGTCAACGGAACGTCCCATCTTGAAGTGATCCAGATGTTGAACGACGATCCCGACACGCATGCCATCATCATGATCGGCGAAATCGGCGGGACAACCGAAGAGGAAGCGGCACGATGGATCAAAGAACACGGCAAAAAGCCCGTCGCGGCTTTCATTGCGGGTTCGACCGCGCCTCCTGGACGCCGGATGGGACATGCGGGCGCGATTATTTCCGGCGGCAAAGGGACGGCGGCTGAGAAAATCAAAGCTTTGCGTGACGCGGGTATCGCGATTTCGCCCACGCCTTCCGATATGGGCAAAACCCTTGCGGCGTTGCTCAAGTAATCGGGGGCGTAGAGTCTGGGTTCCCCACTTTGCGCCGGCTTTCCTGCCAATGGACGGCGGCCCGTCTCACGAGAGGATAGGAAAGAACAGAGGAAGGAATTCCAAGGATGCAGGAACCGAGCAGCATGGCTTTCAGCAACGGCCAGCCTTTTTGGAGGATGTACATGATGGTCATGCGCGTTGGGTCGACATGGGGATGGTGATGCCAATCCAAAATCCTATAGCCGATTTTGTATTCCACCAAAAACACGAAAGGCACGACTGGGAAAAGAAAAAGATGAACGTGCAAACCGATCAGACAGGCAACTTTGTTGGAACGGCAAAGGAAGGCAAGCAGGAGCGCGGTGATTGTCTGAAATGGTGGAATGGGGAGAAAGCTGACGAAGAGTCCTAGACAAAAACCCAGCGCAATCTGGTGCGGCGTTGCTTCCTGATGCAGCAGCTTGTCCCACAACCGCTTGATTTTCTCAATGTTCAGTAGCACAATATTTTTGCCTGTCCTCTTCCAGCGTAGCTTATTTCAAACCGATTTTTTGAATTTATGCATCTTTTTTCTTTGTCCAGGGGCCTCTTATTCGCATGCCTCCTTGCCGCAGCGCCCCTCACTGCCGCACCCGACAAGGTTGTCGCCCCGCGTGCTGATCCCAACGAAATCGCGCGCTCCCTTGGAAATACCTTCGCAGAGGTTGCCGAAAAGGTCAGTCCCTCGGTTGTCGTGATCAATGTCACGCGTGGTCCGGATAGCTCTGACTCCACGGGACCTGACGAACAACTCGATCCGTTTGAATATTTTCATAAAGGACCCGGCAAAACGCCGGCTCCTCCACGCGATTACGGGGAAAGCCAGGGATCCGGGTTCATTGTGCGGTCCGACGGATATATTTTCACCAATAATCATGTCATTCAAGGCGCGGACAAAATTCGTGTGAGGCTCAAAGATGGACGCACTTTCGATGCGCAGATCGTTGGCATTCCTGATGAAAAGACAGACGTGGCCGTGGTCAAGATCGATGCCAAGAATCTCCCTGTGGCCGCCATCGGCGACTCGGACACGATTCGTCCCGGCGAGTGGACCATTGCCATCGGCGCGCCGTTCAATCTCGATTATTCCGTTACCGTGGGTGTTCTCAGTGGCAAAGTGCGCGACCGTCTCGGGGCGACGGTGTACGAGGAATATTTGCAGACGCAGGCTACGATCAATCCGGGAAACAGCGGGGGCCCTCTCCTGGATATTGATGGGCGGGTGATCGGGATCAATACCTTGATTAAGACGCGTGGAGGAGGATTCAATTTTTATAACGCGAACGTCGGGTTTGCCATTCCCATCAAACTGGCTCAAAAAGTTGGCAATCTGCTCATCACCAAAGGGAAGGTGGAGCGCCCCTGGATCGGGATCGATATCCGCACGCTTTCCGAAGCGCCTGAGTTCAAGGGACTGATCAAGGGGGTGAATCAAGGTGTCCTTGTCATGGCCATTCGTCCTGAAACGCCCGCTTATAACACTGGTTTGAAACCTGGGGACGTCATCACGAATATCGACGGTGCGCCGGTGACTTCCGCCCGTGATCTTCAAAAGCAGGTGCTCGACAAGCAAATCGGCCAGACGGTGCGCCTTGCGGTGATGCGTGACGGCAAAACCATGGCCGTGAACGTAAAAACCGGCCTTCAGCCGTCGACACAGCAGGTGGCTTCGCACACGCCGTCCTCCCATTCGGAAGCGAACCAATCCTTTGGAATTACCGTGCAGCCCGTCACGCGCGAAATTGCCGAACAATACAATCTCACTGAAAAACAGGGTTTGCTCATCACGGAAGTGGAGGAAGATTCGCCTTCAGCCCGTTCAGGCCTTGTCGCCGGCATGGTCATCACCGAGGTGGACGGAAAAAGAATCACCACCGTTGCGGATCTGAAGAATTTACTGAAGAAGGGTGATGCCTCAAAGGCGTCCCTTCTGCAGGTTTCCAAGGATGGCGTCCGAAGCCTCGTCATCCTGCGTCCAGACGCACCTCCCGATTCGGATAACTGACTTTTCAACAGCCTGCTGACGGGAGTGTTTCCGGACTCCTTTCGGGCTTTAAGTGGGGGATGATTCTCCTATGATCGTAGTGTCGGGTTGAGCTTTACGATGGGCTGAAAATTACAGATATTGTGAGTGGTCCTATGAATCGACATGATCAACTTGTTGAGTGCTATCGCGCAATGGACAAGGCGATCGCCCGCAAACTGCGTGCGAATCCTTCCTTGATACAAAACGTGCGTGAGAACCTTCTCCGGTGGATCGAACAGGAGAGGAAACAGACGGGCTTTGTTTCACCTCCAAAGCTGGAATGGTTGGAGATTCTAGACCATTCGTCATTGGATCAGATCATCGACATTCTCGAAACGGACACTGAGGAACACGATTGGCTTCTGCATTCGTCGCCATTTTGCGGCATTCTTTCCGAAGACGAGAGACAGCGCTATGCAACACTTTCAGCTTGAGCACGCGCTGCGAGCCGCATAAGGAAATCACCGGCGAAACGGAGTTCATAGTCATTGGCTCCGCATCCGTCCTTGGTCAATATCCGAAAAAGGCAGAGCCTTTGGCGAAGATGACGGATGAGGTGGACTTGTATCCGCGGCATCATGCGGAGCAGTCGGGCCTTCTCAACGCAATCGGTCGATATTCCAGTTTTCACAACACACACGGCTTTTCTGTCGATCCTGTGGGGCCCGAAACGGCTCGTCTACCAACAGGGTGGGAGGAGCGATTAATTCCTGTGAGTACTCCGAACACAAACGGGGCAGTGGGATGGTGTTTGGAAGTTCACGATGTGGCTGTCTCAAAGCTTTTTGCTGGACGGCAGAAGGATCACCAATTCGTCCAGATATTATTGGACCATCAGCTCGCCGAGCGTCACACGATACAGAAACGGATTCGAATGGTCCCAAATGTGGAGCATAGTCAGATTCAGAGCGCGGAAGCGGCTCTGCTAAAGATAATCGTCAACATTTCACATCCACGGAAACTTACGCTATAATGCCAAGAATTGGTTTCCAAGGATGGCGTCCGAAACCTCATCATCCTGCGTCCAGACGCACCTCCCGATTCGGATAACTAGGACGAGAGAGTCGTCCACACTTGGAAACTCAGGAAAACAGTTTCGCGAGCTGCGTCGCGGTCGAATTCGACAGCGCCACCAACGGCGCGGGAACCATTCCCACGACGAAGAGGGAAATGGCAAGCATTCCGCCCACAAAACGTTCCCGGCCTGAGAGATCTGCGATTTGATTCCATTTGTCGTCCTGCGGACCAAAAAACACCTTGTCCATCATGCGGAGAAGATAAAGGGCGGTGAGAAGCAGGCCCAACACGGCGACGGAGATCAGGATCATGGAGAGCGGAAACGATCCCCGGAAGATCATGAATTCAGCCGGAAATCCCGCCAGTCCGGGAAGGCCAAGCGAAGCGAAGAGAATGATGCCCATGATGCCGCAAAAGACGGGGATCGTTTTGCGCAGTCCGCCAAGATCGGCCAGATCGCGCGTTCCCGTGCGCTGCTCGATCAAGCCGACGAAGTAGAAGAGCCCCGCGGCGCTCAGGCCGTGTGCAAACATCTGGAGGATCACGCCGTTGAGCGCCAGAGCGCGGTCGTTCAGGCTTCCGCCCGTCGCGCCCACCGCGAAAAGGCCAAGCAGACAATAGCCCAGATGGCTTACGCTCGAATAGGCCACGAGGGTTTTGAGATCCCGCTGCGAAAAGGCCGCCAGAGCTCCGAAAAGAATCGTGAGGAGCGCCAGACTCATCAAAAGTTGCGAATATTCCATCACTGAAGGGCTAAAAATCGGAAGAACAATCCGGAGAAAACCGTAAACCCCCATTTTCGACATCAGGGCCGTCAGGATGATGGAGCCTGCGGTCGGAGCCTGCGTGTAGCTGATCGGAAGCCATGTGTGAAAGGGCCAGAGTGGAACCTTGATTGCAAAGCCCATCAAGACGAGGAAGAAAAGCAGGGTGACGATGTGCTTCGTAAGAAAAGGAATGCCCAGCGTGGCGGCGAACGCCTTGATTTTAAAAACGAGCTCCGTTTCGTTTCCGCCGGCGTGGGGCGTTTGGGCGAGGGCCGCAAGTTCCTTGAAATCCCAGGAACCGGTTGCGAGATAAATGAACTGCATGCCGATCAACATGGCGACACTGCCGACGAACGTGTAAATAAAAAATTGGTAGGCAGCGGTCGTCCGGTCCTCGTTCCCATAAAGCTTGATCAGGAAAAAGAGAGGCACAAGCGATGCTTCCCAAAAGATGAACCAGTGGAAAAAGTTCAAGGCTGTGAAGGCGCCGTAAAGTCCGGTTTGTTCCAATAGGATCAGCGCAAAAAAGGGTTTCGCGCCCACTTTGTTTTCTTGAGGCTCTCCCACGATACGAGCCGCGCCAAGAATCGTGAGCGGAATGATGATGGAGACGAGCAGCACCATCGCCACACTCAAGCCGTCAAGGCCCACGACATAATCGACATTGAGGGCGGGGATCCATGTTCCACGGGCGGGAAACTGCAGATTTCCGGTTCCGGGATCGAACAAATGCAAAATGCGCAGCACGAAAATCATCGGGGCCAGGCTCGCGGCAAAAGCAACCATGCGAATCTGAGCGAGCGCATGCTTTGGAAGAGCCAGCAGGATCAGGGCTCCTACCAAAGGAAAGAATGTCAGCGAAGAGAGAATGTCGCTCTGAAAGAGTGCGAGAAGATTCATAATCAAGTGCGTCCGATGAAAAGAGCCAGCAGGAAAAGAATCACGATGGCAAGGCTCGTGATTTTCAGATAGTGCTGCGAAAGGCCGTTCTGGATCCATCGGTTCCATTGCGATCCGGTTCGCACGGAACGGCAGCCTTTGTCGAACCCACGGTTGATGGCGGCTTCATCGATGAGCTGATTCACCAAGGAGAGCCCATAAACAATCAGTGCAGAGCCCCAAACGAAGAAACCGTTGAGAATGTAACGGTCGAAACGCACGATGATGCGTGAGAACGTGCGGGTGAAAAGAACGAACGTCTTCTCATAAAACTCGTCGATGTAATATTTATTGTTCAGCACGCGGAAAAGGCTGGCAAAACGGGCTTCCAGCGGGTCGACCGCACCAGCCCGCAGCGCCTCGCCGCTGTAGACGAAAGCGGAGACGCCGAGCGCGATCAGGACGATCGCAATGCTTCCAAGCATCAAATAAAGGTTCGTGGGATGCGCCTCTGCCGCGGGCTCCATGAAATGATGAAACCAGCTGTGTCCCGGCCATCCGAGGAATCCCGTCGCAACCGCCATCAATGCGAGGAAGATGAGAGGAAGAGTCATGGGCGACCCCGATTCGTGCGCATGTTGGGCGCCATGATCGCGCGGCGAACCGAAGAACACATATTTCACCTGGCGCATCATGTAGAATGCCGTGAGAAATGCGCCGATTAATCCGAAAACGATGGGAATCCGCGAGGCGAAGTGAGGCAGATTTGCCGGATGGAAATGGAGCGCATCAAGAAGAATTTCATCCTTGCTGAAAAAACCGGCGAAAAGCGGAACCCCCGAGAGGGCGAACATTCCGATCATGTAGCAAACAAAGGTCCGGCTCATCCGGTCTTTGAGACCGCCCATTTTTCGAATGTCCTGCTCGTGATGGCAGGCATGAATGATCGAGCCGGAGCCGAGAAAGAGCAGCGCCTTGAAAAACGCGTGCGTGAAGAGATGGAAGAGCCCGGAGACATAGCCGCCGACACCGAGGCCCATCATCATGTAGCCAAGCTGCGAAACCGTGGAATAAGCGAGGATGCGTTTGATGTCCCATTGAGCGACCGCAATGGTGGCTGCAAAGAGCGCTGTGAAAGCTCCCACGAAGGCCACCACTTCCAGGGCCGTGGGATTGATCTCAAACACCGGATACATGCGGCCGACCAGGAACACACCTGCAGCCACCATCGTTGCGGCATGGATCAGTGCCGAAACGGGAGTTGGGCCTTCCATGGCGTCTGGCAACCAGACATGGAGGGGGAACTGACCGGATTTGCCGACGGCGCCGCAGAAAACGAGCAGCGAAATCCAGAGGGCGGCGCTTCCGCCGAGGATGCTGAGTTTGGTCGGATCGAGAGCTCCCTGGCCCTGATCATAAAAAAGGGAGGTTCCGCTTGCGTAATGGAACCAGAGGAGACCGATGAAAAATCCCAGATCCCCGATGCGTGTCGTGATGAAAGCCTTTTTCATCGCCGCCGCCGCGCTGGGTTTCTGATACCAAAAGCCGATCAAGAGATAGGAGGAAAGTCCCACGAGCTCCCATGCCATAAAAAGCAGGAGAAGACTGTTGGCGATGACGAGCGCCAGCATGGAACCCGCAAAGAGCGAAAGGAATGTGAAGAAGCGCGTGAAGTTCTCGTCATGATCCATGTAGCCGAGCGAAAAAATGAAGACCAGGAGGCTCACGAACGAGACCACGAAGAGCATCATCGCCGACAGGGGATCCAGAAGAAAGCCCAGCCGGATGACAGTGTCGCCATAAGGCAGCCAGTCAAAATTGCGCACGAGATGAAGCGTTTCGTGGCTGCTTCCGGCTTTCAGCAGGTACCCGCCAGCCTTCAACGAAAGCAGGAGGGAAAGAGCCATCGCAAAGATGACGATGCCGGACGAGGCCTTTTTTTGCGCGCGGGGCATCAGCGCGGAAATTCCCGCGGCCAAAAAGGGGAGAAAAGCGATCAACCAAAGATTTTCAACAATCCAGGGCATGCCATTATCCTTTGAGACTCGAGATTTCTTCGACGCTGACGTTGCGGAAGTGGCGATAAACGGCGATGAGGAGCGCCAGACCGACTGCTGCCTCCGCTCCTGCCACGGCAATGGCGAAAATCGCGAACATCTGGCCGGACATGGCCTGGGATCCGAGATAACGCCAGAACGCCACCAGGTTGATGTTCCCAGCGTTCAGCATCATTTCCAGGCCGACGAGAACCATGATTGCATTGCGGCGCGTCAGGACGCCAGCCAGCCCAATGCAAAACACCACGGCAGCCAAGACAAGATAATGAGTCAGAGTCACCATGGCGTTATTTTCGTTCCCGGGGCTCTTCGAGAGCAATGACGACGGCGCCCACAAGGGCTGCTGTCAGGAGGAGGGAGATGACTTCGAAAGGGACCGCATAACGCTGCATCATCGCATTGCCGATGTCGAGCATCGTGATCTGCGAAGGTTCCGCACTGATCGCGAACATTTGCTTGTCGAGAGAGTAGAGCAGAACACAGAGCACTGCCGCGCTCGCGATCCAGCCCCAAATGGCGTGCCTGCTAAACGGGGAGACCTCCTCCTCGCCGGTCACGTGACGCGTCAGCATGATTGCAAAAAGAATCAGCACGGCAATGGCGCCGACATAAACGACCACTTGGATGGCGCCAAGAAACTCGGCATGCAGGGAAAAGAAGATACCTGCGATGCCTGCGAAAAAGGCGATGAGAGCGACGGCGCAATGCACGAGGTTGCGTTGCAGAATGGCGAGCAGGCCGCTCCCCACAATCCAAATCGCCAGAATGTAAAAAACGTAGTCCATCAGGCAAAACGATAGATTCGCTTCTCGATGTCCCGGGTGACCACGCCCCTCGAAAGAAAATGGTACGCGCCACCCATGATCAGGGCCGAGGCAAGCCACCCGAAGGCGCGCGAAGGTATATGATACCACAGCCCCGCCGAGAAAATGTTGATCAGGGAAAGGGGAAGAAGGAATTTCCATGCGAAACCCATCAGCTGGTCGGCACGCAGCCGCGGGAAGGTGCCGCGGATCCAGATCATCACGAACATGAGGGAGAAGACCTTGAGGAAGAACCATCCCCAGCTTGGCAAGAGGTGCGGTCCGTTCCAGCCGCCGAGAAAAAGAGTCGAGGCAAGCCCGCAGACGGCGATCATGCTGATATATTCTGAAAGGGCGAAAAGCGCGAATTTGAATCCCGAATATTCCGTGTGATGTCCGGCGATGATTTCAGATTCTGCTTCAGGAAGGTCAAAAGGCGAGCGATTCAATTCAGCGAGCGACGAAGTGAAGAAAATGACGAAGCCGAAGAAGCCCCAGGGTTGGAAGACGAACCAACCGCCGATGTTATTGTAAAAATGGAAGACGACTCGCTTGAGCAAATCGCCCAGGCCTTCCGGATCCTCGACGAGCAGATGCAGCTGCTGAGCGCTGACAATCTGTGATGTGGAAAGCGATCCCACGACCATCACCACCGTCACCGCAGAGAGAATAAAAGGGATTTCGTAGGAAACCATCTGGGCGATGGCACGCATGCCACCGAGAAGCGAATATTTGTTTCGCGATGCCCAGCCCGCCATGAAGATCGAGACTTCGCTGATCGATCCCGCCGCGAAGAAAAAGAGAACGCCAATGTTTAAATCGGCGCCGATCATGTTGCGCCCGATGGGAAGAACGGCGATCACAAGAAACGAAGCCACCACGGCGATGACTGGGGCCATGGTGTGGATCGGTTTGTCCGCAATCGCCGGCACAATGTCTTCCTTGGTCAGCGTTTTAATGCCGTCGGCGATCGGCTGAAAGAGTCCTACGGGGCCGACTCGATTGGGGCCCAGACGATTTTGGATGCGGCCCAGGATCTTGCGCTCCGCCCATGTCGTCATGGCGAAGATTGCAGGGAAGGTCGCGATAATTAAAACGACTTTGAAAACGAACCAAACCACCGCAGGAAGCCATGCAGGAGGGGTTGCGAATAAGGAAATAAGCCAAGTCAGGACGGCAATGATCACATTCCCAATTTTAAAAATGATCTGATCAAAGAATTCGTACATAGTCAGAACCATTCCTGAATGGCAAAGGTCAGAGAATAAAACAATCAATGCGCGGGCAAAGAGGACTTTTCAATCCTTTTGTGAAAAATTTCACAAGCCTGGCGCAGATCCAGACGGCAGGTAAAAAAGCTGGAATTGACGGATGGGATCGCCTTGGCGAAAAACTTCAAACGAATCCATCTCCCGCCAGTTTTCCCGGGGTTCAAGCGGGGTCTGGGGGTTGCGCGGAACGAAGATCATTTGAGGATGAATCTGAGCGAAATCGACTTCATGGACATAATAAACATGGGCTGAGGGGCGGATCTTCGCCCATTCGGCGGGACCACGCACTTTGAAGGAAGATCCAAGGTACCATTGGGCGACATATTTGGAGGATTCGGCATCGGTCCAGATTTCTGCGGGTGGGGTCATCTTTCCTTGATTGCGATGATGCCAGTCGGACCATCCAGTCTGCAGATAATGCGGACTGTTGCGCGGGAGAAACGAAAGATCCAGTTTGCGCAAAAAACGCGGATTATAAACAGCCACACTCAAAAGGATGCCATATCCTGCGGCCGTGACGAGCGCCACACGCCTCCAGCCCGACGATGGCGCCGTAAAACCCTGGAATGCCATTCCCACATCGTGAGCGGCATGCCATAGGCATCCGGCGCTCAAGACAGCCGGAACCAGCCAGGGAAGTGCGGGACATGAAAACGCCAGGATCATTCCGGCGAGTGCGCAACCTGAAACCCCGGGGATCCTTCGAAAGTTGCAGAGCGCATAAATCCAAAGGGGAAGTCCCAAGATCAGATAGAAAAAAAACGCGACGCCAGGAAGCGACAGGGGCCAATCCGAATTTTCGAAGATCCGGGATGGCGAACCTAAAAAAGAAAGCTGCGAAATGAGCGGCAGCGTGGCGGTCACAAAAACAAGCCCCCACAACGCGCCAACCTGTTGTTTTCGTGCCACAAGCCCCGCCAGGACGGCGACGAGCACGGTTTGAATGGCCCAGGGCATTGCCCAAAGCGACAGGGCCGAGCTTCCAAATAGGGCGAACCAACATCGTCCGAGCCATCGTGTCAGGAAACCTGCCGCATCGGGCGCCAGATGAACCGCGTACCAGATCCGGGCGCATTCCACAGGCACATCGAGCTGGCTGAAATGCGTCCAGGCGAGCCGTGCGATTTGAATGAGTGCAAGAACGGCCAGTGGCAAACCGATGACGAAACCCGGTCCTGCCGCCATCGCAAGCCGGATCGTGTTTTGGGTTCGGCGTTGTTGGATGGCGCCGGAGATTCGGAAAGCGATCCATCCCGTGACGACGCCCAGCATTGCCGATCCGAGGACGTCGCTGGGATAGTGCACACCGACGTAGATGCGCGAAAACGCGATCAAGGAAGCTGCTCCAAAGAACATCAGGAGATTCCGGCGGCGTGGAAAAGAGTTGCTGAGAATGGTGGCAACGAGGAACGCGTTGGTGGTGTGGGAGGAGGGAAAGGCGTTTCCTCCGGTTGCACCGGAAGCAAGTTCGCGCACGTCGTGGAGGATTGCTGCGGGACGCGGACGATGGATCGATTTTTTGAGTGGATTGGAAATCAGCATGTCCGTGAGGATGAGCGCAAGCACGCAGGTGAGCGCTGCGATCCAATAGCGCTTCAGGTTATGAAAGGTGAGCCAGAGCAATGCCAGGGCGACGAGCGGGATGAAGGGGGCGGCGTGATTGAAAATGGGGAAGAGAAAATCGCCTGCGGGATTGGCCAGGGATTGGTTGATGAAACGAAACAGCGCTTCATCCAAAAGACGGAGATGCATTCGCGCAATCATACGCGAGGGCGTTCGGACGGCAAGTGGAACTGCAACCCGGCTTCTCCACTTGTTTCGGCAAGCTCTTATGGATCCAGATTCTGCCAGTCGGCGGTCGCGTCGGGTTGGGTGATGGACTTTGGATTGTTCAGCACCCCGGATTCCTGCAGGTCATGGATGATCCGTTGCACAGAAGTGTAACGCTCTTCCGGCTTTTTTGCGAGACAGGCGCCTAAAATCTGGTCGAGTGCTTCGGGAATGGTGCGATTCAATGCGCTCGGGATGGGAAAGGCGGTGTTTTCGTCGCAATAGGCGGCGAAGATCTCTTCCCGTTGGGAACGCGCCACAGGTTTTCGCCGCGTGAAGAGCTCAAAGGCGGTAAGACCCAAGGCAAAGATGTCGGTGCGTGGGTCGACGGGCCGTTTCATGATTTGTTCGGGCGCAAGATAGGCCGGTGTGCCTTGGACGGAGGGCTGCCTGCGTGGTTTGGGAAGGATCGGTTGCGCAAGATCGAAATCCGCAATGCGGGTATGGCCATCGGGTTGAACCAGGATATTTTCGGGCTTGAAATCCAAGTGCAGGAAACCGCAGCTGTGGATGTGATGCAAACCCTCCAGAATCTGGCAAAAAATCGGCAGTGGATGATGAACAACAGGATCCTTGCGCAACAGCGCTTGGCGCAGATTCATCCCGCCGACAAATTCCATCACCGCGTAAGGCCGCAGCCCGAAGGTGACAAGCTCCAGCACGCGAACCACGTTGGGATGATGCATCTGCTCCTGCACTTGGAGGCCTCGAATGAAATCGCGGCGTTTAGACCAGTTGTATTGAAATTGCGGACGAAGCCGCCGGACGACGACATGACCCTGATCTCGGGTGGTGGCACTGAAGATTTCAGCCATTCCACCTTCGTTCAGTCGGTCATCCAATCGATAGTTGCCGCACTGTTCCGACATCAGAATGTCTGCATCAAGCCGCAAAACTTGCGTTCCATCAACGAGTTAATGGACTTTCTTTTCAAGCCGGGGGCTCCTGATGCTTTTATTTATGGAACAGGAGCGTCTCCGAACTGATATTGTCCGCCGAATCACTGGCGCGGACCACGACATGATGATCGCCGGGCGGGAGATCTGAAATCGGAATGAGGAACGCGTTGGAACGCGAGTCATAGAGCCCGGTGATGGGGAACAAGGGGCGCCAGTCGGCGCCATCCAGTGAATATTCAGCTTGGTCGACGATGCTGATGGTATCGGAGACTGTCAGTGCTATCACTCCGTGTTGGGTCGTTTCCTCCATGGGCTTGAAATGGATCACCGGTGCCGTGTTATCAACCGTGAATGCTTCACTGATCATCTCGTCCTGGCGCGCTGTTTCGGGGGTATTGCTCGGAAGATCGGAAGCCACCACTTTGAGATAATATTCTCCATCGGGCCAGGTCGCGCTGTCCCAGCTTATAAAGGAGTCGCTCAGATGGGTCCCGAGGACCTTCCATTGCATGCTGTTAACGGGCCTGAAATAAACGTCATAGTCGAGGTCGTCCGCATTCGCGTCAAAGCTCTGCCAGGTTGCAGAACGCCATCCGAGCCGACGCACTTGCTGCATCGGCGGGGTTCGCGAGAAGTTTGTCGGAGTTTCTTCGGTGCTTTCTATTAAAGACTTGGGAGGATTATTGCGGGAATTCGCCACGGAAGGCCCGGGAATAAACGGCTGGATCGTGACATCGGGTTTGGGCGTCTTGAAAATTTCGAAATTCACGGGCGTAAGCGTGATATGAGAGAGGCGCGGAGCTTGATTTCCAGGCTGGTAATAAAGATCCACGCGGTCGATCACGTCGGTGTTTTCATTCTTGGCGCCCGTTTCCATCGTTATGCGATATTGGATGAATCGCGCGATCGGACTTTGAATGCGCCGATTTTCGTCGAGGGGCGTCCATGCACTCCAAACCTTGTCGGGAATGTAGGTGTTGCCAGAGCGGGTCTCCCAATTCAATTTCGCGAATCCGTTGCTGCTGCGGAAATCGATCGCACCCCAGCGGCTCGTTCCATGCGAATCAAAGACACGCGATTCATAGGTTCCGGTGCGACCAGGCTTCATTTGAAGTTTCCAGAGCGTGCAAGGATTGGCCGTGGAGGCGATCCACTCATCGCTGGCTGCAGGCAAAATGGCGGTGACCGCATCCGCTTCCAGCTGGCCAAGGACATTCACCTGCCTCGCCTCCGGAATGTTGAGAAGACGGCCCTTATGTCCCGTGCCGATCCAAATCTGATGTTGGTCCTGAAGCAACAGGGCATAGGCATCCTCATTGTCAGTCCACCAACGTTCCACCGTCCCATCCGGCTGAATGCGGACGAGTTCCGCCGCGCCTGGTTGATCGGCAATGGCAGGCGGAACCTCCTCCACCTTGGGCTTGGCGCTTTGCAGACCGAGCGACGGAGCGGGGGTGGCCGGCGGAGGAAGGGTTAGCACGCTGGCGACAGGGCGAAGCGTGATGTTTCCGCCGGTTTTGTCACCCATGGCTGCGACGAAGATGGAACCGTCGGGCGCTGCGACGAAGGCCTTGATTTCCTTGTAGGGGGAATCGTACGCGACAAAAGGAACGCCTTCTTCGCCGGCCGTTTTGTCGAATCGATACACAAGACCGTTCCCTTCGCTGCCAGCCCAGAGCTGCGGCTTATGAAAAAAGAGAGTGCGGATATGGGTTTCATCACTATCGTAAAAAACCGAGCTTTTGCCCAAAGGAGAAACTTTATAAAGCTTCCCCTTGTCACCGGTGCCCACGAAAAGATTGTCTTCCGCATCGAAGGCCAGAGCCCATATATATTTCTGCTGGGGGTCGAAGAAGACGGAGGATTTTCCATCCGAGTCGATGCGGTAGACCTTGCCGTCGGGCATCGAGGCGGCATAAAGGGCGCCTTTCGAATCGAAAGCAAGCGCAGATACCTGGAGTTCGGCAGCCTTGAAATACTCGATCACGTTGCCGTCCGGAGTGACTTTGAACACCTGCCCTTCATTTCCACCGGCGACGTAGACATTTTGTTTTCCGTCCCGCACCATGGCCCATGATGTGGAAACGGGCAGTGCTGCGACTTTTATCAGGGAGGGACCCAGTTTCAACAGCCCGTCTGAAGTAATGGTGACGCCGTGGGCTTCGCCTTCCGAGAAATCCGCATAGCTATCCGTAATAAACTTCTCGGTTTGAACGGCGCGAGCGTTCCACGCCGGGAGAAGGAGGCAGAGAACGGGTAGGATCAGAGTCTTCATTTGATTACAATCTTGGTCGTACGATTGCCTTCGATCACCATACCAAGATCGAACACAGCTTCGGCAAGGACGGAATCTTGAAGTGGAATCGGCCGGTCAATGGGACTCTCATTCAATAAGCGGCGGACCGAGGATGGAAGCGACGTAAGACGTTGGTTTTGAATCGAAAGTCCAGGAGACTTCTTGACGAGAAACAGGTAGAGTGAATTATTGGTATGACGGCGGTTGAGGACGGTCACAAGTTGGCGGAGATCGACGACTTGAAACTGGCTCATAAGTCCATCGACGTCGCCCGTCAATTGATCTGCGAACCGCTCATCCGCGACGACGAGTTCGAGTTCGCCGCTCTTTGCTTCTTCGGGCAGCGCGATCTCGAAATCGCGCGTGAACCGCTTGCCCTGCCAAGGCTGAAAATTCGCACGGACCTGGATTTTATCGCCGGGGCGGGCTTCCAATGGATGGACGCTCACATCCTCCAGGCTCGCCATGCGGGCTTCGCTTTGCACCACCGCCTCGACGTTGATTTTTTTCACAATGGGCTGCCCGAAGGGATTTTGATAAAGCGGCATCAATTGAAGGGCGGGCATCATGACGCCTTCTGCAACCCAGCTGAAGCGCTCGCCGGCGAACATGTCCTCGAAGATCAAAGAGGGAAGCCCTTCGAGTTCAATTTCACTTTTGAGTTGCAGCGTCGATTGCTCATCGCGCTCCATCACATTGGAGAGAAATTGCAACAGCGCCGTCTGATAGACGAGGGGTGTGAAAAATTTATTGTCACAAAATTGCAACTCGAATTTCCGCGTCTCGGCTCCATGCTTCACCTGAACGGTCATGGGTGTCATGCGGGCGAACATGCCGACCGTGCCCAGGACGCCGGAAAGACGGTCCTGGGTCAATGATCCCACAATTTTGCCTTTGTTGGACATTTTGATGGAACGCTCGTAACTCGACACGACGCCAATGATTTCCGCTTTGCCGAGCGGAATGGAAGTGTCGCCGATTCCGAGAAACGGGTGTCCAAAACCCAATATCTGGTCGCCGTCGCGCCAGGTGAGAGTGCCTGTTGCCGCGAGATTGAGATCGCCGCTTGCGATGACTCCAGTCATGGCCGCGCCAGGCAGGAAATCCGCGGTATCTGCGGTTTCGCTGGCTCCGCCGCCCAGAGCGACTTGAGGGTCGAATCCTGCTTCACGCCACGCGCTCAACACGCGCTGGGAAATCCATGGATGCAAGCCGCCGATCTCAAGCGGCACGGAAAGCATGTGAACCCCTCCGTCGTTGGAAAGCAGGGGCATTGGTTTCGGAAAACCCGCGAGTGTCTTCAGAAGACGCGATGCCAGGCTGGGAGCCGACGCGACAGGCAACGGCTCCGCCTTCAGTCCGGGAGCTTGAAAATGAAGCAGCTCCAGCATCGATTCGATCGGCTGCACTCCAAAAATAGGGTCTTTGTTGAAAGTGAATCCGTAGGCGAGCGCTCCTATATGCTTTCCCTCGATATAACAAGGGCTTCCGCTCATGCCTCCGGCGACGACATTTTCGCCGGTCGGGTCAGTCAGCATCTTGCACCAGATGATATCCCGCCCGGGTCCCGCAAAATCGTGGGCAATGCCCATGACTTCGAATCCGAATTTGTCGATGCGTGTTCCTGAAAAAACCGTATAGCACTCGCCCCGCAGACCCGGTTTGATTTCTTTCAGGGGCATAATGGGCACTGCCGCGTGAAGTTCTGAAAACCCAAACAAGACGCAAACACCCACACACCAAGTCAGCCAATACACCTTTCTGATAAACCAGATTTCAGGCATGCGGTCAAACTTAACGACGGAACTTTTTTTCAAAGAAAAATCAGCTTGTGCGAACGAGATGCGTCGGACCGTCGCTCGGAGGGTGGGTTTTTCGCATCAGGCACGCCATGATCACCGGGAACACGAGGCAGAGCGCGAGCGGGAGAGAGGTCCATTGGTAACATGGCCCCCCTTTCATGAAAAAGACCCCGGTCGAGGTGAGGAGCTGTTCACTATAAAACGCCAGAAAAATAGCCAGCGCGTTGAAACGCCAGAGCCGCCACACGAGGATCAAGTTCAGGAGCCATTGCAGCTCATTTGAGGCGATGGTACATCCAAAATTCGTCCATGTGCGGGCTCCCAGGGCATTGTATACGGGAATGAGAACAAGCAAGCACCATGTTGTTTTGGGGAGGATACGATAGAGCACCACGACAAGACCGATTTTTAACGCCGTCGAGAGGAGACCGTTGTAGCCCGCCATGAAGGCCGATGTGAGCGCCGAGAGCCAGGGAAACGCGGTATTAATTTGGGGATACGAGTAGCCCACCGCGTGTTCCGGCAAAAGCCAACCGGTGGCGAATGCGTCCAAAAGTCCCTTTGCGTTCCAAGCTGCAACACCCACCCACGCGAGAGCGCATGCGGTCAGCCAGAGCCGCTGGCGTTCCACTTTCGATGCGGGCCAAAGCCGCAAGTTCTCTAGCTTCCATTGAAATGCCCATTGCAGGAATCCCAGGGCGATGCTGAGTTCCAGCACCTGGAAAAGATAGTCCAGTCCCGTGTGAAAGACGAAGCTCTCGAGTTTTTCGCCGACGTAATGCCAGACCGGCGTCGTGGTGTCATAACCGACAAAGAAGCTTGGCAGTTCATTGAGCGAATCCATCACACCGAAGAGCGCGGGGATCGTTGCGATCAGAAACGCCCGCTTCCATGGCAGGATTCGTTTCGAGATCATCAGCACGAAAAGAATAAGCAGGAATCCCATCCATACCATGTTCGTCCATTGGTAGAACTGGCTGACGAGAACATCTTTCCATTCCGAAGCGGACTGCTCGCGCAGCCATGCTTCTGGCAACTTGAGGTAGTGCGCAAACCCGAGCACTTCATTGCCTTGCACGCGGATCGAGCTCCGCAGCTTCGCCTCGTTCCACTTGAAATCTTTTCGTTCGAATGTGAATTGATAATCGCGGCGGTTGGCTTCCTGATCGAGATCATCCTGGACGATGTTCTCGTTGGCCGGATTCAGGCCGTAGTCGCGCACCAGATGCTCTTTGGCGAGCTCCAGTGCTTTGAGTTTCTCGAGGGACGCTCCTTTGGCTTCGTTCTCGATCGGGTGATCCCAGCTCTTGAGATTTCCGTAGGAATCGAACGTGAATCGAAACTCCTCCTTTTCTCCAGGCCGGAAGCAGCGCACATTCCATTGCAAGTCGGGCCACTCGTGCTTCGCGAGTTCCGCCACGCGATCGAGAGTCGCCGATTCAAGAAGATAGCGCACGGCGTCGTCGTGGTTCGGCAGATAACCGCTCGTGAGCGAGACCGTTTTGTAATAGTCCGGCGGCTTCTTGCTTTTACGGGAAAGAAGTTTGTCCGTTTCATCGGAAATCTGATGGCGCGCCCATGCAACAAACCCAAAGGAATGGAATACGTTCTGTGGCAGGCGCGGAAGGCGGACGAGCGCCAGAACGAGAACGCACGTGAGCAAGATCATCCAACAACGAATCGGTTTCAAAAAGGGGAGCGAAAAATTCCATGCCTCCATGGGGCTTTCCCACCAATGAGTGGTTGGTAATGCCGGCTCAGATGAAGGCGTCATTTCTCCCGTGTAATCTTTGAGCAATCCTTTGCGTCCATAGGCAAACCAGGCCCAAAGACCGCAGGCCAGAGGCCACATCGAAACAATCACGGCGCCGATCTGATCGCTTGGGGAGGGGGAGCGAATCACAATCAGACTGTCGAGCCAGCAATCGTAAAGGTAGTGCGCGGTCAACGTCGTCAAGAGACCGTAGCGCAACATCAGGATGCCCCAGAGAGTTCCTTCCATGGTTAGCTCCACCCCTCGGATGTAGCCAGGCATTTGCGGATAGTTGCTGTGTAAAAAGCCCCAGGTCGCCGCCGCGAGCACGACAGAAAGCCATCGCACGCGCACGATTTTCCAGTAGAAAAGGATGGCAAAGGCGCGGAAAAGAAATTCCTCGTTGAAAGCCGCCGACAGCCCCGTCTCCAGCGGCTCAACCCAGGGGAGCCAGCCGCTCAGCGCTTTCGAATAGTCGATTTCCACCGGGGACCAGACGCCAACATGTTTTCCCACGACATAAAAAATGGCGACGTATGCCGTGGAGAAACACGCAAAGACGGTGCCGAGTCCGATGGAGCGTGCCGTTTCGCCATATTGCAAGCTATTCGGCCCAAGTCCGATTCGGAAAGGCAGATGTTGTTGCAATTTTTCCCGGTAGAGCGGATCGATGACAAGCACCATCAACCAGAGGATGACGACGGTTTTGATCGCTTCGATCAATGTCATCGAGCCTTGTTTGACGAGATAAGCCGCCCAGTTGTCCTGAGTATCGTAGGAAGCCATGATCGTAGGAATCTGATTCAATGCGGACGCGATCGTAACGATGGCGAATAAGAGCAGCCACCCCCAGGGCAGCCCGCGCCGCCAGTCGAGGCGCCGCTGGTAGCAATAGATGATGAAGAAGACGATCATTCCCACGTAAAGAACGAGCAGGACGCGTTCCGCGTTCGATTGGCAGAGGTCGTTCAGCGAATGTTTTTTTTGAAAATCACGGGTCCAATTTTCGGGAATCTTGAGATATTCGGAGTACGAGCCAACTTGGTTGCCGATAATGCCAATGCCGACGCGGTAGGGGGCATCTTTGGCGCGCAGATCGGTGCGCTCCCAGGTGAACGTGTAATCGGTGCGGTGCGGTTTCTCGTCGGTGCTGTCTTCAATGAAACGCAACCGGCTCAGTGGATGCTGGGTGACATATTTTTTGAGAAAATCTTCGGCAAGCAACCGTGCCTTTTGCTTGTTGATTTTTGGAGCGGCCCAAGCCTCCTCGACATCGTGCACGAAGCCGACAAGCCTGCCTTCTGGATCGAGAAAGATCTGGAGTTCTTCCTTTTGCCCCGGCCGGAACCATCGGCCGTTCCACGACCAAATGTTGATGCCTTTTTGCGTGAGTTCCTCGAGATTTCTTAAGCCCAGCTCGAGTTCGATGTAATTCTTAGGCTCGTCGTTCTCGTCGAAGAGCAGGCTGTGGCGCATCTTCTTCAATGAAAAGCCCTGGGATTGAAGCCACTCTTGCATGCGCTCATCAATCTCCGTTCGCGAAAACCGGAAATCCAGCGACGCGCTCGAGAAGGCGTCATCCCAGAGAGAAGCGGCGCAGGCCAGGCTGACAAGCGCCAGCCCTATCATCAGAAGAATTTTAGTTCGAGGCTTCAAAGTCGGTCCAATTCGCGGCGAGTCCCTGTCATGCCTACAGAATAAAGGTTTGGCACTCAAACGGATTTGTGCGACGTTGCGCGGCAATGAAGAAGCACGCCTCGCTTGCGGTATTGTTTATCACGGTTTTTATGGATCTCGTGGGCTTCGGCATTGTTTTGCCGCTGCTCCCATTCATGGCGAAATATTTTCACGCCTCGGCCCTGATGGTGGCGGCCCTTAATTCGGTCTTCTCCCTGATGCAATTTTTTTGCGCTCCATTCTGGGGCAGGCTTTCCGATCGCATTGGGCGCAGGCCCGTCCTGCTTTGCAGTCTCGTGGGCTCGACCCTTTCCTACCTGTTGCTGGGATTTTGTTCCTCATTTTGGCAGATCTTTGCCACGCGCGCCTTGGCGGGTTTTTTCGGCGCCAATATTGCCGTCGCCAACGCCTACATCGCCGACATTACGACTCCAGAAAATCGTTCCAAGGGAATGGGAATGATCGGCGCGGCATTCGGACTGGGATTTGTTTTCGGTCCCCTGATTGGGGGGCTTATCGCCCAGTTCGCTTCCGATCCGGCCCATCCGGAACAGGTTTATCGACTCATCGGCTGGGTTGCTGCCACCATCTGCGGACTCAATTTTCTCGTGGCATGCTTCAACCTGCCGGAGAGCCGCCGTCCCGAATCCGCACCGGCGCCTGTGAAATCGGTTTTTTTGTTCTCGGCGTGGCGTCACGCGTTCGCGATTCGCGCCGTGGGATGGCTCATTCTCTTCTATTTTGTCTTCGGTTTTGCATTCTCGAATTTTGAAAGCCTCTTCGGCCTTTTTTTAAAGCAACGCTTCGCCTTTGATGTGCGCGAGGGGAATTACTTTTTCTTTTTTATCGGGCTCGTTGTCGCAGGCGTCCAGGGAGGCCTCATCGGACGGCTGGTGAAAAAATATGGAGAGAGAAAGCTGATTGTGATGGGAGGAATTCTTTTTGTCGTGAGCTTGGCATGGCTTCCCTTTGTGCGTGGTGTGATGCCCCTGTTGGCTTCCCTGCTCGGTCTGGGAGTGGGACAGGGATTGAATCGTTCGGCCATCATGGGGCTTATTTCCCAGCAGGTACGCGCGGATGAACAGGGGCTTGTTCTTGGCGTCGCGCAATCCTCCGGAAGCCTGGCGCGCATCCTCGGGCCGCTCGTGGGCGGCGCGCTTTACGATCGCTCGATTCCCGCGCCATTTCTACTCGCATCCGGGCTCGTTTTGATTTGTCTCGCAGCCACACGGTGGACTTCGACGGAGCGAACCTTGTGAATTTCTTCGGTCTGTCGTTTCCAGCTGGAAAATTTTTCGGAATATCTGTTCGAATTCACATCACTTTTTTTCTCATTCTTTTGTACTGGATGCCCTTGATTCAGGAGAACTGGGTTCTTGCCCTCTGTTATATCGGTGCGCTCTACGTTTCGATTCTCCTGCACGAATTTGGCCATGCGCTTGCGGCCCGCTGGTGTGATGGAGAAGCGACCCAAATTCTCTTGTGGCCTCTGGGTGGACTGGCCTTTTGCCGTCCCGCCTTCCATCCCACCGCGCATCTCCTCACTTCCGCGGCTGGACCTTTCGTTTCGCTCTGCCTCTTCGGATTTTTCGTGGGAATCGAAAGCCTGCCAGTGGATCTCTCCTATTATCTAGGAAACACGGTGAAGGAATTAATCTTCATGAATGGTGCTCTCTT
The DNA here is from genome assembly GCA_013288215.1 of Verrucomicrobiota bacterium. Lineage (GTDB taxonomy): Bacteria > Verrucomicrobiota > Verrucomicrobiia > JABWAM01 > JABWAM01 > JABDCI01. The sequence goes on along the minus strand of JABDCI010000002.1, from coordinate 24,535 downwards.
GCTCTTCAACCTGATCCCGGCATTTCCGATGGATGGCGGACGCATTCTTCGAGACAGCCTTTGGTATTTCATTGGCGTCCGCAGGGCGACTCAATGGGCTGTCGGATTAAGTAAGTTTCTTGCCGGATTTGTTCTTATTCTGGCGCTTTTAAGGGGTTTTTCAGGTTCCTTCCATTTCTTTGGCTTTGAGTTTTCCGTCGGACAGCTCGCGATTCTGGCGTTCTTCATTTTTAGTCAATCCTCCACCGAAATGCTGGCGCTCCGTTGGGAAGGGCCGATCCATCCGTTTTCGATTCGTGAACGCCTCTTGCGCGGGCTGCATCCGCGTCCGATCGCCCCGTCTTCTGTCAGGGAATACGTTTCTTTTCACCGCTGCAACGCATGCGGGCGCACCGAGTTGGATTCACCAGGCCTCATCTTTCGCGTGGCGAGCGACGGCTACGAATATTGCGAAGACCATCTGCCCCCCACAATCTAAGGTTCTGGAATCAGTCTTTTGGAAGCGCCTTGCCGACTATCTTCACGTAAGCCTCGCGGTATTTCGCGCTGGTTTTCTGAATGACTTCATCCGGAAGATGAGGGCCGGGAGGCTGTTTGTTCCAGTCAAGGGTTTCGAGATAGTCGCGGACGAATTGCTTGTCGAAGCTGGGTTGGCCGCGTCCAGGCTTGTAGGCATCCGCCGGCCAAAAACGCGACGAATCAGGCGTGAGTATTTCGTCGATCAGGAGAAGCGATCCGTCGGGAAGCTCGCCAAATTCGAATTTGGTGTCGGCGATGATGATCCCCTTCGTGCGCGCCTCATTCCGCGCCGCCGAATAGATGGCGATCGAAAGATCACGGACTTTTTCCGCCTTGGCCGGTCCGATGATGGATGCCGCTTCATCAAAGGAAATATTTTCGTCATGTCCTATTTCCGCCTTGGTGGATGGAGTGAAGATGGGCTTGGGAAGTTCGGATGATTCCTGAAGTCCAGCGGGCAGGGGAATGCCGCAAACCGTGCCCTTTTTTTGATATTCCTTCCAGCCGGAGCCAGCCAGATATCCGCGAACAACACATTCGATGGCCAGGGGCTTCGTCTTGCGCACCATCATGGAACGTCCGCGCAACTCTGGATGCTGTTTTTCGAGCCCGGCGAGATCGGTCGTGAGGAAGTGGTGTTTTGTGATGTTCTTTAAAAAATCGAACCAAAAAAGGGAAAGTTGCGTCAGCACGCGGCCTTTGTCTGGAATGCCATCCGGAAGCACGACGTCGAAAGCGGAAATCCGGTCGGTGGCGACAAAGAGAAGAGAGTCTCCCATATCAAAAACTTCCCGCACTTTGCCCGAACGGAATTTCTTAAGTTGGGGCGATTGAAACGAAAGGATGGGAAGATTCATGGTCGCGTTCATAAGAAGTGGGAAGAATGCCATGCGAGGGCAGGGTGTTGCAAGGTCAGGAATCCAACATGGATCAAGAAATCGATTTGCTTCCCGGCGGGCTCGTGGCAGGGTAGTTGGTCATGTCGTTCCTCGAGATTGCCAAACAAAGCGCGCAGAAGGCGGGAAAACTGTTGCGGGAACACTTCGGCCAGAATCAGTTGGTGAATGAGGTGGAGACGCACGATATCAAGCTGCAGATGGATGTCGACTGCCAGAGATTGATCGAATCGTGCATTCTGGACGCCTTTCCTGACCACTCCATCGTGGGCGAAGAGGAAAGCCACGGCAATGAGAAGGGCGAATATCGCTGGGTGGTCGATCCGCTCGATGGCACGGTCAACTACACTTACGCGATACCCCACTTCTGTGTCTCCGTGGCGCTGCAGCGCCGTAATCCTGGCGCGCGAACCGCCCTGGGCGGCTACGAATCCATTGTCGGTGTGATTTATGATCCGATGCGCGACGAACTTTTTTGGGCGGAGAAGGGCAAAGGAGCTTATCTGAATGGCAAGCGCTTGACGGTGAGCCCTCGCGCCAAGATCAGCGAAGCCATCTTATCCGTCGGATTTGCCAAGACCGAAGAAACGATCAACGAAGGCCTTCACTATTACAAATCGCTCGTCAAGGCGGCCCGCAAAATTCGCACCATGGGATCGGCCGCTCTCGATCTCGCCTATGTGGCTGCAGGACGCATGGACATGTATTTGGAGTTTAAGGTGCGCCTCTGGGACATTGGGGCGGGGATTCTTCTTGTTGAAGAGGCTGGTGGGACGGTTGAAGTGCGTGCGGCAGGAACACTTCCTCATATGTTCGAAACGATGGCGTCCAATGGGAAGATCCAATGGCGGGAGCACGTGGAGAAGTCTGAATAAGCAAAAAAAAGACCCCGCATCTGCCGTAGAGAACGATCTCTTTGAACCCTGATTTAACAGGGCGGGTGAATGCTCAACCGCTTTCGACTTCCTAAAAAGGCATGTCGGCCACGGCCAAAGCGAGTCCCCTTTAGTGATTTATACGGCTCAAAGAATAGTCGTTCGGATTCGCGAACAGCGCAGGGTCAAAATGATAAGAAGAATGGGTGAGGCTCGGATGCCGCACGCAGATCTCATTCAAAGAACATCATTCCCGTATCTCGCAGGAAATCTGCTCGCGCAGCTCTTTTTTGATCGCATCGTGCACCTGATTGACCTCCGGGTCCGTCAATGTCTTGCTCGGGCTCTGGTAGATCATCAAATACGCAAGGGATTTCCTGTCGTTCCCAATTTTATCTGACGCGAATATATCAAACAGCTCCACTTTTTGCAAAAAAATTCCCCGCGGTTCTGCATGAGTTTTTGCAAGCTTTTGAAGCATTTCTTCAATGCCGCGATGTTTTTGACCCGCTCCGAGCGTCAGCGCGATATCGCGCCGGATGGAAGGATAGACCGGCCATGGCTGATAGGGACGAAGGCCCGGCTGCTGTTCCTGCAGCCACGCCGCGTTGAGTTCCGCAAAAAAAAGATCGAGGGGAACCTTTGCCGCGCGGGCCAGGGAGCTTTTGACGGTTCCCACAATGCCGATGCGTGTTCCCTGAGGCGAAAGGAGCTCCAGGGAAAGTCCTTTCTCGACGGGGATCATGCGGTCGTCTTGCAATATCTCCGTGCGAACGTGAGAGACGCCGAGACTCTCCAAGAAGGCCGTGACTACACCTTTCAAATCGTAAAAATCGTAGGAACGCGCGCTCTGCTTCTCCCAGGTGGCGCCCTCGAATCGGGCACCCGCCAGGATCAGTGCAATCGAAGGGGACTCCTGCGCGTTTCCATGGATCAGTGAAAAGACTTTCCCTACCTCAAAGAGCGCCACGCCCGCATTGCCACCTGAAAAATTGCGCGTGGCAGCTTCGATCAGGCCTCTCCAGAGCGACGGACGAAGTGTGTCCATTTCTGTGTTGAGCGGATTTGCCAAAGGAACGGGGACTCCATCTCCTCCCGACAACTCCTTCACGGTTTCGCCGGAAACAATGCTGTAATTCGCAGCTTCGTTTAACCCCAATTTCGAAAGGATCGAACGCACGTTTTGCGTGAAGAGAAAAGATCCGCTTGTTTTCGTTGTTGTCACCGCAATCGGCGAGACGGTTCCGGGAATGTTCTGAATGCCATAAACACGCGCGATTTCCTCGATCAGATCAATTTCGCGCATGAGATCAGGACGATAGGATGGGGGGCGCACCTCATAAACTTCCCCTTCTGCATTCAGCTCGCAGCCCAGCCTCTTCAAAATCCCGCTGGCTTCAGCGGCTGGAACCGTTTTGCCGAGGATCGATTGCACGCGCGCATGGCGGCAGAGGATCGAGGGGGCAATTGGCTTCGAACTTCGGCAATCCATCAATCCGCCTTCCACCTTTCCGCCGCACACTTTCACTATCAACTGGGTGGCGCGGAAACTTGCCCAGGCGGCGAGTTCCGCGTCGACTCCGCGTTCAAAACGATAGGACGAACCGCTGGAAACGCCGAGCGCCTTGGAAGTCTTGCGGATGTTTCCAGGCTGGAACATCGCCGATTCCAAGAGAATATCGGTCGTGGAATCGTTGACTCCCGTATGGCGCCCCCCCATGACTCCCGCGATGGCGACGGGACCCTGCGCGTCGGCGATCACGAGGATATTGGGATTCAATTCGCTTGTCTCATCGTCGAGCCGCACGATTTTTTCGCTCGCCCGCGCGCGGCGCACCAGGATCGCCGGACCTTGGAGCAGCCCGAGGTCGAAGGCGTGAAGCGGCTGGCCCATTTCGTGAAGAACATAATTGGTGAGATCGACGACATTGGAAATGGTGCGTTCGCCAAGGCTCTCCAAACGGCGTCGCAGCCACTCAGGACTTGGCCCCACTTTGACACCTCGGATGAGGCGCGCCGTGTAGCGTGGACAAAGCTGGGAGTCCTCAACCGTGATGGGAAAATGAGGCGGTGTTCCCTGCCTCAACATGCGTTCTTCATTTTCCGGAAGAAGTTGTGTCAAGGAGGGAGACGGAAAATCGCCAATCGCGGCAATCTCACGCGCCATTCCCCAGTGGCTCAGGAGATCGGAACGGTTCGGCGTGATCTCGAGTTCGAAGAGGGTGTCGTTAAGCCCAAGAGCTTCCGCAATGGGTTGGCCAGGCTTGGTTTCAGGCGGCAGGATAAGAAGTCCTTCCGCATCCTCGGCAAGTCCGAGTTCCTTCGACGAACACATCATGCCGTCGGATTCCACCCCGCGCAGTTTCGAGCGGCGAATCTCCATGCCGTTCGGCAATGTGGCGCCGGGAAGAGCCAAGGGAATCTTGTCGCCGACTTTGTAATTTTTCGCGCCGCACACGATGTTTTTTTTCCCCGAACCGCAGTCGACTTCGCAAACGCTGAGGCGATCCGCATTCGGATGCTGTTCCGATTTGAGGATCTGCGCCGCAACCACATTGCTGAGTCCTTCACCCTGAATAAAGATCTCTTCGACCTCCACCCCTGCCATGGTGAGCCGTTCGGCAAGCTCGGGAACGCTCCACGGAAAGGGAACGAGTTCGCGAAGCCAGTTGTAGGAAAATTTCATCCGGGAGAGACAACGCTATAAGTTTTGGACGCCTAGCTGCAAGGGGAAACAATCTCCTTTTCCCCTGTGAAAAGGATTTGGTTGAAGCTCCTTAATATCTTCTTTTCTTCATGGTCAAAGGCTTATAACTTATGGATTGCAGTTTCGTGGGGGCATAGCTCAGTTGGTAGAGCGTCTCGTTCGCAATGAGAAGGTCAGGGGTTCGAATCCCCTTGCCTCCACCATCTTAAGCCGCAGAGGTAAAATCCAGAAAAAGGTGTCCAAAAAAGAGCTTCTAGCAACAGAACCGGCACGAATTTGTATTTTTTGCACCATCTTGATTCGTTTGATGCCGAAAAAATGAGCGACCCTTCCTGAAATGGAGTCCTCACCGCAGGCTCATGGAAACGATCGATGAACGACTCGAAAAGCTGGATCGAAAACCGGTCACCTATTTCGTGAAGTGGTGGAGGGCATCCAAGGCAATCCTCCTGACGGTTGTGTTCGTATTCGACAGCCATTTAGGGACAGCGAGCGGGGCCGAACTGCCGGCGCACGAGCCGATCATGATCGGCGTTTATGCCGGATCCACGTTTCCGGCGGACATCGAAACCTACACCCAATCTGCCGGTGTCCCGCCTCGAATCGTCATGTGGTTTCAGAACTGGGACGAACCTCTGTTTTATCCGAAACAAATGGAAGCCCTCTCCAGGCTGCGCATGGAACCGATGATCACGTGGTCGCCAAACCGCAAGATTCTGCTCCCAGAAATCAATGCCGGCAAATATGATGAACTCATTTGCCGGGCGGCAAAGGCGGCTGCGGATTGGAAACAACCGTTCTTCGTCCGGCTGATGCACGAGATGAATGGGACGTGGCAGGGCTTCGGCCCGGGCGTGAATGGCAACACAAGTGAGGATTTTATTCGCGCGTGGCGGCACATCGTCGACCTTTTCCGGGCGGCAGGGGCGGCGAATGTACAGTGGGTCTGGTGTCCCAATGTCCAAGGCTTCGGCCCGTCCACCGCCCCCTTCGATCCGCTTTACCCAGGCGACGCGTACGTCGACGTTGTGGGGCTTGACGGCTACAACTTCGGACCTCCCCATTCACCGTGGCGCTCCGCAATCGAAATCTTCAAGGCATCCTACGATGACCTTGCGCAACTCACGGACCGGCCGATCATGATTTGTGAATGGGGTTGTTCCGAGCAGGGGGGCGACAAGGCGGCATGGATCCATCAGAGTTTTCTGCATGATGTTCCAGAACAGATGCCGCGCATCCGCGCCCTCATTGTTTTCAGCAAGAAGGCCGAAGGCGATTTCCGAATCCAGTCGTCACCTTCCGCGTTGGATGCCTATCGGGATATGGCAGCCTCGCCCATTTACGGTTCCCATGAGCAGATACCCTAGCAGAGTGTGTTTTATTGCCATTTTCTTCAAAGAATGTTTCTCTATCTGTAGAAACAGTCTTTGGTTTTCTGAAATTTTGATCACTCAAAACGAATACCCACCAGCCGACTTGTGGTCCGAGTGGCTGCTCCGACGGCGCCACGGCGGCAATCCGAATCACGAGCAGGTGATTCGCGGAGTGATCGAACGGATTCGTGATCGTGTGCTCGATGGAGCAGCATTGTCGGCAGGAATGACCCTTGTCGATGTGGGAGCAGGCGACGGTTTGATTGCGTTCGGGGCACTCGAACGTATCGGACTTTCATTGCGGGTGGTTTTCACTGATCTATCGGTGCCATTGTTACAACACGCAGAAAAATGCGCCATCGAACGCGGCGTGCGCGATTGCTGCACCTTTCTTCAGGGTTCTGCCGAGCGGCTTGAAGGTATCGTGGACGAATCGGTCGATGTCGTTACATCCCGTGCTGTCCTTGCCTATGTCGCCAATAAGGCTGCCGCCGTGGGCGAGTTTTACCGAGTGCTCAAACCGGGCGGACGCATCTCGATTGCCGAACCGATTTTTCGCGATGAAGCGTTGCAGATTGCCGCGCATATACGGTACCTCGAAGCCAAGCCGGCATGTGACGTGACCGCGCACGTTCGTCTTATGCTGCGCTGCAAGGCGGCGCAGTTTCCATCGACGACCGAGGAGGCGATTAAAAACGATCCTCTCATAAACTTTTCTGAGCGGGATCTGGTTGGGCTCTGTCAGAGCGCGGGTTTCGGGGAGATTCATCTCGAGTTGCACATCGATGTCCGGAAGGCAGGGGCTCTATCATGGGATACGTTTATCGACATGTCTCCTCATCCACGAGCTCCGACGATTCGCGAGATTCTGGCCTCCCATTTTAGTGATGAGGAGCAACGCCAGTACGAGGAAGGTTTGCGTCCGCTCGTGGAGTCCGGACAGAGAGTCGAACGTGACACGATTGCCTATCTCACGGCAATCAAGCCGAGATAGATTGCGTAAAACCGGTACGCCTATCTTGAAAGGTTCATGTCTTCCCTCGAACTTTTCCTGTTGTGTGACATCAAGAACTCCATAAATCTCTTAATCGGTTGAATCGAGTACCTGTCGGATTTGCTATTGAGTGATCGATTGGATCTGGACGAGGCTATTGGCATGGTTCTGTAAAATAGGGAATCGAAAATGAGGTTGGTGTTTGAACAGAACATCCATGCTGACCCAGACGCATATCTTCCCTGGCTCAGAAAAGCGAAGTCACCGCAACATCGACATGTCTGCTTCACAGGGACCAAAAACTGGGTGCAAATGGGACTAAAACGAAGTCTTCTCGTCTTTCGGCATTAACGAGATAAGATAATCGACGAGATCATCGAGTTCACCCTCCGGGATGCGCGTCTTCCAAGCAGGCATGTAAAGAGGCGGAGGCGGACGACTGGGATCCTTCATCGCAATTTCGCGTTGCCCATTCATGATAAATTTTTTCAATTCATCTTTGGTATAACCTTCGGCAACATACTTGAGACTGGGAACTTGTTCTGCTGTCTTTGCGTTGGGATTTGGAATGCCCCCATTGCCATCCTGATTATGGCAACCTGCGCAGCCATACTTCGTAAAAACGGTGTGCCCTCGCTCAATCGAGGTCAGCTCCGAAGGAACTTTCAAAAAACCGACCACATTGGGATCAGACAAAGAAACAAGAAAGGCTGTCAGCGCTCTTATCTCCTGCTCTGTAAACCCAAATTTTGGCATCACGCTTCCCGGAGAGACCGACTGCGGATCTTTAAAGTGATCGACGATCCATTTTCCTGTTCGACGTTTGCTCACATCGTCCAGCGCAGGGCCGATCACTCCACCTTTTTTGGCGACCGAGTGGCAACCGATGCAACCGCGTTCTTGGAAAAGGCGTCGTCCGGAATCGGCGCTTGGAATGGTTTTCATCGAGACATAATAGTCACTGAGGTGCTCGCCCGTTTGTCCGAGCATATAGAGGGTCAGAGCGGCGATCTCGTCATCGCTCATTTGGAAATGCGGCATCGCCGAACCTGGCACCAATTTTGAAGGATTTTTAAAGTGACGGGCAAGCCATTCGGGACTGCGCCGGGCTCCAACGGCATCCAGTTCGGGCCCCACATTACCGCCCCTGCCTTGAAGTTTGTGGCATCCGATGCAACCAAATTTATCGAAAGCAGCCTGTCCCTGGGCCAATTTAGGCGCATCGGCGAGTTCATCGGCAGTATGACATTTCGCACACGATGCCTCTAAGAAATTCAGCGGCAGCATGGGCCGATCCCAATGAGGCACATTGCCGTGAGCCGCCTCCTTGGTCGTTGCTAAACCCTGCCCCTGGTGGCAGACCGTGCAACCAAATTTTTCGAAAGGATGCTGAGAGTGATTGACGTGGTAGGCCAACGGTTGCTTTAAACCCGCATAACTTGGATCTTCCACCGCCACATGGCAGGTAATGCAACGATCCACACGTCCTAAGCCGGGCAGGACAATCTGTTTAATTTCGATCGGAATATGGGCCGCCGCTTCACGTTGCTCGGCAGTGGTGGCTTTGGCCATCTCCTGCTTGATATAGGCATTCTGCCACTTCTTCCATTCTCGAAATTGGTCTTTAAAAAAAACTGTCGTGACCAATAAACCTAAAACGAACGCGAGGAAGGTAAACCATGGATACCATGGACGCAAAGAAGGCTCGCTCATGGATGGAACTCCTCGGAAGGCACCGTTTTCCATGGCAACTGAAACGCCCAATTGGGCCCACGAAAGAGACTCCCGATCACCGTCAAACTAATGGCGGCAATCAAACAAATGCTAAAGAGTGTGATGGCAACCTTGCGTTCCTTTGAAAACCAGACACCTACGCCATGGCGCTTCCGATCTATGTAAGGCAAGGCGACGAGTGCCGTAACAACCAGCGTGGGAACAACCACTCCACCCCAAAATGCCGAATAAGCGACGAGTTCTTGAAGCCCCAAAAAATACCAAGGCGCTTTTGCCGGATTGGGCGGGTGGATAGCATTTGCAGCTTCTTCAAGCGGTGCATTCCAAAAAATCGCAAGCAGCAGAACGACTGAGGAAACCAGCAAAAATAACAACATTTCCCGGAAAATGAGATGCGGCCAAGTGAACACTTCATCCTCCTGGCGAATGCCAACGGCAGGGGTTGTTCCTCGAGCAAGCTCCATCAGCCCGTAGGTCTTGGACTGCGGCAGTTGCGAGAGAATATGTTCTTTTTGCAAGGCTGTAGGTTCTTCGGGACGAGCCAATCCGCCATCTTTACGCACTCGAAAAAGATGAACAGAAATCATGAAAAATGCGATCGACGGCAAGACGATGACGTGAAGCACATAGAATCGAAGAAGCGCCGATTGGCCGACGATATTTCCGCCCAAAAGCATATATTTGATTTTGTTCCCCACCACGGGCGCGTATCCCGCGATACTGGTGCCGACCGTCACGGCCCAAAAGGCGAGTTGATCCCAGGGAAGCAGATATCCGGTAAAGGAAAGGCCCAGCGTGACTAAAAAAAGGCCGACTCCAATCACCCAGTTGAATTCGCGGGGGGCTTTGTAAGCGCCTGTATAAAAAACACGGCAAAGATGCAGGATCACAAAAATCACCATCAAATGAGCCGACCAGCGGTGCATATTGCGCAGCACCAATCCGGCCGTCACGACGAATTCCAGATCTTTCATGTCCTGGTAAGCGTGCTCGGTTGAAGGAACGTAATAAAACATCAAGAGAATGCCCGTCACTACCAAGATGATGAAAAGATAAAGTGTGATGAGCCCCAGTCCCAGAGTGGTGCGGAACTTTAAAACATTTTTGTGAACTTTCGCCGGCTGAACGTGCAAAAGAAAACTCGAGATCGCCGCTTGGGCTCTCTGAAGGTTGCTGCGGGGCACGCCCACTCGGAAAATGGAGCGAATCACTCGGTTTGCCGCGATGCTTTTGAAAAGATTTTGAAACATTAGATCACCAGGTATTTGTCGGCTTTCACTTGCTGGGAAGCGTCAATGACGATGCGGCCATCGGGACTCTGCGCCACCAAGAGCCATGGCAATCCATGAGGCGCCGGCCCTCCCACGACCGAAGCATTCTCATCGAATTGACTTCCGTGACAAGGGCAATGAAACCCTTTTCGATCGGGGGATTGATTGACCGTGCATCCCAAATGCGTGCAGACGGCTGACACTGCCCGAAAGCTATTGCCTTTGCGAAGAAGAAAAACCCGAGTTTCTGGAATAAACGTCGCCCCTTCAGGATAGTCCTCGGGCTTGAGCGCTTTAAATCGGCGATCGGGCTCGTAAAGCACATTGGGAATCATGAACCGAACCGCAGCCATCGCCGAGGCGCTCAAGGCAAAAAACGCGGCGCACCAGCCCAAGGTTAGTTCCAGAAATTCACGACGTCCAAGACGATGGTTGAGAGGTTCTTTCATCAGGATTCACATTGAGAAGGTTTCGACGCGTTCCATGGTCACCGCGCCGGTGGGGCATCGCACAGCGCATAAGCCGCAGCGGATACAAAGGGTTTCGTCTTTAATAATCGCCCCTTGCTCTCCGGCAACGGGAAGGTGGCCGTAACGAGAAAGGCACGCGGCCTTCAAATCTTCGTTTCCCTGGAGCGCTGAAACATCGACCAGCTGCAAGCAAGACTCGGGGCAAATATCCGCGCACCCTCCACATAAGATGCATTTATCACCGTCAAAAACAGGGCTGATATGGCATTTAAAGCAACGCTGGGCCTGTTCAATGGCTGCCTTCTCAGGATAGGCTCTCTCGACTTCCGAAATTCCAATTCTCCGATCCAGCGCCAGGACCGGCGGGGAGCGACGCTCTAAAGTTTCATAGCCCGGAATCATTTGATGCGCGGGATAGAGAGTCACCTTCACTTTCTGATCGACCTGAGGCAAGGAACCTGTGAGATATTTTGCAATTGAAAGGGCAGCCCGTTTGCCCTCCGCAACCGCGGTGATAATAATCCGGGGACCAAAGGCAACATCTCCCCCCGCAAAAATATCGGGACGCGATGTGGCAAGCGTTTCTGGATCTACCACAAGAGTGCCTCGCGGCGTGAGCTTCAAGTTATCTCCAGGCTGGATCCAGGAAAGTTCGGCAGACTGCCCGATCGCGAGCACGACCGAATCGCAATCCACGATTTGATCGGCGTCCTCGTCAAACATGGGATTAAAACGCCGGTTCTCATCAAAAACACGAGTGCATTTTTTCAATTCGATGCCCGAGACCTTCCCATCCTTTCCGAGAATGCGTTTAGGTCCCCATCGGGTATGGAGTTGAATTCCCTCATGGGCGGCCTCCTCGATCTCCTCGCGCGCGGCGGGAATCTCGTCGAGATTCTCAAGACAATACATGTGAACTTCCGGCACTCCTTTGCGCACGGCCTCCCTGGCGACATCGAGTGCCAGCCGAACTTCATCGGGGGCTTCGGGCTCTCGCTCGGTCAAAGACTCCAGAGCGCTTGCTGCTGCGTGCAGCGCGCCGCGCAGTTCGGCTTCCGTCATTTCGGCAGATCGTTCGGCCTGACGAATCATCGAGCGAGCCACGTCAAAGGCGACGTTGCCTCCGCCAATGACGACCACTTTTTTCCCGAGAGCAACTCGATAGCCCAAATTGATATTCAATAAAAAATCGATTGCTCTTAAGACTCCATCGAACTGCACTCCATCGATGGTCAGATCGCGGCTTTTATGAGCGCCGATTCCAAGAAAAATCGCTTCAAAGCCCTGCTCCTTGAGCTGGGCGATATTAAAATCCCGACCGAGTCGCACATTGACGTGAATTTTTACCCCCAAAGATTCAATGGCTTGAATCTCGGCCTGAACGAGAGAACGCGGGAGCCGATATTCCGGCACGCCGAGAACCAACATGCCGCCCGCCATATTTTGAGCCTCAAAGACTGTCGGCGCGAAGCCCATCAACGCAAGCTCATGGGCACAGGAAAGGCCCGCAGGCCCTCCGCCTACAATGGCGACTTTACGCCCTTGGCCGACACGCTGGAGACTTCCGTTCCGCAGATCGGGATAGACCTTTTTAATGTCAAAAGGCTCCGACTCGACACCGAAGCGTTCGCATACAAAGCGTTTGAGCGCACGAATCGAAACCGACGCATCGAGCGCCCCCCGCCGACACTTCGCTTCGCAAGGAGCTGCACAAACCCGGCCGCAAATAGAGGCAAAAGGATTGGGCGTACGAGCGATGATGTACGCGTCTTCGTAACGCCCTTCGGCAATCGCCTGAACATAGCCTCCCGAATCCGTTTTTACAGGACACCCTTCTCGACAGAGCACTTGCCGCTCGAAGTAGCGAACCGTGGGGATTTCAACTCGATAGGTCTCTTGCATGATCACTCCCTTGCACGGTCCCTTCAGATCATCTGAATCGTTACTTGGAGTCGTATTTTTGATGAATTTCTTTTATTTTATCTTCATCGCTTTTGCGCTCATCTGGTGAAGCTTTCTCCAGCTTGGCATCCACCAAGGATTTCTTACGGATGCTCGAATCGTACACTAGAAACTCGTAGATTTTCTTTCCGCTGTCCGAATCAATTCCAGATCCAGGTTTGTGCATCATCCGTTTGACATAGCGCTCCCACTCTGAAGGCAGGGCATAATCCGAATTGATCGGACGGCTGAGCTTGTGACATTGCGTGCACTTTTCCGAGAAGATCTGGTAATTCTCCTGAATTTCTTTCGGATAATGGGAGACATCAACCGTCTGGGCTCCTGCTTCCGCCTTGGCAATCCGCGCCTTGGTGGCGTCGTCAAGTTCTTCGCCGGCAGCAAACCTAGGGCCAACGCTCACACAAGCAAGTGTGATGAGCGGTAAAAGGATCCAAATATGTTTTTGATTCATATGATTTATTTTTGTTAAGAAATCGTTCCGTTTTTGCATCAAAGATTGTTAAAATCCATAAGAGAGCTCCAAAATATAATCGTTGAATGGTATCGCAGCGGGGCCAACGCTGCGGTTGAATTCATAGCAGCCTTTAAACTGCAACGTGTTGGTCAAGTAATAAACACCACCCACAGTATAACGGTCTGTAAGGGTTCCCATGCCATCGTTCAGGGTATCATAGCGGTTGACCAACTCCGCGTTGTTAATGAAGGGGAGCTCCCATTGCAGCCCCGACAATTTATAGGCCCCTTGAATCCACCAGCCGTGTGGTTGGATGGTTCCGGAGAACCCATTGGCCCCGGGGAACTCGGTGTCATACCAAGTGTTCACGTACTCACCCTTAAGTTCGAAATAAGGACTGATATGCAGTGCGGCATCCACCACGCCCGCGGACCAATTCCGTCCTCCCGTATTGTCCCATTCGCCGCTTTGACCGGCAACGCCGAGCTCTAGATCATAATGAGGTTTCCACGGGAAAAACCACCCAATCCGAGCGCCGCCACTGGGATCACTATGCCAATTTGGCGCGAATGCACTATTGTACATGCCCACGTTCCCACCCAAGTCCAAGCTGCCGCTGGCGGCGCTACTATCAGTGGACGACGGTCCATTGACACCGTAAATGGCATAAGTAATGGATTGTCCCGACTCACCCAACGGCACCGCTCCACGCACCTGGGCGCCAACGCCAGTGCCCGGCAGAATGGCGCGCACTAATGGATCATCCGGCACCTTATTAAGCCATCCCGCTCCTCGCTCGCTGTAGGTGCCCAAAGGCAGCAACATATCTCCCGCGACGAAGGTCACGTAGTCATTGTACATATAGTCCAGTTGGGCGAAACTCATGGACACCGACGTTGAGCTGCCGCCAACCGTTGGCGTAGCTGCTGTCGGGGCATCATTGTTGTTCAGTCTAATGTCAAAACCGGCTTCGAACAGGATGTTGTCATTCGCTCTATACAGAAAAATGGGCGCAAAATCAGCCAGTTCAAACGAGCCGTTTTTGCCATTCGACCCGTTTTGCCCATGTTGACTGACATACGCGACCTCCGCGTCACCCACCATGGTGAAGTTATGCTTCGCGTCTTGGGCGCTGCTGGGAGCAGGAACCGGTTGTTCCTTGGCCGCGACGGTTTGAACAGTCGTTTGGGTTTCCCCCAATTGCTGCTTTAATTGCTGAATTTGTTGTTGATCCTGTTGATTCGTCTTTTCCAATGTCTGAACTTTCTGGCTCATTTCCTGAACCTGGTTCTTCAGCGCATTGAATTCCTCGTCGCTCACCGCTGCTGCCGTATTAGGAAAGAGGACCATCCCTATCATGCATCCGGCGGTGACACCGGCTAAAACTATGGAACGAGTTTTCATAATGGAAACTCTGGAAATTGTTTTTGAGTGGTTCATAAATGTGATCACGGAGAGTCCTCTAATGCCCACTGTCTTCCTGAAGATATTTTAGAATCTCCTTCGCCTGCTTCGCTGGTATGTTGGCCCGAACGCGCATGTGCGTCAGAACGGTTTTCCATTGTCCTGACGTGAATTCGGTTGGATACCGCTCCGCATGGCAACGGTTGCAGTTGATCGTGTATAACTCCTCGCCTGTTAACTTCTTCTCCGGCTTCGTTTCAGGTTTGTCATCCTTCTTGCTTTCACTGCCGGAAGGGGCCGTCACCGAAGCGGGGGCAGCATTGGTTGCGCTTTCTGAGTCCTTTGATTTCGATTTCGGAGCAGTGGTATCGGCAGGCGCGCGCGATGCAGCCAGAAAGATGCTCAGGGCAATCAAAAGTGGGGTGAGCTTGAAAAGAAGTTTCATATTAAAAATGTTTCTTTATTTCCTAGGAAGCCTGTCAGAAATCCAAAATTAAGGGGAATACATGCTCTTTGGGGCTCAGCGTCTGAATGTTCGGAGTTTTCAGTTCATGCGAAGCTAACGCTATTGATGGGCATCGACTCTCCCTCCGTTGGCTGTCTTTCATCTTTTTTTGGCCATCTCCCAGGAGGGCTTCTCTTTACAGGCTGCTCGTTGCCCGCTTCTCATTCTGAATGACGCAAACGCGACCGACTTGCCGGCGCTCAATATTTTATCAATCCATGGATCGATGGCATAGCGCATCCAAACCGATGTGGATTCCGCAACGATAAAAACATAGACATTTTTCTATGATTTTGTCACCTTGATGCATGCATGGCTGCTTCGACCATCGTAACTGCATGTGATGGGAAGTTTTTGTGGGGGGCTTTTCTTCTCTTGGTTTCCCTCAAACGTCATCGAGTGTCATCGAAGGTGAAGGTATGGGCGTCAGGATTGGATGATTCCGATCATGCGTTGTTGCGGCAATTCGAGGGAGTGGAGGTGGTGGCGTATGACACGGGTTTTGCCTCTGTTCCATTGGAGAAACCAGCGGCCATCCTCTCCACGAATACGGATTATGTCACGTGGATGGATTCCGACTGCATGGTGACAGGTGACATCAGTGCCTGTCTCTCTCCGTCCGATCAGAGGTTTCAGATTCGTTTTCGCTCCCCGAGCGAAAATCGACTTCGTTTCAGGAGCGAGCAATACGGACCTCACGACGCGTTCGGTTCCATTCCAGAGGCGGTTCTTGAAGTGTGGAAGCAGGAAGTGAATGAACGCGAAAAACCGATGATCACGACGACTTGTGTGTCGAATTGTTTCACGCTTCACCAGCGGCATTTCGAGTTTATGTGGCGCTGGCGGGATCAAATTCAAAAGATTATTTTGAAATATGGAGGCGAATCCGATTCCCCGTATACTTATGGGGGCCGCATCAGCGACGAACTTACCCTGAACTCGCTGCTTGCGTTTGCGTATGGCGTGCCGCCCATGAGCCCGTATCCACTTGATAAAAATCCCCACGCCTATCTCATCCATTTTGGCGTAAACCCCAAGCCGTGGAACCGCTGGCAGCCAAAGCACTTGAAACATCATGAATTGGTCCTATCTTCGATCGATTGGGCGCGTCAACGCGGCTATCGCACCCCGGACGTTCCGCCTGCCTTTCGACGATCTCGTTTGATCACAACCTACGCTGCCGCGTATGGTTATGAAATGGTGCGCACCGTCGTCAACCAGGTGCGTGGCAGCTAGTCGCTTATTCGGGCGTAGAGGCACTTAAGATAGCTCGCTTCGCGGAACGCCGCCGGATGATCCTGCGGATGCCGCGTTGTTTTCAGCACCTCGAAAGTTCGCCGGGATCGGCGAATTGCGGCCTGGATTGCCTCGAAAAATTCCTCCGCGGATACATGTGCGGAGCAGGAAGCCGCCACGAGAATTCCCTGCTTCCGGAGCCGCAGCAAGGCCTGCTTCACAAGATGTCCGTAGGCTCGGATCGCCTCCGTGCGCTCAATTTCCTTTTTAGCCATCGAAGGTGGATCAAGGACGATCAGGTCGTAGCTCGCAGGCGAGGGGTTTTCGAGCCATTCGAATGCATCAGCCTGGATGACATAATGTTCGCACCGCGCGACGTTCGAATCGCTCTGATTAAGGCCAAAGTTTTGTTTTGCCTGTTCCAGGGCGTGTCGGCTGATATCGAGATCGGTTGCGGAACGCGCTCCTCCGGCTGCTGCATAGAGTGAAAAACCACCTGCGAAACTAAAGACGTTCAGCACGTCGCGATGTTCGGCAAGCCCCTGAACCTTTTTTCGATTTTCCCGTTGGTCGAGAAAGAAACCAGTCTTTTGTCCGCGAATCACGTCTGCATGAAAAAGAAGTCCATTTTCGAAAAATGTCACCGGCTTTTGAATGGGCGGTCCGAAACTCACCTGTCCGTCCGCCAGACCAGCTTCCTCGGCCGTCTGCTGGATGTTCCGGCTCAGACGCAGAACGATGCTCTCCGGAGCGAGGCGGTCGACGATCAATTCGAGAAGGCGGTTCAAATGGGAAAACCATGCTGTGGAATAAAGTTTGATCACGAGTGTGGTGTCATATCGGTCCAGGACAAATCCTGGCCAACCATCGCTCTCCCCGTTGCAATAGCGAAATCCTGTCGTCTGCGGCGTTGCAAGATCCGTACGAAGACGAAGAGCCCGTTCGAAACGGGCTCTCCACCAGGCACCATCCAGCGTGATGGGTTTTCCCGCGTGAAGCACACGAACCCGAAGCGGCGAAAAGGGATCATACAATCCAATGCAGAGAAATTCGTTGTTGCGATCATAAACCACGGCATATTCGCCAGAAACGCCGTCGCGGTTTTGTTTGGTGATGCTATTTGAAAAAATCCAAGGATGACCGTCGCGTACCGCGCTTTCCGCGGGCGGAGTAATTCGCAGTTTCAAGGCTGGAAGTTTGATCGTCATGCGGGTGGAATCAGGATGATTGTGCTGCAGAGCGGGAGCAACGGCAAGATTCACAAAATGATATCCAGGATCGATTCGGAGCGAGGCTGCATTTGTCAGACAAAGTTGCTACAAATGTCCGATGCGTCGGAATATCAGTTGGAGGATGAAACGGGAGGATGGCACTTCTTGCGAAGTGCGCGTCAGCTTTTTTGGTGGAAAGTATCAGTTTCAATTCAAGGAAAGCATTGCCGATGAGTGGGATTACAAACGTTCTCCCTCACCGCAGGATTTGGAGGCTCTTGTCGATGCGGTTCGCCGCCGCTATCAGCGCCGCCAGGCTTCGGAGCGAGAAGTCGAGATCGCGGAACGTCTTTTAAAAGGGCTCTGACCGATCGAATTCCTCTCCCTGGAGGAATCGACGGCAGGCCTGTCACGCAAATCCTCGATGATCTCACGCTCAATCCCCAGAAATATCCGGTTCACCCTCCCATAAAATTCCGCTATGGAAAGGTTTCTGGATGTCAGGAGGGCTGTTTCGTGGAGTAGGGTGGCAGACGGTTTGTTTTTTGGCGTGAGATGAACGAAAGAGTGAGCCGGCTGGGAGCGCCTTTTGTCGAAATTCCGAGCTGTTTCATCATGCGCGAGAGATTGGAGGGCGCCAAGCCGAGCTTCGTGGCGGCGGCGCGCTGGTTTCCCGAGGCTGCCACAAGTGCTTTCTCGATGAGGCAGCGTTTATATTCCTCGACGCCCGCAGTGAGGCTCAAAGGAAACGCCTCGGGGATGGATGGAAGTTGAAAAGGTTGTGCAGGCCGGGTCGTGGGTGCGCCTGCCAGGGGGTCGTCGGAAAGTAAAATGGAATCGATGATGTCCCCGGGGCAAACCACCGTGGCGCGTTCGATCATGCTTTCCAATTCACGAATGTTGCCGGGCCAGTCGTAATCGAGAAGTTTCTGATAGACATGTTCTGAAAAACCTTTGACTGAGTGATGCAGGCGCCGGTTGTATTTTTCGAGAAAGGCATGGGCAAGCGCGGGAATATCCTCCTTGCGTTCGCGCAGAGGAGGAAGATGGATCGGAAAAATATTCAGGCGATAATAGAGGTCCGCACGCATGCGGTTTTCCCGGATCGCTTTTTCAAGATTCACATGCGTGGCGGCAATGATGCGAACATCCACTTTGAGCGTTTCCGAACCGCCCACGCGCTCGAATTCCTGTTGCTGCAGCACGCGCAGGAGCTTCACCTGCATCTCCATCGGCAGATCGCCGATTTCATCGAGAAAGAGAGTCCCGTGGTTCGCAAGTTCGAAGCGTCCAAGCTTCCGCTGGAAAGCGCCGGTGAAGGAGCCTTTCTCATGGCCGAAGAGTTCGCTTTCGATGAGATTCGCGGGAATCGCGCCGCAGTTGACGCGGACAAAAGGCTGCTTGCAGCGGGGACTGAGATCATGAATTGCCCTCGCAACGAGCTCCTTGCCTGTGCCTGTTTCCCCCCGGATCAGCACGGTGGAGGGCGTGACAGAGACCTGTCGAATTTCATTTTTCACCCGCTGGACTGCAAGACTCTCGCCAATCATCTGATCGAGTGGGTTTTCCGCAACGTCGGCATGAGCGTTTAATGAAAAGAGTGTTTTCCACTTTTCCGCGGCAGCTTCCGCTTCCTGGAGCTTGAGAAGCGTGCCAAGCACGTCCGCGGCACGTTCACAGAACCGCTCGATGGCTTTGAAGATCTCCGTAGGAAAAGCGGGGCCATTCCTGTGGTTCACAAGCTCAAGAACGCCCAAAAGGGTGTCTCCATAAAGAATCGGAGCTGCAAGAAGATTGTGCGTGCGATGGTTGAGGATCGTATCGAAGCGATTGTTGAACCGCGGATCCCGATAAGCGTCGCTCACCTGTTCGATTTTTCGCGCCTGGGCGACGTATCCCACAAACCCTTCTCCCATCTGGATCGTCCGGCCTTTGAGCTTCTGGCTGTTCGCGCCTGTGAGCAAATGGAACACAAGATGGTTCTCCTGCGGATTGTAGAGAAACACGCTCCCGCTTTCGGCGTGCCCCAGCTTGGCCGCTTCGTCCAAAATGGTTTTGAGAGTCGCGTCGATGCCCTCCAACGAATTGAGAGAGCTTTGGGCGGCGAGAAGTTTCTCGTAAATCTTAGGAGAAAGAGGGGGCATTGGTGGTATGGAATTATCAGAGCGATAACTTGAAGGCAAGATGAATATCAGTTTGATATTTTATTCACATTTTGATCATACGCTTACGATGCCATTTACGGTTCAAATGGATGACGGCTCTCTTGGCATGAAGCTTGCGTATAGAAACTTCTCGTAACGGATCTCAATCATTAACCTCCTCCAACTATGAACGTCAGAATGGCTGTCCTTGCATATTTCTGCTGCGTCGGTGTTTGTCTCTGGAATTCCATGTTGGACAAAAACGCGACAGCTGCGAGTGAAAACAAGCCCACGATCCAAACGACAAATTCTTGGGTTCACTTGTCGGCAATGAATCTTCCAGCAACGGAACATATGGTGGCAGAAGCCGCGAAGTAGACAAGAACGCAGCCTCGATCCGTCGGGGCTGTAGTTTTTGGGAATGCGATCGTCCTCAGTGATGGCAACCGGGACCGTGTGCGTGGCCGTGCGCCATTTCGTCGTCAGTGGCCTCCCGCACCGCGGTGATCTTCACATCGAACGTGAGGTCTTTGCCCGCGAGCGGATGATTGCTGTCCAGGGTGACATGCTTGTCGGTCACTTTGGCGACGGTCAAGGGCATGGAGTTCGGATCGCCATTCATCTGAAATTGATCGCCCACCTTGATTTTCTGGTTAGGCATGCGTTCTAAAGGGACTTCAATCAGCTTCGCGGCGTCATGTGCTCCATAGGCGTCCGCGGCCTTGAGCGTGACCTTTTTCTTTTCGCCCACTTTGAGTTTTTCGAGCACGGCTTCGAGTCCGGGAATGATCTGTCCCACACCCGCCAAAAAAGTCATGGGTTCATCACCATCCGAAGTGTCGAGCACTTCGCCGGAATGGTCTGTCAGCGTGTAATGAAACGAAATGACTTTAGAATGCATGAGTGATTTGGGCAATGGATGCCTTGAATGAATGGTTTGTCGAAGAGACGTCCAGGGACTTGAAAGTGCGGATTCTCTGCTTACAATGAAGGCTATGAAAAAGGCTTTGCTCGTTTTGGTTGTTTTGGGAGTGCTTCTGGTCTTGGGGGTGTTTCTGGCCTTGGGCTGGGGAATCCGAAGTTATAATCAAATAATCCCACTTTCGGCCAAAGTAGAGTCTCAATGGGCGCAGGTCCAGAATGTTTATCAGAGGCGGGCGGACTTGATTCCCAATCTTGTGGCCACCGTTTCGGGAGCGGCCAATTTCGAAAAATCAACCCTGATCGCCGTGACGGAGGCGCGCGCCTCCGTCGGCAATGTGAAGATGGATCCCAAGGAACTCCTTGATCATCCTGAAAAATTCGCGCAATTCGAACAAGCGCAAGACCGGCTTTCATCCGCTCTCTCCCGTTTGCTGGTCGTCGTCGAGCGCTATCCGGACCTCAAGGCCAATAGCAATTTTCTGGAGCTTCAATCCCAACTCGAGGGAACGGAGAACCGGATTGCGGTGGAGCGGGGCCGATTCAATGAAGCGGTGCAAGCCTACAACGTGGAGGTGCAGAAGGTCCCTCAGGTGTTTCTTGCGCGAGCATTCGGGTTCACTCCCAAGCCCTATTTTCAAGCCAAGCCTGAGGCTCAGGAAGCACCTAAAGTGAACTTCAACTTCGATCAGGCTCCTGCCAAGTGAAAGCGGCCCGATCCGTCGCATTTTGGATCGCCCTTTGTTTTTGTTGTTTCCCGGTGGGTGCCAAGGAGGTGATTCCTCCCAAGCCGGAGCAATATGTCCATGATGAGGCGGGTGTTCTCTCCTCAGGCGTTCGTGACTCGCTGCTCCACGAAATCGAGGATTTCGAGCGGCAGACTTCCGATCAAATCGTCGTGGCCCTCTATCCTCACATGGAATCAGACTCGTCCGTCGAGGATTACACGGTAAGGGTCGCCCAATCGTGGCATGCCGGCCGGACGGGAAAGGACAACGGCGTTGTGATGTTTGTCTTCGTGAATGATCACAAGCTTTATATCCAGGTGGGATATGGATTGGAGGGCCCTTTGACCGACGCGCTTTGCCGCCGGATCATTGAGAATGAAATCAAACCCCGCTTTCGGATGAACGACTATGATGGAGGCATTCAAAACGGAGTTCATGCCATCATGGCGGCGATCCGCGGTGAATACCAAGGCACAGGGACCACGGTGGATGAATCTCAAAGGCAGAGTGGCCAGGGATCCGTCGCGCCCTTCTTGATCTTCCTTGTCATCCTTGTGTTCATGGCAGCGCTGCAATGGCTTAGTTCCCGACGAACGGTCTATTCAAGCCGTGGCAGAATTATAAGCCCGTGGTGGTTCGGAGGCTTCGGAATGGGAAACTCCGGAGGATTTGGTTCATTCGGAGGCAGTGGCGGCGGCAGCAGCTTTGGAGGTTTTTCAGGAGGAGGGGGATCCTTTGGTGGCGGCGGAGCGGGAGGCAGCTGGTGAAAGCCAAGCATTTCTTGTCTCGAATCGACTCGGACCGCGTGGTAGATGCGATTGCAAAAGTCGAGCAACGGACATCCGCAGAAATTCGCGTGGTCATCCATCACGCCTCGCGTGTTGGAAACGTCCAGGAGTTTGCGACACGTGAATTTCACAGGCTGAAAATGAATCATGCGCGCGAACGCAACGGGGTTCTCATTCTCGTGGCTCCTGCCGTGCGGGAATTTGCGGTGGTGGGTGACGAAGGCATCCACCAGAGGTGTGGGGAGCCATTCTGGAAGGAAGTGGTCGATGAGGTCGGAAAGCATTTTCGTTCCGAGCAATTCACCGAAGGCCTGATCCATGCCATTCAGAAAGTCGGCGACGTTCTGAAAACTCATTTCCCAAAGCGCCCTGATGACCCAAACAAAATTCCCGACCCAATCGTGGAACGCTGAGGGGAGGAACCCCTCGGTTTGCGCGGAACGATTACCAGCCTAGAACGTAAGCGAAGACTAGAGGCGCGACGATCGATGCATCGGATTCGATGATGTATTTGGGGGTGTCGACACCGAGTTTGCCCCAAGTGATTTTTTCGTTGGGCACGGCGCCTGAATAGGAGCCATAGCTGGTCGTCGAATCGCTGATCTGGCAAAAATAGCCCCAGAGAGGGACGTGATCGCGCTGCAAATCTTGGTGCAGCATCGGCACCACGCAAATGGGAAAATCGCCTGCGATGCCGCCTCCAATCTGAAAGAAACCAAGGGAGCTCTTTTTTGTGATCTTCGTGTACCATTCGGCAAGTTCCATCATGTATTCGATGCCCGTGCGCACCGTGTGGATGTTCTTCACGTTTCCCGTGATGCAATGCCCGGAATACATGTTGCCCAAGGTGGAATCTTCCCAGCCTGGCACAAACATCGGCAGATTTTTTTCCATCGCCGCCATCATCCACGAATCCTTTGGATCGATCTGATGGGAGTTTTTTAATTTGCCGCTGCGGAGAATGGCGTACATGAACTCGTGTGGAAAAAGCCTCTTCTTCGCTTTGTCTGCCTTCACCCATTCATCGAGAACAGCTTCTTCGATGCGGCGCATCGCTTCCATTTCCGGAATGCAGGTGTCTGTGACGCGGTTCAAATGCTTCTGCAATAATTTCTCCTCATCCTGCGGGCGAAGCTCGCGGTAGTTCGGCACACGAACGTAGTGATCATGCGCCACGAGATTGAAGACGTCCTCCTCGAGGTTTGCGCCGGTGCAGCAAATGCCGTGAATCTTATCCTCGCGGATCATCTCGGCGAGAGAAATGCCAAGCTCAGCGGTGCTCATCGCACCGGCAATGGTAACGAACATCTTTCCGCCGATCTCGAGATGTTTCTTGTACGCTTCGGCGGCATCGACAAGGGTCGCCGCATTGAAGTGACGAAAATGATGCTTGATGAAGGAAGAAATTTTCGAGGAGCTCATAGCACGCGAATGCCACCATAAGGAAGGTGATCTTGAATCTTCAATGCTTTTGTTCTGATTTTGAAAAAACCGCCGTCACGTCACTTGATATCTTCGCGTGCGAATGGTGATCACCGTCATCGTGTTGTCTTCCGGATCAGGCTCTGCTTTGTAAAAATCCTTGTCGAGTGAAGCCGCCTTCGACATGCGCATCTGCGTGTTGTGATCGAGCTTCACGACTTGCACTTTGCGAAATTTTTCAGACGCCTTCGCTTCGGTTTCGAATTTTGGATCGACGTTTTTTCTGAGTCAGCGTTTCAAGGCAGTCATTCTGTTCGCCACGGTTCTGGATCGTCTTCTGGATGAAGTCGGGGACGGATAGTTTCTCGTTCCGCAATGCGTCGCGCGCCGCGGCAACCGTGTCATCAAGCTGTTCTGGGGTGAAGCGGTGCTCCTGCCGAGCCTTGTTCGCCCACTTTACAAATTCACGCACGAATTTTTTCGTTCGGAAATGGCTGTCCCGGCAATATTCGGCTTGGAGAAAATGTTGATGGAAAAATCCAGCAATGGCGGCCTCGCGCGCCTGCTTGTCAACGAGAAGAATTTCCGGCTGAGCGGGACTATGATCTTTTTTGATGAGCGCGCATTTTTGG
>JABDCI010000002.1:0-279 GCA_013288215.1 Verrucomicrobiota bacterium | reverse complement strand
CCGTCCTGGCGAGGGAAGCGCCACGGGATCAATCGCCAGTTCAATGTACGTTTCGCCTTCCGAGCTCTGCTTGCGTTCCTCTTTGAAAACCGGCTGCGATTCCATCTTCAACAATGCGACGAACCGCTGGTTATTCTCATTGTTGCGGGCTTGGACAATGAGGAGCAGCCCTGGAGAAAGGCTGCGATTTGTGCCCATGACCATAAAAAGACGTTCCGCAATTTTCGCACTGATCTTCGGATTTTCCTGGCCTGCATTCAATGTCGCCGACAGCGCGAT
>JABDCI010000001.1:45472-89142 GCA_013288215.1 Verrucomicrobiota bacterium | reverse complement strand
GGTTCTTCCGTGATGGTTGCAGATATCGGGATGGCCAAAGATGCATCTCAAATCCAAAACAGCATTGTTCGTGTCGACGGACAAAAATCAGTCTACTTGCCAGTTTTAAAACAGGGTGGGGATGACAATACTATCGCTGTAGTCGATGGCATCAAAACAGCGGTTTCACATTTGATTGATGTTCCCAAAGAATTAATAACCAAGGTGGTCTTCGATCAATCAATCTTCGTCAAAAATGCCATTAAGAATCTCCTTCATGAGGGAGCTATTGGACTCATTCTAACAGGGTTAATGATCCTCATTTTTCTAGGAAGCATGAGGGCAACTATTGCGGTTTTTTTATCCATTCCACTTTCAGCTTTAGCTGCATTTATTGTCCTATACATGAGTGACAACTCCATTAATTCGATGATTTTAGGAGGATTAGCTCTGGCCTTTTCTCGTCTGATAGATAATTCGGTTGTCGTTTTGGAAAACATCTTTCGACATCTCGAGCTCGGCGAGTCTCCTAGTGTAGCTGCTGAAAAAGGTGGACAAGAGGTCGCTCTGCCGGTTTTGGCAGCGACGATAACAACCGCAATCGTTTTTTTTCCAGTTACCTTTCTCTATGGCGTTAGCCGCTTTCTTTTCACTGCGCTGGCTCTCGCCGTCATATTGTCTCTGGTGGCCTCTTATTTTGTGGCCATGACCGTCGTGCCGCTATTTTGCTCGAGGTTCCTGAAAGCCCATGCTGCTTCCAGCCATGAGAACGATGGATCCAAACATCCATCTTACGGTATTCGATTTAACCAATGGTTCAATCGTAAGTTCTCCAACATGTTAAGCAACTATGACAGCCTGCTGAGGCGGGCATTGGTTCAACCTTTGATCACAGTGCTTGTTTTAATGGCTGTTTTTGTTTTAAGCCTGTTTCTTTTCCCATTCATTGGCGTTTCTTATTTTCCGAAGACAGATCCGGGCCAATTTGTAATCAATTTGAAAGCAACAACCGGTACACGTTTGGAGTTAACAGAACAATTAGTGGAAAAAGTAGAAAATATTATAAGAAAAACGGTTTTACCAGAAGACCTTGATGTCATTGTTTCAAATATCGGCAGTACTCCTGGATTTTCATCAATTTATACCAGTAATTCGGCATCCCATACGGCATTTATTCAGGCAAGTCTGAAAGAGGGTCATAAGATAGGAAGTTATGAATACATGAGACGTATTCGGCGTCAGCTTCGATCGGATATTCCTGAGCTTTCCGCATATTTTCAGTCAGGTGGGTTGGTGGATGCAGTTCTCAATTTGGGGTTGCCGGCCCCCATCGATCTTCAAGTCAGCGGTTCTAATTTGGAAAAGACATATGCGACTGCGGTTATCATTGCTAAAAAAATCCGTTCCTTGCCTGGTGTGAGTGATATTCTCATACCACAAGATATTGACGCACCCTCTCTTAAGCTGGACATCGATCGAACGAGGGCAAGTGAATTGGGCCTGAGCCAAAAGGAAATTATAAGTAATGTGATCACGGCTCTCACCTCTGATCAAGTTATCGCTCCAAGTTACTGGGTTGATCCCAAGAGCGGCAATGATTATATGCTCACAGTCCAATATCCTGAGGGAGAGGTGAGGACATTAGCTGATCTCAAAGCGATTCCAATGCGATCTGCTGATCATTCAGGTTCAGCACGTCTTGATGCCGTGACGGCGATCCGGCAAATCGAATCTCCGACGGAGGTTGACCATTATCAATTACAACGCGTGATTGATGTTTATGTAGCGCCCTCGGGAGAAGACTTGGGACGAATAGCCTCTGGTATTGAGAAAATTATTCATGAAACCAAACTTCCAGAAGGCGTTCGTGTCAAATTGCGTGGAACCGTGCAGGGCATGAGAATTTCTTTCCGTAGTTTTGGGCTGGGTCTCATCTTGTCTGTTCTTCTTGTCTACCTCGTATTGGTTGCGCAATTTCAATCGTTTGTTGATCCACTTTTGATTCTTCTTGCAGTCCCAACCGGACTAACCGGTGTGCTCATTACATTATGGATAACAGGTACGACCCTCAATGTGATGTCCCTCATGGGAATTGTGATGATGGTGGGGATTGTGGTTTCAAATAGTATTTTGATTATTGAGTTCATTCATCGCCTCAGAAACGATGGAATGGAATTGAAAGAATCTGTTGTCTTGGCCTGTCAGGTTCGATTGAGGCCCGTTCTCATGACCTCTTTGGCGACGATCATTGGATTGCTTCCGATGGCTGCTAAACTCGGAGTTGGAAGTGAAGCCTATGCTCCTCTGGCACGAGCCATTATCGGTGGGCTGGGGGTATCGGTTCTTTTGACCATTTTCATTGTTCCTGCAGCTTATGTTTTAGTCTACGGCCGCAGGGAGTCGAATGACGATCTCGCATCTAGACCACCGTGTGAAGACGCCTCGGTTTTACTGAATGCGCAGGAGACAACATGAACAAGATGATTGCATGAAGAGCCGCCTCCTAATCGCTATCATAATCTGTCTATTAAAGGTGACACCTTTTCTCGATGGAGCCGAAGAGCACGAGGTTTTGCTGCTCAAAGATGCGGAAGAAGTGGCACTCAAGAATCACCCCCGAATCACAGCAGCCGATCTCAATGCGCTTGTCGCGGAACAGGAGACGCGGCAGGTTCGCTCAGCATTCTTTCCAACGGTTTCCGCCAATTTAACGGCCGTGGGCACATCGAAAGATTCGCGCATTGGCGCAGGAGGTTTGAATAACCCGAGCATTTTTAGCCGCGAAGCCAATGGCATCGTTGTAAACCAGATGTTGTCAGACTTTGGACGGACAGCAAATCTTCTCGAGAGCAGCAAACTTCAGGCTCACGCTGAACAAGAGAATGCCTTGGCGACACGAGCCCAAATCCTTCTGGAAGTAGACAAAGAATATTTCCGCGCTCTTCAAGCACAATCCGTCCTACGCGTGGCAACTGAAACCGTGGAAGCAAGAAAGGCATTTCGCGACCTGACCTCTGCATTGGCTAAGAGCCAGTTGAAATCCAATTTGGATGCCAGCTTTGCAAACGTTAACTTTGCGCAGGCAAAGCTTCTGTTCCTTAGGGCGGACAACTCGCTCAATGCCGCTTTTGCGGGACTGGCCACGGTGCTTGGCATGCGTCAAATCGATAACGTCGAGTTGCATGAAGAGTCCCTACCGGATGCCCCTGTCGAAGATTTCGCCAGCTTGGTCGTTATCGCCTTAAGCAATCGTCCAGAGCTTGCGAGATTGAGAGACGATCGCGATGCCGCATTGAAATTTGTCCAGGCAGAAAAGGCGCTACGCTATCCGACAGTCAGCATGCTTGGAGCGGCCGGCATCACACCCATACGTGATACTGATGCGGACAAAAAGTGGAATGAAACTTATGCCGTCGCTGGCATTAATATCGGACTTCCTATCCTGGATGGTGGCCGCATATCGGCAAGACAACAGGAGGCGAAGTTGAAAGCTGAAGTTACCAGTCAATTCCTTACAGAGGCCGAAAACGAAATTGTTCGTGATTTAAAATTGAGCTGGCTTGACGCCCATACCTCATATGAAACAATCCATGTTACGGAGCAGCTTCTGGAGCAAGCAACTCAGTCCCTGAAGCTTGCTGACTTGCGTTATCATCTCGGAACGAGTTCCATCGTGGAATTGACTCAAGCTCAATTGAATGAAACCGAAGCGGCAATCGCAAACGCAACCGCCAAATACCAATATGAAATTGAGAATTCAAATCTCCAATATCAGTTAGGCACATATCCTGGAGAAGAACCCAAAAAGTGATTGATATTGCGGTGACATGGCTTTTCTACAGCCGCGGGAAATGGTCTCATGATTCCTCGGAAAGGAATTCAGAGCGTGAAAGGCAAGCGATGCACGACAGAGGGGAAGATCGGCATCTCTACGGGAAGTGAATCGAAAGACGGGTTCGGTCACTATTTGCTATGAAATTTTTCCTGCAAACCCCGAGCAACTCACTTCATGTGAATCCCCATTTGGCTGCTCCTCTTTCATAGAGGAGCAGCCGACAGCATGGATTTTGTTAAAATTTCCAATTCAAATCGCACTGCAACAATTGGTATTTCGATATAGGATCTATGGTGGCGATATTGAAATCGCTTGTGGCTGTGGTTGGCAGCGTGTTGTCACACCGATCCGCGCGCGCATATCGAACTTCGATCCAGACATTCTCTGTGAGGTAATGCCTCACATCAAACACAAGGCCTTCGAGGTTTAAACGATAATCAAAGACATCGGAATCCACCAGATTGGGATCAACGGAATAAAGTTCCGTGTGCTGCCACATGGCCGAGGCCTCCCAATCTCCTTTGTGCTGAGCTTCACCCCATTGAATTCCTGCCTGATAGGCAAGGTTCTGATTCTCTTTGTCGGGCCTTCCTGCGGCATCGGCGCGGGCGCTGCCCTCCGTATTGACCGCAACATCGCTGAACAACTTGAACTTCTGACCCCACGTATGCCACTTAAATTCAAGTGGTATTTCAACCACCATGAGATCGTTGATCGCCACGTCCGAAGTGCCACCGCTTCCCGTTCCATCAAAACGCCCCGTATAACTGTCGCCGGGGCCGGAATAAACATAGAGCACGGGGGCGATCTTCAGTGTTGTGTCTTTGTTGAAGGTATATTTTGCTCCAAACTGCTCCGCAAAAAGCCATGCATCATTGCCTCCTGTGATGGCAGTTGCCGATGTGGGTGGATGATCGACTGCCTTGTCATCATACATAAACTGGGCCAAGGTTGAAAAAAGCTCGAGCTTGTCGGTGACGTCATACTTGAAGGTTTCCCGTGCTCCTTCCGGATTGAGATCCGGATCCCAAACCAAGCCGCCGCCGGTGGCTGTTGACGTGAATAGAGGATTCGCCATGCGTCCTCCCGTAAGCACCACCCACTCGGCAGGACTCCATTCAAGATAAAGACGACTGACATTGATGCCATTTGTGCCTTTTCCGAACGGTCCCACCGTGGTGCCGCCAACGCCGCCAGCCGTTGAAGGATTGCCTCCAAAAGTGACGTTTGCCGAACGTGGGTTGCTGCCCGGTTCAATGGACAAACCTCCCTTGAAATCGTCCGTAAAGACGGCTTCGGTATTCAAACGAAGGCGCCAGCGCCAGCGTTCCAGATCCTCATAAGTATTGGGTGCTACATTAGCGGCTGTCGGGCTGCTATTGATGGCTGTAGGTGATGTAAATTGTGGCACGGAGCCTTCTCGATATTCGTAACGAAGCCGAGCATCACCCCAAATTCTTAAGGTCTTAATCCAACTTCCTAGTTGGATTTTGTAGCCACTATTCATTTCCACGTCTTTGTGGATTTGGGCTGCGACATCGGCGGCTTCTTGATTCGTCAACAAGCCTTTTTTGACCATTGTATCAATCAAGGCGCGGGTGTCATCCCCTTGTGCAAAAAGGTTTCCTATTCCCATACAGGCGATCAGCACTGTGGCTAAAAATCGCAATTTCCACGGTTTGAGTTGCATATTCATTTTTTAATTTTGCCATCTTTTATGGATAGGCTTATTTTTAATAAGCTGCGGAATCGTATAAATGAATTGTTACAAACAGATGTGAAGATTGTTACAATTGTGCGACGAAAGGTTGAGACTATGGTTGCCTCATCCTTGGGAACGGCACCCTGTTTGTGAGCTGTTAGAAAAACAGCGTCAATGCTGAAATCTTCGAAAGATTCGAGGGACGTTTCTTGCAAATGAATCAGCAAGATAGGGAAACTTTTTTTCTTGAGGGTGGCTGTCAGGATGACTTTACTGACAGTTCAAAGTTGGCCCCCCACTCGCTCATCAATCCAATTTCGCTTGACGTATTTCTGATATACGATTAAAAAAGTCGTATATGAAAATTTCAAAGAAAACCGATTATGCATTACGCGTTCTTTTTGATCTGATCGGACAGGATGGTCATCGTCCCGTTTCGATTCGAGAACTTGCTGCGCGCAACGATGTACCAAAACGTTTTCTTGAACAAATCATGCTCGAAATGAAAGCAAAAGGTTGGGTCAGCAGTTCCGCTGGCAAGGAAGGCGGCTACTTCCTTTCCAGAGAACCCAATCAGATCACGATGGGAGAGGTGATTCGCCATTTTGACGGCATCCTCGCGCCTACGGGCTGTGTTTCTGTAACAGCCTATGCACCCTGTAGCCAGGAAGGAAAATGTCGTTTTCAAAGGCTTTTTCTCGACGTGCGTAATTACATTGCTCGTCTGATGGATAAAGCCTCTCTCGCCGCCGTCTACCTCAATCTTCCTGTAACCTCCGCAGAAGTGTTTGCGCATGAATTTAGTGCAGGAGATGGCATCTAACCCCCTTTTTTAGAAAATAACGATCAATTAGATCGTATATGAATTGACACCCGTTGGATTAAATAAAATGAAAACATACATCTATTTCTTATTTGGAATTCTGGTGCTGGCCATTTTGCCCCTGCGGTCGGATGACGGTTCCAAGGTTGTGGCGGGGGAAAAGAAGACCGCGCCTGTTGTTACGAAAGCTGATTCAGAGGATTGGAAGCCGGATTGGCTCACCGAGCTTTCGCTGACCTTTCGTGAAAGCTACGACAGCAACGTTTATGATAGCAACGTTCCTCCCCTCGCCAACCGGGACTCCATGATTTCCACGATCAGCCCGAAGATCGATATCAACTTTGTTCCCATGATTGGCGACAAGGACGCCGGGTTGGAAAAATTGACTCTCTGCTATAATCCTGTCATCAGCTACTACCATGCCGAAACAGGTGAAAACAACACCGCCCATAACATCAGCAACCTGATCAAAGGCGAGGCTGGTGATTTTTCGTATGATCTCTCCAACCTTTTTACAGTCGTGGATGGAAATACCGTGTCACTGGCTTATCCCAACGGCTACAACGGTTATGCTGCGAGGGCGGCCTGGGGCCGCCGTTCCCACCTTGATGAAATCGGCAAATTGTCGCTCTGCTATGACATCAGTAAGGATTGGTTTGTTCGCACGACAGCCCAAACCCTCTATCAGGATTTCGGGACCCGCTTGATGAGCATGGTTCCAGGCTATCTAAATTTTATTGACCGCTTTGATGTGAATGTCGGTCCGGACGTCGGCTACCATTTCACCAAGGACTTTGCGGTCACCCTTGGCTACCGCGCAGGCCATCAGGGGCAGAGTATCTTTGGCAACAATCAAGGCCCGACGGGCAGTGGAGGCAGCGATAATAACAACTACCAGCGCGCCTTGGTTGGTCTTGAAGGCAAGCCATGGCCCTGGCTCAAATTGGAAATCAGCGCCGGTCCCGATTTCCGTCACTATGGAAACGACATTCCGACCGACTCTGCGGTGAACGAAGACCGGAATTTTAACCGAATTTTCTGCGATTCCAAGGCGACCTTCCTTTTGACCCGCAATGACACGCTTTCATTCCTGGCCAAGCAGTGGCAATGGTTATCGAGCACTAGCGTGGCGACCTATCAGGATGAGACCTATCGCATGGGATATAAGCGCCAATGGACCAAGGATTTTAGCTCTGAGATCTTTATCCAACATGCCGAAGTTGATTACGATTCATACACTCCTCCAGGACGGGATGATTCTGTGAACACAGTGGGAACCACGCTGGTCTATCAGCTCAATAAGCACGTCACCATGGATTTTGGATATTCGGTGGATCGCGGCGGAAGCGCTTATATGCCGGGAGCAATCCAGCCGGTGGGACGTGATTTCACATGTCACTTAGTGACTCTTGGCACAGCTTACAAATTCTAGTGACATTTAAGGGTTTTCAAGATTTCGTTCGGAAAAACAACGTCCAAATTTCTCGGTTAAATCCGTAGAGAGCCGTTTAAGTAGTTCTTCTCCATAGCCTGCGCGTTCTTTGCCGCTTGTCCACTGTCATTGGCGCGAATTAAAAAAGATCCGCGAAGGGGATCGCAACGAAATCTGAGATGGGTAATGCTGAGCCCAGAGCATTCTTGAATGCATTCGTTCCCTTATGATTCCATAAGGTTTTTCCCCAGTGGAAATGCCTGAAAATTCCCCGTAAAAAAGGGGGTGCTTCCTGATGGTGCGAATTGCGAATGGACTTAAGTTAAACAAGAAAGGCAATTTTCACAGGAGATATTATCATGCCAGAACACGAGAACAAACACACCCAATCCAGACAGGAGGCAGGTCGCAAA
The DNA here is from genome assembly GCA_013288215.1 of Verrucomicrobiota bacterium. Classification (GTDB taxonomy): domain Bacteria; phylum Verrucomicrobiota; class Verrucomicrobiia; order JABWAM01; family JABWAM01; genus JABDCI01. The sequence continues at coordinate 80,958 of JABDCI010000001.1, read as the reverse complement.
GGAGGACAAGCCGTAAGCCGCAATCGCGAGCATATGGCGGAAATCGGGCGAAAAGGGGGAGTTGCTGTGAGTTCGAATCGTCAGCACATGTCCGAAATTGGACGCAAAGGCGGGCAGGCAGTGAGTTCGAACCGCGAGCATATGGCCCAAATCGGCCGAAAAGGCGGCCAGTCGCGTGGTGGTGGAAGTGTCGAGCGACAGGCTCAGCACAATCAAACCGACCGTTCGGGTGCCAAGGTGAACCCTATCGAGCGGTCATCCACCGAGGCGCAAGGGGAAAACCATGAAGATTTTGTGGGAGCGGGACATGGGCAGTCCTAAAAAAAGAAATAGGCCAAAGCCTCTTTAAACAACCGGCGAAGCCAAGCCATCAGCGAAAAAGCTCGTAGTGAACCTTTTGGGTGAGGAATCACCCGGAAGGTTTTGTCGTATTGTCATTGGTTTTTTGGTCGCGGTGTCTTATCCTTCACCGTCTGTGAGTCGACTTTTCCGATTCCTTCTGTGGTGCGCCTGTACCATCCCCGCCTGCGCGCAGCTCCGTTGGGAAGCGCGTGAAATGGAATTTCATCCCACGGTTGCCGATACGAATGTGGTGGGACGCTATGTTTTCCGGAACATGGGCGATTATCCCGTTCAGATCGACTCCGTGCGAACCTCATGCGGCTGCACGACGGCGAGCCTCCCTAAAAAATTGTACGCACCTGCAGAAAGCGGCGAAATTACCGTCACGTTCGACATCGGCCAGCGTTTGGGTGACCAGCACAAAGAGATCATGGTGATGACCAATGACCCGCGCGAGTCCATGGTTCTCCTTAAAATGAATATTCACATTCCCGAAGTGCTGCTTTTCAATCCGGCATTTGTCTTTTGGAACCAGGATGAAGCAGCGGAGTCCAAGATGATCAACATCCAAATTGGTATCGCGACGAACGTGCATGTCATCGCGGTTGAGTCGAACAACGAAAAGCTCAAGCCGGAGCTCATGGAAGTGGTTCCGGGCCGGGAATATCAAATTCGCGTCAAACCTGAAAACACCTCTGAACCGGTCATGGCCACCCTCGTTCTTCGAACAGATTTTCCATCAGAGAAGCCGCGATCCTACAACGCGTTTGCAGCCGTGCGCGGCGCGACGATTCAGCCTACGCCATCCCGTTAGGAGACGCGGCACGGATTTGCGTCGTGATTTGACGCGAACCCTTTTAAAATGAACAAATGCATGGTTTGTTTCGAGAGATCGTCGTGATCGCATGGCTCGCCCTGATGGGGACGCTTGCATCCTTATGGTTGAATCCACACAAACCCCAGCCATTTTGGGAAGGCGAAGTGTCGTTGTCGCAGGTGGAAGCCTGGAAAACTTCCGTGATCTGGATTGATGCGCGCGTTTCCACGGAATACGACCAAGGTCACATTCCAGGTGCCCTGCTCCTCAACGAGGACAAGTGGAATGAACTCCTGGGTCCGGTGATCATGGCTTCGAACGGGAAAACCCCGTTGGTTGTTTATTGCGATGCGCATTGCAACGCAAGTCTCTCGGTGGCGCAACGTCTTAAAAAAACGGGGCTCGATCCCGTCTATCTTTTGAAAGGAGGATGGGAATCATGGAAACGCGCGCATCCTTAAAATCCATGGGGTGGACTCTTCTTCGCTGGATTTTGGGCGGCATCTTTCTTTCTGCCGGAGTCATCAAAGCGTGGGATCCCGGACGTTTTTTTATGGACATCAGTAATTATCAAATCCTTCCAACCACCGCTTCCATGGCGCTTGCCTGGTACTTGCCGTGGATCGAAATCATGTGCGGCCTCTGTTTCTTTTGTAAACGATTTTTTATGGGAGCGACGTGGATTTTGGTTGGATTGATGGTGATTTTTGTGGCGGCACTCTGTGTTAGCTGGATGCGGGGACTGGATTTGCAGTGTGGGTGCTTTGGTGTCTCAAGTGGGGGGTCGAACTATCCGATATGGTTGATGAGGGATCTTTTGATCCTTGCGGGGTTGGGGTTGATTCTTTCAAAAAAAGGTCGGGCTCAAGCACTTGCATAACCAGGAATTAGACTTGGAATCGACTTTGTGTGTACTATATTTGGATGGCCGATGAGATCGATTCGATATTGGGCCGGCGTTTTGAGCGCCTTTTTGTTGCTCGCAGGGGGGGCGACTCAAGCCTATGCGCCGACTCTTGTGGAGGCTCCTTCACCATCAGCATCTCCTGCGGCATCTCCCGCGTCCCCAGCCCTGACCGGCAACCAGCCCGTTCAGATCAATTTTCCAAATGCCACACTCGAGCAAATCATTGAATTTTATAGTAATTTGACGGGACGCACCGCCATCCATGGCAGCAATCTTTCGGGAAGAATCGTCATCCAAAGCAATGGCCCCCTCACACATGAGGATGCGATCATCGCAATCCAGAACGTGTTGTCGGCTAATAATTTTTCGATTGTCCATCTTGGCGAAAAATTTTTTAAGGTGGTTCCCTCCCCAAGCGTACGTCAGGAAGGTGTGAATGTGATCACGGGCGATGAGAAACTCGCTGCTGCCGATCAAGTCATGAGCAAGATCTTCCAACTGAATTTTGCCAAAGCTACGGACATACAGGCTAGCCTTCAGCCTGTGATTCATGCCTATGGCCAGATCATGCCTTTCCCTCGCACGAACACACTCCTCATCACGGACACATCGGCGAACCTGATCGAAATCGAGAAAATCATCAATCATTTGGACCGGCCTCTCGAAGCGACGGTCAAATCTAAATTTTACAAGCTCAAAAACGCGAAGGCGAAGGATGTGGTCGCTCGCATCACGGAATTGCTCAATTCTTCGCTTGGCAACCAACAGGCGGCGAAACAGCCGGGAGTTCCTGGAATGGCCCCAGGAATTCCTGGGCAGCCAGAGGTTCCACCCACGCTCATGCCAACTCCCGGTGGCGCAAGCGGAGAGTTCAGTGAGGAAGCCGTTGTTGTGGGAAAGGTCACGCTCACTTCAGATGAGCGTACGAACCAGATCATCCTGCTCACGCGGGCGATTAATTTTCCGTTCTTTGATCAAATGATCGAGAAGCTCGACGCCGACACGGCTGCTCCGCTCATCTTAAAATCCATCCCGATGAAGTACGCGGATGCCGAAGACATGGCCGGATTGCTCAATCAAGTCCTGGGTCGTGGCGGTTCTGCAGGTAAGAATAAAAAGGAACGTGTCAAAGGTGAGGAGAGTCCAAGCGCTTATAATTCCAATCCCAATCAACGCAATCCTCCCAACCAACCTTCCCCTCCCTCGGGTTTGTCGAACGCGAGCACAGCCGCAGGCAAGGAAGGCCTGGGGGCCAACAAGAGGGAAGACTTGGTGGTCTATGCGGATCCAAGGACGAATTCCCTCATCGTGATGGGCACGGCGCAGGACATCGAGTGGGTGCAGGGTTTCGTGAAGGACGTGGATGTGCTGCTCGCGCAAGTATTGCTGGAAGGTATCATCGTGGAAGTCACCTTGGATCGCACGGACTCCCTTGGTGTGGAGTTTCTCATTCGCGCCGCCAATGGCCAGCTCAAGCAGGCAGGATTGAACAGCACGTTGACGATCAATCCGGTCGATGCCACAACGATCGCTTCGGCCGCCACTCTTCCAACAGGACTTGCAAGTGGATTGAACTATTTTGCAACCCTTACCAGCACGAAAATGGATGTGCTTGCGCAAGCTCTGGCACAGATCAGCAATGTCAAAATTTTATCTCAACCCGTCATCCAAACAAGCCATAATGAGGAAGCCAAGATCATTGTGGGAGAAGCCCGGCCTATTGTCACCACAACCTCAACCGATATTACCGGTAATCTCGGCAATCTGCAGTCGTCGTACGAATATAAGGACATCGCGACAGAACTTTACGTGCGTCCACTTGTCAATCCCGATGGCTTGGTTGTATTGGATATCTTGCAGAAGGTCAATAGCATCAGTGGAGAGCAGACCATCAACAATAATCAAGTGCCGATTATTGCACGCCGCGAAGCGAGCTCTGTGGTTTCGGTGCAGGACGGCTCCGTCATCGTGCTGGGCGGTTTGATTAGCAACAGCGAGACGGTTACCAAGGTGGGCATTCCTCTTCTGAGCGACATTCCGCTGATTGGTTATCTTTTCTCCAATACAACAAAACAACTCGTTCGAACCGAGTTGATGGTGCTTTTGAAACCGACAGTGCTGCGCACGCCCGATGATGCTTCGTATGAAGCCCGCCGCCGCCGCCTCATGCTGCAATCTTTCAAAAAGCAAGGCCTTGACAAGAAGCTTCTCGGTGAAAGATCTTTGGATAAACAACTAGATGACATTGAGGCGCAACGCCCTCCTTACAGCATTCCCGCCGAGCCGGTTCCCGAGCTGTTAGACGAGAAATAGATATGAATTTTTTGAAATTGAAAACAAACAAAACATCCAATTTTTCTTTCCGTTTGCATAGCCGCAAAGCGTTCACGCTGCTCGAAATCATGTCGGTGGTGATCATCATCGGCATGCTGTTGGCATTTCTGATTCCGAGGTTGACTGGAACTGTTAGGAACGCCGGGATTAAGACGGCCAATGCGATGATAAACGGAACCTTTAAGACCTCATTGGGTCTTTATGAAATGGAGAACGGCCATTTTCCGAGCACCGAGCAGGGATTGAAGGCGCTTGCTGAAAAGCCCTCTGGCGATCCACCTGCTTTAAATTGGAGGCCGTATTTCGATTCGAAGGTCATCCCGAAAGACCCATGGAATAACGATTATATTTATGTATGCCCCGGCCAACACAATACGGATACCTACGATCTCAGCTCGAAAGGACCGGATGGCATCGACGGAAACGAAGACGATATCAAAAACTGGTGAGTTTTCCGCCCGTTTGCTGTCATGCTGTAGAGGCGGTCATGATTTATTCCGCACCCTTCAGCTTCGATCCCCATGTTTGCTTCGGATGAGTCCTGGTTTCACGCTCTTCGAGTTGATGCTGGCAATCATCCTCCTTGGATTGCTCTTCACGGCAGTGACGATTTCGTTGCGGTCTAAATGGCAGGCAGAACAATCCCGCCGCGTCGCGCAAGAGATTGTCGTCACATGGATGAAGGCGCATTCCAAGGCGTGGCGCGACGGCGTGGAGTGGGTTGTCACCGTCGATGAAACCAATAGTGTGGTCTCGGCATGCCCCGTCCCGTCCGAAAGCGCGGACAGCAGCTCTTCGCAGGAAAACGCGTCTCTTATTTCTTTGAAGCTCGACAGAAATATTCGCGTCGTGCCTGAAGACCGCGACGAAATGAAGCCGGTGCATTTCTTTCCTGACGGACGCGCCACGCAAATGAGTGTTCTCGTCGTCGGGCCGGATGGCAACGTGTGGAAGGTGAAAACCGACTGGACTGGCCAGCCTTCCATGGAACATGCCGTCGCGCCGGCCAAATAAGAAAAAATTTAAAGCTTCATATGACGTGCAAATCTCCAACCACCCGCTGGCAGCGGGGATTCACGCTCCTGGAGCTGATGCTCGCTACTGTCATCCTCGCTACCGCCCTCATCGCCCTCTCTTTGGCCGTGAGTCGGTGTATTCGTGGTTTTTCCGCCGTGAAAAATCTTCAAATTGCGCTGAATATTGTGGAAACCAAATTGGTGGACTGGCGTTTAGAGAACGTCAAGCTTGACGAAGTAAAGACCGGTTTGGAGGAAGGCGATGTGACCGTGGGAGGTCGGTCCTATCATTGGCGAAACGAGGTTCAATCGACCGACGACCCGAAAATTCTCAAATATGAATTCACGATCCGCTGGAACGAAGGCGGCAGCGCGATCGATCGATCCTTCATCGGATTCGTGCCTCGGTCCACCAAGAACGCATGACGACACCATGCCGATCTTCATGTCCCGCGTTCACGCTTCTCGAAGCGATGATTTCCGTTATCATTTTTGCCCTGCTCATGGTTTGCGTGGCTTCGGTCTGGATGGCGAGCTGGCGCGCCGCAGAGCGCGTGATGAATGGGGAGGGGAGCGACGCTCGTGCAGACTTTGTTCTCAAGCGGCTCTCGGAATCCATCACGGCCGCTGTTTATCACAAGCAGCCACAAGATATTTACACATGGGTTGCTCAAGACGATCGCAGCGGTGGTCTGGGAGGAGACAAGGTTTCTTTTGTCACCGCCCTCTCGCCCGACGCCGCAACTTCGTCCGATCGCGCGCCATTGGAACGCATTCAACTCCAGCTGCTCAACGGAGAGAACGGCAAGCGGCAGCTTGTCATGTTAGCGGGGCCGTTCACGATGGAAGACGGCAACTGGCAGCGCCAAGTGGTACTTTTGGAAAACGTGCAATCATTCCGAGTCCAGTTTTGGAGTGAAGCGAAGGCCGAATGGTCGGACGGATGGTCGGATGACGAGCATGGCCCCCTGGCGGTCCGCATCGGAATTTCGGTCGAAGGGGAAAAGGTGAGCTCCGATTGGAATGATTTTGCGCATACGTGTACGGCACGAGTGGACGCGATGTTTGCAAAAGAAACCATTCAGCCGGCTCCCGTTGCAGCGGGAGCGCCAACAGCCCCTGCTCCGTCTCAACCGGGCACGCCCGCTCCCACGCCAGGCACTCCGGCGGCGCCTTCTCCATAAACCCATGCCACGTTTCTTTTCTCACAAAGGCCATTCCGGATCAGCACTCATCATCGTCCTTTGGGCGGTCGTGCTGCTTGGGTTTGCCGTGGCGATTGCTTCAGAAAAAGTGGGGCTGGTCATGGGTGATGCCGCCATCCGAGCGCGCCGGGTGCAGGCGGAACTGCTTGCGCAATCCTCTTTCACGTATCTCGATAAAATTCTGCAAGATGAACGCAAACACAATCTCGAGACCGGCAAGGGGAACCATGCTCAAGGAAGACGACTCGACCTCAATCGGTTTCAAGGCATATGGCATTCCGAAAAGCTTGAGGCGGGCGGCGGAACGTTCTGGATTGAAATCGAGGATGAGCAATCGCGCATTAATTGGATCAAAACGCCGTCGTATGTATGGCGCAATCTTTTTCGCAGCGCGGGACTGAAACCGGAACAGGTTGACGCCTGGTTCGATTGCCTGACCGACTGGCAGGATGCCGATGACGTTCGCAGCCTCAATGGGGCCGAAACTTTTGATTACGAAGCCCTGAAGGAAAACCCTCGCAAAGCCAAAAACGCTCCTGTCACGGAAATGGGGGAGCTTTATTGGATCATGGGTGGGGCGGAGCTGCTCGATCTCCAGGTTCCGGTTGATTTCGATGGAAATATAAAACCGCTATTGCCTTATACGACGATTGATGGAGACGGAAAGATCAATATCAACACCGCGCCCCCTTTTCTCATTGCGGCCGCACTCGATCTGCCCATCGAGAAGGCGGAACAGATCGTTCAAAAACGTTGGGGACCCGATGGGATTGAAGGCACCGAAGATGACGTCTATCTCGACGGCTTGCCAGACGTGCAGGGTCAAACGACCACGCCACAAGCTGGCACTCCCGCGATATCGCCAACGTCTTCTGCCATCACGACATCTTCGAATTATTTTCGGGTGCGCGGGGTTGGAGAGTTCCAAGAGCAGCACGTGGTGTGCGAAGCTCTTGCCGTGAGAGATGGCCAGGGAGGGCTCACGCTGTTGCGTCTACCCCGTACGATCGAAAAGAAGAAGGCAATCGCCCAAGATACATCCCTTTAGATCCGCGCATTTTTTTCACCTAAAATCATAGGACATCTGATAGATTTAAAAGCCGGAACCCACCATGTCATTGTCTGTGCCATCCATTTTACCCCCTGAGCCCGTTCTGACTCCTTCGCTCAAGCAGGATGTGCGCGTCACGAGATCAGTCCTTATGATCTCGATCGACGACAACGGCCAGGCGATGCTCTGTGCGTCGCCGATCCAGGGATTCGGCAATGTGGAGCCGCGCCAAGCGATGGTCAATCTGGACGAATCGATGTCGCGAAAGAAAATCCGCCAGATCCTCCGCGATTTACGATGGCGCAATCAGCGGGGCAATCCCTGTTATGTGGTCGTTCCCTCCGAACACGTGCTGCTTCTTGTGGAAGAGTTTCCCACTACGGATGTCGACGAGGCGCGTGTGATGGCCGAAGGTCTTGTTCAAGGCCTCGTGGAACTGGATTCCGCGGAGCATGTGATGCTGATGCAGGATCTTCATCGGAGTTCTGCAAGCATCGTTTGCGCGCTCGCTATCTTCGAGCGGAAGCGCCTGCAGCAGATTTTTGAATGGGTGCACAAACTGGGTGTTTCGGAGCCGCGTTTCGTCCTTGACGTACTCGCTCTTTGGCAGGTTTCCGGACCTACGGCGCCCGATGAATATTGGGGACGCGTGATCAAAGAGCCCGAAGCGGCACGAGTCCTCGTCAAGGGCCTTAAGATTGAAAATGGGGTTCTGCGTGCCGCATGCCAGCGTTATTATCATCGCGAAGATGCGGATGAGGCATGGGTCACCACGCTCGGCTCCGAGCTTTTTCCGGACGATTTCAAGGATGGCAATTCACCCGGAATCACATGGTACATTTCGGCACGCGGTTCGGACTCGGCTTCGCATGTGGTGAATCTCTGTCGCAAATCGGCTACTGAGGGGCTGATCCATTTTGAACCTCCACGCGAATTTTGGAGCGATTATCTTCGGTTGCAGCGCCGAAAGCGTCTGATGAAAGGGTTGGTCGTGATAGGAAGTGTCACCTATGCGCTCCTCGTGGCGGGGCTCATTACCGCAGGAATTTTCCAATGGAATGACATCCATCAGCTCGAACAGACGAAGTTGAGGCAAGAGCCCGATTATAAGGATGCGAAGCAACTGAAGCGTGATTTGATGGCTGTCCTCGAAAGTCAAAATCCGTCCGGGAACGCTCTGGAAATGTTGCGCCAGCTTGGCGAGGCGATGCCGGAAACGGTCACCCTCGAAAGTTTTTCGTATCGTTTTCAAGAAAGCCTCAAGCTGCGTGGGACGGCCACGCAGGCGGACGCCGTCTACGATCTCGTTCAGAAGTTGAAGTACAACCCTTCGTTCGTAAATGCCAAGGTTGACTCAGTGGGTGAAAATCCAGGCAGTGGCGGCGTGAACTGGCAGGTGACAGTTCCTTTCCAATCGGCTCTAAAACTATGAAGTTTTCGAAACTCAAACCGCGCGAGCTTCGTTTTCTCATCCTCGTGGGTGTTTCCTTGTTTTTATTCCTGAATTACATGCTTGTGTGGCCGCAGTGGGAAAGAGTGCAGAGCCAGAAGATCAAAATTGCACAACTCAAAAGCGATGTTCAGATCCAGAATGAGGCATTGCGTCTCGCTCCTGATTGGAAGAAGGAGTTGGCCAAGTTTTCGAAAGAGAGGGAGGGAAGCTCGCCCGATGTCGTGAGTCAGGAAGCGTGGATGAAGCATTTCGAGTCGATCGCCAAAAAGAGCAATGTCGAACTTCCCCAAAGGCGGGCTTCAAAAGGCGAAAGTCATAGCAGTGCCAATCTGATCCGCGTCGAATGCTCGTTGCAGGGCAGTCTTGAAGCGGTCGTCAAATTTCTTTACGCCCTCCAAAAGGATGCCGCGCATCCGCAGGTGGAATCATGTCAGCTCTCGCCCATAAAGGCAGGCGATGAGAAATTGCGCGGCAACCTTGCAGTCATCGTCATGTTGAAGCCCGTTAACCATTGACCATGGCGTCGGATTCACAACGCAGTTTTGCGGTGTTTGGGATCACTTTCGCGTTCGCAGTGGGTTTTTTACTGGGGTGGTTTTATGCCAATCTGCTCGCGAAATTTTCCCCTGTGCCTGCTCCTGAAAGTTCCCTGACAGCGGAGTCGCCGTTCCCCGTTCGCCACCGGGAACCTTTGACCAATGACACGACGGCGCTTCCACGACGAAATATTTCCAAGACCCCGCAGACACCGAAGGCTGTTCTGGATCGACTTCTTGCCGATCTTGAGGCCGTCGATTCCTCGCAAACGGAGCCATTCCCCATTATGGGACGCCTTCAGCAATTGAAGGATTTTGGGGAAGACGGTTCGCGTGTCATCCAGGATTATTTGCGCACGCAGCAAGATGTGGTTTTTCCATTGGGAAGATTCCAAACATTGACCGGTGAACCTGTTGCTTCGCTGCGCACCGCGCTGATCGCGTCGCTTAATGGCGTGGACGATCCCACCACGAGAGCCATGAATCTTGAAGTGCTCCGAACTTCCTCGGCGAGTGCCGAGATAGCTTGGGCTGCCCGCAATCTCGAGACTTTGGCGCCCGGTGCTTATCGGACAGAAATTTTGTCGGCTATCTCCGAAACCTTGCACAACGCCGCCGCCCCACGTCCGGCTTCGCAAGGATACGAGACTTACCTTATTGACCCGCAGTTGTTCGAATTAATCGCGCATTTCCAGGCTGTGGATTTGGTCCCTGACGTCGACGAAATTTTGAAGAAGGATCCACGGCTCGTACCCGAATGGTTGCACCGGTTGACGTCCCTGCCGGAGGATGCGCAGCTTCTCTCTGTGCGCAGCTTGCTTAACGATGAAGGGGGCAAAAGCGCTCTCCTGGCAAACAGTCCATTCCTTGCGCAACTCGATCTTCAAAACAATGAGGTTCGGCAGCTTGTCCGCTTCATTTTTCAGACGGGAATGACACTGCCTCAACGGGAAGCATTATTGCAACAAATTGGACGCACGGGGAGCATGGAAGGCTTCTCGGGAGATGCCTCAGGTGCAAATTTGCGCGCACGATTGGAATCGGAGTGGAAATTGCTCAGTGAGCTCGATCCCCAGATCGCACCCACCTTGCGGCCGACCTCTCTCGAGGCTCGCAAACGCTTGCAAGATCAGTTAAGTTTAATCCATTGAGGCATTTGCCAGTTTTATGTTGCGAATCATGAAATCTCATCCTCGCCAGATCTTGCAGCTCACAATGGCTGCCGTTTTCTGGATGGTTGCGTCGCAGCCATTGCGAGCACAGGACGATCCCGATTTTGAACGGTATCGGTCGTTGATTACGCGTCAGCCTTTCATGCCAAAGTCGGGGAAGTCTGCGGGGGGCGAGATCGCGAGCAAGCCAACAGGGCTTCGCTTCACGGGTTTTGTGATTTCAGGCGACAAAGTGATGGTTGGAATTGAAAACGCTCCACAAAATGAAAGTTATCTCTTAACCCAGGGACAGACAGAAAATGGGATCACGCTTGGAGAACTGCATCTCGATCAGAAATACGTGACGGTTCAGGTGAATGGAGAAACCAGGCGACTGGATCTTGTTCCATTCGAGCCATCCGGAGTTGCGCCATCATCGGGTGCGCCTGCGTTTACGGGAGTTCCTGGAGTGCAAGGGGGTCAACCTGGGACGCCTTTTGTTCCTGGATTTCAACCGGGTCAGACGCCGGTCATTCCTCAGATCCTCAATCCCGGGCAGAATCAAAACCCACTGCCGCCAGGAATGTCCCCAGATAATCAACCTCGTCGACGCATTATCATCCCGCGCCGCAACTAATCTTTGCCATGTCTGAAGAAATCGTCGAATCCAGCGTCAGCCTGCATGATATCGAAGAGAGACTGCGGACCTTTCAGCCCTCCGCCCGTTTTCCGCGAAGAATGATTTTCGAGCGCCAAGTCCTTCCCATTGCGGAGGATGAACACCGCGTTACGGTTGTTTCAGCTCGTCCGAACGATCCGCAAATTTCGTCCATGCTGACCTATCTCCTGCAGAAGGAGGTCGTCTGGATTCGCGAGGACGAAAAAAATATCCTCAAACTGATCAAGGATCATTACGGCGTCGGAGGAGACACCCTCCACGCCATGCTTGGACAGGAGGAGTGGCAGAACAGGGAGATTCAGGATGGATCGGACGACGATCTCGACGAGGCCGAGGCTTCTGTTGTGAAGTTCGTCAACCAGGTCATCCGGGAAGCACATTTCGAGCGTGCGACGGATATTCATTTCGAGCCCATGGAGACGTCGCTGCGCATTCGTTACCGGGTGGATGGAGTGCTTCACAACGTTCCACTTTCGGCGGACGCAAAGCGCTTCGAGAACGCGATTATTTCACGAATCAAAGTGATGTCTGAAATGGATATCGCGGAGCGTCGTCTTCCGCAGGACGGCCGCCTTCAGGTGAAAATTGAGGGCGAAGATCTCGACGTGCGTGTGTCCACGATTCCCACTGCCTACGGCGAGAGCGTCAGCCTTCGGTTGCTGACACGCCAGAGCGTGGTGATCGGCCTCGATCACGTCGGCTTCGGGAAAACCAATCAAAAAAACCTCAAGAAACTCATTGAAAAACCGCACGGCATCATCCTTCTTACGGGGCCTACTGGATGCGGCAAAAGCAGCACCCTTTACGCCTGCCTGAGCGAGATCAATCGTGAGGAATTGCGCATTGTCACGATTGAAGACCCCATCGAATACAAGCTCGCGGGAGTGAACCAGATTCAAGTGCGTCCGGAAATTGCCTTCGACTTCGCAAAGGGTCTTCGTCACGTATTGCGCCAGGATCCTGATGTGATCATGGTTGGAGAAATCCGCGACTTCGAAACGGCCGAAATTGCCATTCGGGCGTCGCTGACAGGACATCTGGTCTTCAGCACGCTGCACACCAATGATGCGCCTGGAGCGGTGACGCGACTCCTGGACATGGGTGTGGAACCGTTCCTCGTTTCCTCCTCCTTGCAGCTGGTGATCGCCCAGCGCCTTGTGCGCAAAGTTTGTCCTCACTGCGCCGTGCCGGCGGGGATCCCGCCGGCATTGTCAGAAGGGGATATCGCCTTTCTGCAGGTTCGTCTTGAAAGCATTCAATTTCAACATGGGATGGGATGTGAATATTGCAGTCAATTCGGGTATTTGGGCCGCACGGCGATCCATGAATTCATGGTGATGAGTGATTCCATCCGTCCGATCGTGCTCACGCGAGCTTCGTCATCGGTCATTCGGGATGCGGCGATGGCCGAAGGCATGCTCACGCTGCGCCAGGATGGGCTGGTCAAGGCCGCGCAGGGCATCACCACCCTCGAAGAAGTGATGCGCGCCACAGAAGACAACGACTAATTATGGCCTGGTTCGAATTCGAGGCAAAAGACCGCTCGGGCGCGATCTACCGCGACCGGCTGGAGGCTAATGATACGCGGCATGCGCATCAAATCCTGGCCATGAAGAGTCTTTTCGTGGTGCGTCTGAACGAGGAAGGTTCCTCGCGGGAGCCTATTATCGCGATTCCGCGATCGGAGAGAATGAAGGACCGCGTCTCCAATTTTGAGATTTCTCGCTTCTGGCAGAACCGCGCCCGTCGCAAATCCCTGGGCGTCAAAACCGAACAGATCTGCCAGTTGCTGCGTGCGGGCATGCGCCTGAGCGAGGTGCTTGGCATCATGGCCCGACGCTCTTCGGATCCGGCGTGGCAGGCGATTTTCGATGATTTGCGTTTGGGCGTCGTCAGCGGAAAATCGCTCTCGGATTCGATGGCGATCCATCCCGAATTATTCGGTTCCCTTTATCGCGCGATGGTGGGCGCTGGCGAGGCCAGCGGGCATTTGATGGAAGTTCTCGAACGCCTCGCGATTTATTTGCAAAAGCGCGACGCGCTTCAGCAAAAAGTGACGGGGGCTCTCTTGTTGCCATCCATCACCGTTCTGGGCGGCGTTGGCACGGTCATTTTTTTTATGGTTGTGATGCTTCCCAAAATTTCCGGAATGTTCAAGGACATGGGCCAGACCCTTCCGCTGCCGACACAGATCTTGGTTTGGATCAGTGAATGGCTGATTCATTACGGCTGGACTCTACCTGTGATTGCCGCGGTTTTCTGGATGCTCTCTCGCGCCTGGCTCAAGGTGCCTTCCAATCGGTTGAATTGGGATGACCGGCGGTTGCATTTGCCGATTGTCGGAAAACTCCTGCTTTTGAGCGAAACGAGCCGTTTTACCCAGACACTCGCCACGCTTTTGGGGGGAGGCATTACACTTGTGGAGGCCTTGCAGGTGGCCGAATCGACCTTTGAAAACGCCGCGTTAAAAGTGGGAATTCATTCAGCCCGCATGCAGGTGCGTGACGGCACCTCGCTGAACGAAGCCCTGGGTAGCCAGGGATTGTTCCCCGAACTCATGCTCGACATGCTGGCAGTGGGCGAAAGGACTGGCGATCTCGCGGGAGCCCTCAAACATACCGCGGACGCCTATGAACGCGATCTGGATCGAGCGGTTCAAACGTTCACCGCCTTAATGGGGCCCGCTTTGACCATTTTGATGGCCATGTTTGTTGGGGCCATCGTCCTCAGCGTGCTGATGGCGGTGATGGATCTGACGAGTGGCATCTCCAAGTCTGCTTCTTGAAGCGCTGGACCGATGCCATCGAACAGGCGAAATCATTTTCCAGTCCGTTGTGACTTCAAAAACAGTGATAGAGCTATTTTGAAAGCAGCATGCGGACTGCCTGAGCGACGTCGTTCTGGCGCATCAAACTTTCGCCGACAAGAACCGCGTGAGATCCGCAGGCGCGTAGCCGCTGCAGGTCCGCGTGGGTATGAATCCCGCTTTCGCTCACGATCGTGCGGTCCTTTGGAATCCGCGGCGCGAGTTTTTCGGTCACGGCGAGATCCACATGGAAGGTCTGGAGATTTCGATTGTTGATGCCAATCACCGGCGCTTCGATTTCCAGCGCCACATCGAGTTCGTGTTCATCGTGAATTTCGACAAGCACATCCACCTCCGCTTCAGCGGCGACATGCATCAAGCGCGAAAGGTCTTCTTTTTTTAAAGCCGCCACGATCAACAGGATGGCATCTGCTTCCGCGAGGCGCGCCTCCCAAATCTGATATTCATCGATGATGAAATCTTTGCGCAGGCAGGGAATGCCAACCGCAGATCGCGCCTGGAGCAGAAATTTCAATTTACCCTGGAAAAATTTTTCGTCAGTGAGGATCGAGAGCGCATGCGCACCGCCTTGTTCGTAGGCCCGCGCGAGTTCCGTTGGTTTGAAATCTTTGCGAATGATTCCGGCCGATGGACTGGCACGCTTGATTTCTGCGATCAGGGCCATTTCACCATCTTGGCGAAGCGCCGCGAGGAACGGCCGTTTGTCGAATCGAGGGGTGATGCGCTCGCGAAGTTTTAAAAGATCCACTTCACCTTTGCGTTTTGCCACCTCGCGACGTTTGTGCGCCAAGATTTCGTCGAGTTTGTTCATGATCTCAAAATCGTTATTCCTCTTCATCGGCATCACTATCCGAGACCTTTTTGCCTTTCAGCGAGGCTTCGATGAACGCGTCGATTTCGCCGTCAAGCACCGCCTGCACGTTGCTCGTCTGTTCCCCGGTGCGGCGGTCTTTTACCATTTGATAGGGCTGAAGGACGTAGGAGCGGATGTGGCGTCCAAATGCGATGTCACCCTTTTCGCTGTAATGTTTTTCCATTTCGGCGCGTTTTTTATCCATCTCCATTTCGTGAAGCCGAGATTTAAGAATTCTCATCGCCGTCACGCGATTTTTTTGCTGGGAGCGTTCGTTTTGGCACGCCACGACAATGCCTGTGGGAATATGGGTCATGCGCACCGCGGAATCCGTCTTGTTAACGTGCTGGCCTCCCGCTCCACTCGAGCGATAAGTGTCGATGCGAAGGTCTTTGTCCAAGATCTCGATTTCGGCCTCCTCTTCCAGTTCGGCGAGGACGTCCAGCGAGGCAAAGGAAGTGTGGCGCCGCGCATTGGAGTCAAAGGGAGAAATTCGCACGAGGCGATGGACGCCACGCTCTGTCTTTAGAAATCCATAGGCGTTGAGCCCGCTGGCAAGGAACGTAACGCTCTTGATGCCCGCTCCTTCCCCAGGAAGGATGTCGGTGATTTCCACGGTGAAGCCATGACGTTCGCAATAACGGCGGTACATGCGCAAAAGCATGTCGGCCCAGTCATGCGCTTCGGTGCCGCCCGCCCCGGCGTGAATGTTGAGAATGGCATTTTTCGCATCTTCGGGACGCGAGAGGAGCATCGACAGCTCGAAATCGTTGAACTTTTTCCGGGTCTGTTCGAATTGCTGATGGGCCTCGCCTTCAAGTTTGGAATGCTCGTTGGAATCTGATTCTGCGGCCAGAAGCTCCCCATATGCCTTGAGATCATCGATCTGCCGGGTCAGCGTTTGGATGGCTTCGAGCTTGTTTCGGATTGCGGATAGTTGTGCCAGAGTGGCGCGCGCCTTTTCCCTTGAATTCCAGAAATTTGCGTCTGCCATCTCCGCTTCGAGCAATTCGAGCTGTGCCTTTAGTTTCGGGACGTCAAAGAAACCTCCCGATTTGGGCGAGTTTCGTGCTCAAATCCTGAACTTCAGCGGTGAGGTCGGTGATCATCCGGCCATTTTATCGTGCCTACCGAAAGGTTGCAAGGTCTCCTCCCGAGAGGGCTCTACTTCAGGAGGGGAGCGAGCTTTTCCTTGGACTTTTCTCCCCATGTCGTGGAGGGAAACTCCTCCAGGCAGCGTTTGTAAAACTTCAGGGAATTCTGGCGGCATTCTTGTTTCACTTTCGCGTCCGGACTCAAGAGCGCCATTTTTTCGTAGAGCGAGGCGGCCATGTAGAGCGATTCGGAGGCGTAGGTCGGAAATGAGGTAAAGGCGGTCCCTATTTTTAGAAAATAGGCGAGCGCCTGCTTCAAGTTTTCAAATTTCTGTTCGGGTGACTTTTCAAACTGGCCGTACCAACAATAGCCGAGACGGAAAAAGACCTGCACACGCATTTCAGGATCCTGGATCTTGGACAGGAGCACGTTGTAGAGCTTGATGGCCTCCTGGAAGTCCTTCTGCCGTTCCTGGCTCAAGGCAAGATAGAACTCAGCCTGCGGCGCGGCGGTTTCGTGCCATGGAAAGTTCGATATCACCTCCTTGAAGGAGGCGGTTGCTTTCGGAAAATCGCCTTTCTCGAGATAAACCTGGCCCAGACCAAGAATGGCTTCAGCGACTCCGGATGGGTCCTGTGCCTCCTGTTTCTCGACGCGCTGTCGTTCCGAGACAGCAATGGCTCGATCCAGCTGCTGCGCTTCGATAAGAGCCCGGCGGTATTGGTTATAGCCCTCGTTGGGCAGGGAGGCAGTGCTAGCGTGATCGTATGCGTCGGAAAGAACCTGGAGGGCAGCTTGTTTTTCATTGAGCTTCTCCAACATGCTCCCGAAGGCGAAAGCAACTTTGACCCGGAGGGAGGCATCGCCCGAAGAAGCGAGTTGATCGAAATAGGCCTTGGCTTCATCTTTGGTGGCGAACGCTGCCTCTATCCGCTTCTGCCAGAGCTGCACGAGCAGGGAGAGCGCTTTGTCGACGCTCGGGGCCTTCGCGAATTGACGAATGACCTTTTCACAGGAGGTTTGTGCGGACTGGATCGTCTTTTTCCATTCCTCCATGCGTTCCGGCGGCAGGCGTTCCGGACGAGCTGCCATGCGCTCGGCGCTCTGGAAGTTCAGTTCGGCAGTGAGGACCAAGGCTTCCGCCGCGGTAGGGTTGTCTGGAAATTTTTCCGCCAGGGCCTGGTAAATTGCCAGAGCTTCATCGAGCCGCTTCGTATTGCGAAGGATGGCGCCCTTGAAAAGGAAGGCGCTGGGCGCCAGAGAGTGTGTGGGAAACTGCGCGAGAAACTGGTCAAAGAGCTTGAGCGCGTCTTCCGAGTGTGGAATCCCCTGGGAAGCCTCGTCGCGCGCCATGGCGAAGAGCGAGAATGGCGCGAGTTCATCCTTTGGGTAATTTTTCAAAATCTGGCCATAGAGTTCGTTCGCGCCTCGATGGTCCTTTTTATCTTCACATGCCTTCGCGCGGTGAAAGATGGAGTCTGGGATGAGCTTGCTCTTTGGAAACTCCTTTTCGAAAGATTGCAGCGTCTGGATCGCCTCATCGTAACGTTTGAGTTCATAGAGGCAGATCCCGATGAAAAACCGGGCATTTTCCACATTGTCGGAGGCCGCAAAATGAGTGACAACCTGGTTCAAATCGATCAAGGCGGAATCAAAATCTTTTTTCATGAAGTTGAGATATCCGTGATTGTAAAGAACGGTTGCCTCCAAAGGGCTGCCCGCGAATCTTTCGCGGAATGCCGCATTGGCTTTCAGGGCCTTGTCGAACTCTCCATTGCTCGTATAGATGTTGATCTCTAAAAGCGCTGCATTATCGGCTAATTTTCCGTGTGGGAAAACCGTTTGATATTCCTGCAGCCACTCGAGGCATTCGGAGTAACGTTTTTTTCGGTAGAAATAGTCTGCAAAAGAAAGAAGGGCGTCCTCGCCCAGCTTCTCGTCGGGATTCTGGTTCTTGTATTCCTGGTAAGCCTGGATCGCGCGGTTCTGCTGCTCGTCCTGCAGAAGCGCTTTGATGAGGAAATAAACAACGCGTTTTTTTTGCTCTGTGTCACAAAATGGCATGTAGTGGCGGGCAAGGATCACGACTTCGTCATATTTCTTCTGTTCGTAAAGACATTGTGCGATGACAAGCTGAGCGTTGATGTAAAGAGAGGATTTGGTCTGGATTTCCTGGAGGCGGGTGGCGGCACGGACATATTGCCGGTTCACGTCGGCCTGGAGATCGCCATTGGCGCCTATCATGGCCTGCGCCCGTTCCTTGCGAAGCATATCCACAATCTTGGATTGTTCGTCCTCCAGATATTTCTTGGACTTGATGCGGCGCAGGAACTCGATGGCTTCCGAATAACGGCCGATGTTGAAGAGAGTTTCGCCAGCGGTGAAGAGTGCATCGTTGCCGGCCACCACGTTTTGAGGATTGTTGGCGACCTGGTCGAGGAGCTTCATCGCTTCCTCAACCTTGAGTTGGGCGTCGTGATCGCGCTTTTGGTCCTTCAACTGGACTGCCTCAGCGCTCAGTGCCCGGGCTTGAAGATAGGTCGCGTCATTGCGGAGCGAAGCCGAAGCAGAAATGGAAAAAAAAGCGGTGAGGGTCTTTTCCGCATCCGCGTATTTCTCGTCATAGAATTCGGAGCAGGCCTTGCCGAAAAACGCTTCGCCGCGTGCAGAGCTTTGGGGATATTTTTTTAGGAAGATCTCATAGTCTTGGATGCTTTGCTCGAGCGTCTTTGATTGTCCCTGCAGCTCTGTTTGCGAGCGTGCGAGATTCATCTCAGCTGTTCCGAGGCCGAGCGCGGCCTGTTCCCGAAGGGAGGCGTCCTTATTGGAGTCAGCGGCCAACTCTTTAAACTGGGCCACCGCCTTTTCGGAATTGCCGGAGTAAAGATAGGCCAGTGCGAGGTTGTATTTCACCGCACCCAGAGCTTCAAACGTGGGATATTGAGAAATAATTTGCTGGTAAAGCTCCGCTGCACCCTTCGCGTCGCCGGCCTGCAGCCGCTCCTCGGCGGACGTAAAGAGATTTTGGGCAAAGGATTGGGCATGTGCGGTCGCGAGGCACAACATCAGGAACGCCGAGAGACAGCACGACTGGATAAACCGACGCATCTCGCTCCTTGCTACCAAAAAGGTGAAAATGACGCAAGCATCAGGAAATCAATGTGTTACACTGCGAATATTTAATTTTCTCCCTCGTTCCATGTTTGGATCGTAAAAAGAATAAAAGGGATAAGCTCCTTGTTCCGGACTAGGACGAACCTTCCATCGTTTGTACATCCACATCCAAAATTCCGGACGGCGAAGAATCAGCGATTCGCAGTGAGCCAGCCATTGGCAGGTGATCGCATCTACTTCTTGTTCGGAGTCGTTTTGAAGATGATAGGAAATTTCCGGACCGATTTCGATCCGGTATCTACCGTCCGGTTGAGGCCAAGCGACTGAGCATACGATGGATGCTCCCGTGCGAAGCGCCAGGAGACCCACAGCCCGTGTCGTCAGGACGGGCAGTCCGAAGAAGGAATAAAAAGCGCCTCCCTCATCGACGGATGAGTTCAGATCCACAAGGAGGCCGATGATTTCGTTGCGTTTCAGGATTTTATAGAGCTGGCGTGCGGCATGTTTGCGATGGATCAGCCTGTGACCCGCTTGTTCCCTTGTTTGGCGAAAAAGGGCTTCGACCTGGGGATTTTTAATGGGTTGTGCCACCGCCGTAACCGGGTAGCCTGCCATCCCCCACGCCAGGCTGAGCCACTCCCAATTTCCGTAGTGGAACGTGAGCGCGATGAGGCCTTTGTTGCGCGCCATGAGATTGGAGAGCCGTTCCAGCGAGCCGGGACTAAATTCAAAGTGGCGGTCGACTCCGTCTTTCACGAGACGGCGGCTGGCAAGCGATTCCAGTGCTGTGCGCGCGAACGATTGAAAGGAGGCCCGGGCTATTCGTGTGCGTACCCGTTCGGAATATTTTTTTCCGAGAACGAGCTTCAAATTGGCAAGAGCCACGTGACGCTCCCGGCGAGCGAGGCAAAAAGCGAGGGCGCCAGCGCCACGTGCGAGCATGAGAAGAACACGATAGGGAATCCTTGGAAAAAGAACGAACCCGATGCGGCAAAGAACGGTTTCAATCAACTGTCGCACACGTTTCCAGAGGGAGACTTTCACGATGCCAGTCTGCGCCTTGGACGGAATGGTCAGCGCGGAGGCTGGATTTCCTGCGTCTGGTTGGATTCGCGTTTGGCCGTGGAAATGGCGTTCGATTCGTCCACCGTAATGGCATTCAAGTCAACGGCTTCAGCTGCAACAGCCGCGGGTTTGGAATCCACCACCACGGGCGCGGCTTTGGGCGGAGGCTCTTCCCTAATCTTGGTTGCGGCATGGGCGACCATGTCGGTCGTTTTGATCTGGTTGGAGGCTTGTCGGGGGCGATCCTGCACATCATCAAAAAGCAAAAACGAGGCCAGAAAAAATCCAAATACGGTTCCTAAGATCAACCCGAAACCAAGCGTAAACCAAAATCTCATAGAGATACTTCACCCTACAATGAATTTCGGGATTGTCGAGAAGGAATGGGCTCGCTTCTTCGCTCTTCAAACGATTGCGAGCTTATCATTCCGCCATTTTGAAATTCAATTTTCGCAACAGTGCATGGTCTTCGGTCCGACGATGGTTGAATCGAGAGGTCTCTCGGGAAGCGTTTAGTTCTTTTTTTCGAAGCCCGCTTATGTAAAAAATGTAATCGATTTTTGTAAATTATATTTGTAAATATAAATATTTTTAGATAGAATGTCTTTACCGAAATGAGTTCGTCTATGATGGGCCTAAAAAAACGGTCCTTTACGTTAATTGAGCTTCTCGTCGTTCTGGCGGTCATTTCTCTTTTAATGGCGCTCTTGCTTCCCGCACTGGGCCGGGCCAAAGAAATCGGACGGCGAACTTTGTGCATGAGCAATCTGAAGCAATGTGGACTTGCGCTCACCATGTATGCGAATGAATACGGACGATATCCGCATCAGCGCAATCCTACTTCGGGCTTTTATTATGACGACACCCAAACCGTCCACGCGCCTCCACAGGCTCAACTTGCGGGCGAGTGGGGGGCGGTCGTCGAATATGCCGTCGGTTCCCCGTTCACGTTCACGGATGCGACGGGATCGGACCCTACAGGCAAACTGAAAATTTTCGAATGTCCCGACCGACCCCTTCCGGTACAAGATTTTAGCAGTCCCAATGATGGGAGTGGATTTGTGTTCGTCATGAGTTATTTTTATGTAGCGGGCACGGTAACGAACTGGTGGGGTGCCGATCAGGGGTATGGGACATCAGCCAACCGCGGCCCGCCCACCTATTCTCCTCGCAGCCCGGATGATCCTCCGGATTGGGCGGTCATGGTGGACCAGATTTGGGGTAATGCCGGTCAATATGATCCTGCGCATCCTGAAGCATTTTATGGTTCTGGCAGGTACAAACCCGCTGGTCTCAATGAATTGTACAATGACGGGCATGTTGCTTGGGTGAATTGGAATAATGGACAAAACACACTCCCCATCGCGAACTGGTTTTCCGAGGCTTACTGGGGCAGACGGGTCGACCAGCCTTAATCATCGCGGAAGAAGAAGATGATCCTTACGAGATCCATTGTTTATTCCTGATAAAAAAAGCCACTGGGATTTCCATTGGTGAAAGCCCCACGGCTTTGAGTTCTTGTTATTGCCCACGACTCCATCTCATCAATCACTCTTGAACCTAATCAACGGCGACGAAGGGGTATCCTGAATAAAGGAAACTGTCCGTCTGGCCGGGACAGGTTTGTGAGGGGTAAATGGCGCTTATGGTCATGTCCTCTGCAAGCGCATCGACCGCCTAGTCTAGATTCGGTAGGAGTCCAGATGGTGCGAGTCTTTAATCAGCGCATAGAACCGGATGCTTCTCACGCGCGGTTGGCCGCCGGACGGTTCTCGTTCTTGCTGGTGCGCAGGGCGTAGGCAGGTCTTCTTCCATCCTTGAATTCCTTTTGATGGTGGGTGTCGTTTATTTCCTCCATCAAACCTCCCGCTCCTCCGCGCTGCGCTGCGTCCGTTCTAATCGATCCACTTTCGTGTCCTTGTTTTCCATCCTCACACTCTACTCGCTATTCACACCTACAGGTAGATGTCGTTGGCAGGACGAAGAGAGTTTAACGGTCACCGTATCCTGCTTCACACGCTGACCCGAGAAAGTGGCGCTGATCACGTTTCATCTTGGCCACTGACGTCCCCCCTGAAATCGTCCAGTTTTATGGGAGGACGTCACCGTGGCAATTCATCGCTGTACCAAAACTATGGATTTGTTGGAGCTCCTGGGAGAGGGTTGTTGTAGTTGCTTCTTAGAATGTTGATCACAGGTCCATTACCCACATTTTGAATGTTAGCCGCATCATCGGAGCCATCACCTGTAAAATCACCTCCCAACCAAAGTGATCCTGGTGCATAGGAAAAGAAGTTATTGATCCAGCGTTCGATGACAAACGTGTTTGATTGGGGCACGGATCTGTAAAAATCCGCAGAAGATCCAAAGAAATGCATCAAATGCATGACTTTATGATACTTTCCATCGGAGGTTTGATTCAGTTGTCCGTTGAAATCCCTTGCGACCCACGCATCTGCAGGATTCCAGTTCGTGGTTCGGAATGACCATGATTTAAATCCTAATCCAGCCAAAGATGATTGGTTCCTATTAGAGAGAGAAACATCGATGCTGGCCGTGTTGTTGGCATCTTGGAAAACACGCGCAATATCGCAACACCCATCCCCGTTGATGTCTGCTGCGATCCAGATTTGTGCAGCAGTAAACGGCTCTCCTGTACCTATGTCCCAGTTGATTGGAGGATTGAATCGTCCTGAACCATCTGGGTTCTTGCCGGAGAGCATCACCTGCACATGGGCAATTCCATTAGCGTCGCCATAGATACGCGCAATGTCATCTTTTCCATCGTTGTTGAAATCACCCACCACAAAATATTGCGGTCCGGTAAATTGAAAGGTTTGTGATCCGGTTAATTGAAAGGAAGGATTATAGTAAGGAGGACCTCCAGCCCATCGATTAGCGTTCGCAAAATAGCTTCCTTGAGAAAGGCTGACGTCCATTCCGGCTTCACTTCCATTCCAATCGAAAACGCGTACGACATCGCATTTCCCATCTCCATCAAAGTCGCCCGCGAGAAAGACCTGAGCCCCTCCAAACCCTTGGTTTGAGCCCCATCGATTGATACTGATCATCTGATCTTTTGTGTAGCCGCTGGGTTGGGTAAAGCCTCCGGGTTGAGTGATATAGCCGTCAAAACCGGCCATGCCGTTTTGGCCAACAATGGCTCCATCGAAGACGCGCATGATGTCGCATAGGCCATCACCATTGAAATCGCCTCGCAGCCAAAAATCCGAAGATCCCATGCCGCCGTATCGATAGGCCCATTCCTCAACGTCGAAACCTGTTTCCAGTGCGATATATTGAAGGTTGACAGATCCACCCGTGACTCGCACCTCGAGTGTGAAATTGCGCGGGTTGAACGTGGCGCTTGCGTTGGATGCATAGACGTGCGCGTTCGCTCCCGAGATAAGATTCAGGTTTTGGTCCGCATTCGGTAATTCACGAATGTCGAACGTAAACGTGCCGGTGCTTGTCGAGTTCACAACGGCGGGATAGTAGTAACCGTCATCCCCATGGAGTGCCACGCTATAACTGGTTCCCGGCTGTATGGCATCCACTTTAAATTTCAGATAAGGCGCAGTGGCGGCGGGCTGGTTGTAATTGGCGGAGTCCGCGATGCCTGCTCCAGGACCCCAGAGCACATTCAAGCTCTCGTCGGATCCGGAGTTGCTCGTCAGCAAGTTGTTCACCCCCCACTGGGTGACCTGCATCGAACCCGCGGGAATCCCTACGGAACTCCATGTGAACTGGTTCGGATAGAACGTGGCGCTTACGGTCAAGTCCGATGTCACATTCGAAGTCGTGAGCGTCGTCTGCGATCCGTAGGAAGTGCCGTTCACGACGACGTTGCGCACGTTATAGCCCGAGTTCGGGATGATCCCGAGCGTCAGGTTTGAGCCATATGCGATCGTGGTACTACCGGTGACGATGGTTCCATTCACGCTGACATAGCCGTTTCCATCCGTCGAAATAGTGATGATCGGACGCTTGCCGAACGTCGCTGCAAGCGTTTGGTTGTTATTGACGTTGGAGAAAGTGACACTGTTCGGAACAGGTGTGATGGACACGCCATTGGTCGTCACGCTGGCGATGTCATACCCGCTTGTGGGCGTGATCGAGAAGGTCTGGGTTGCGCCAGGATTCAGCGTCAGACTGCCGGGCGAGATGCTGCCATTTGAACCCGCTGTGACGGTAATGATCGGGTTTCGAAGAGCGTTGCGCGTTTTGCCTGCTTTGTCCCATGTGGCGCGTCCGCCATAGAGGGTGAATGCCATGGCATTCACGCTGGAGCCTTCGAGACCGAGCTGACTTGCCGGAACGGCAAGGACCACCCATTGACCAGCAAGAGGTAAAGGACCGACGTACTTGCGACTGGTCGAGCCGTCGACACCGAGATTGATATTGTTGGCACCCCAATAAGCGCGCGACCAGTCGGCGGACTGGCCATCCCACCATTGCAGCATCAACTCGGAAGGAGGGTTCGCGGGATCCATGTACACGTACGCAAAGAGCGTATCGCCGATGTTGATGGGCATATGCTGTGTGGCGGACGTAAACGAGTGATCATGCTGTCCTGCAGCAAGATTCGATTGATGAGCAAATGCACCGACATAGGGGGCAGGGCTTGCGGATATCCATGTCCACGCATCTCCACCCGTCGAGGCTGGTGTCGCCCCTTGTGGAAGGATGTCATCGACCCAAACGAACTCACCCGCGGTATAGACCGAATCGTGCTGGAACGAACTGATTGCGACGTTCGTGACCTGGATGAGGCTGTGGGTGGCCTCGATCAGGACAGGACCCGTGTTCGACGCAACCTGGGCTGTATTGCTGTCGGTTTTATCGAAATAAAGGGTTCCATCGATGTAGATTTTGATATTCGAGCCGTTGCAGACCGTCTGGAACGTGTGCCAAAGATGCGGATCCAGGCCGGTGTTGATATCAGGAGAATAACGATACCCATTGATATCGACTTCGAGATAGCCACTGGTGTGGAGGAGGAAATAAATACCTCCGCTGCCTTTGGGGTAGATATAGGCGACGTTATAATCCCCGCCGTCTTGGATGGTCTGGACTTTCATGCTCACCACACGATCGGCACCAAATGAATTTTGCGTCTGGATTTTTGTGTCGATTCCGTAAATGCCGGCAGAGTTAGTGAGGACATTATTCGGCGCACCGGAAGCCCATGTGCCGAAGCCGGAGTTCAGCGAAACGTCCACCCATTGGACGGTGTAGCTTCCTGAGAAATTATCGCTCAGATCGCGATGGGCAAAGCTTGCTTGAATGGCTTGAGACGCTGTGACATTCGGAAACGTAAAACTTGTCAGCGGACCAAGGGGGACTCCATTCGTGGTGACGCTTCCGATGTCGTACCCGGGAGCGGCGGTCAATGAAAACGACTGATTTGCACCCATCACGACA
Organism: Verrucomicrobiota bacterium; assembly: GCA_013288215.1. GTDB lineage: Bacteria > Verrucomicrobiota > Verrucomicrobiia > JABWAM01 > JABWAM01 > JABDCI01. The sequence goes on along the minus strand of JABDCI010000001.1, from coordinate 55,089 downwards.
GGCACGTCGCCCGAAGGAGAAATCGAACCACCACTGGTCGACGAAGCTGTGATCGTGGACTGCGCAAATGCGGCGCTCCATGTAATTAGCCACAATGAAATGAGGGTGAAAAGTTGTCGGTTCAAGTATGTTTTCATTTTGCGAAGGTGCATCGAAGTTCTCGGGTTCCGCTGAACCCCCCGTAACGTCCAAACATGATGTTGAAATATCAAAGGTTTAATTGTAAAATGATGTAATCGAATTCTGAAAATATTATCATTGCTTTGCTGCCTTGGATTTAGCCAAAACGGAAAAAAATGTCGCTTGTTCGGACTTTATCTGAGACTGAGGAACAGTCATGTTGACGGCTTCCCTCATTCACTGGAGAATAGGTGAGCATCATTGGATGGCACCTCCCTTCCCAATTGGTCTAGATGGGATTTAAGGAATTTGTCTAAACGAGTCCTTCTCAAATGCTCCAGAAAATGGGTGAAGCTCAAAATTATGATAGTGAAGACTTCGAAGCTGCCCCGAGAGATGGAAGTGGCTTGGCAGTCCGGACACGCCACGGATTTTAAGTGACACCAATGAAAGACTTTTTCCTGAAAAATGAGCCGAAATTAATTTGATCTCTTGGCTTCGGTATAAAGAGGCAACTCGACATGTCAAAGGAACAGATTTTGCAGCGTTACGAATTGGGCGAAATGATTGGTGAAGATCTTGTAAGCCAGGAGTTCAAGGGTCGTGATCGTCAGGAAGACCGGATGGTTATGGTGAAGCTGCTCAAGGCCGATGTATGCCAGCATTCTTCTGAGGGACTTTATCGTTATCGCAAGCTCATGCGGGAACTTGTGGGGATTCGGCATCCGGAACTTTGTACGATTTACGATTATGTCGAATGCAACGGCCGTGACTATGTGGTGACCCAGTGGGAGAAGTGCGAACTTCTCTCAAATATGCAAGCTGGCACCTGGAGCGTTGAGCGTTCGCTGTGCACGGTACAAGCGCTATCTCGCGGACTGGACATGGCCCACCAGCATGGAATTCTCCATGGCCTACTCAATCCCGAGAGCGTCCTCATCAGGTTCAATGATAAAACCCCCATTGTGAAGGTGACTAATTTCGGACTCGGACTGCTTCTCGATCTGACTCACATTCACACGAAAAAAGATATACGACGCATTTTTGGATATTTGGCGCCCGAGCAATCCGGCATTCTTAGAAAACCGATTGATGCCCGTTCGGATATTTATTCCTTGGGAATTCTTTTTTATGAACTTTTGGTGGGTGCTCCCCCATATGAATCAGAAGATATCAACGAGCTTATTTCAGAGCACATTGCACATGAGCCTGCACGGCTGCACGACCGAAATACGGCAGTTACCGAAATTCTCGAAAGAATCGTTTTCAAGCTAATCGCCAAAGATCCCGAAGATCGCTACCAAACTCTTGCAGGGTTGAGTGCAGATCTGGACGAATATCAGCGGATGCAGAAAGAGGGAGTCCCTCAAATCGAGTTTGAAGTAGGCAGAAATGATCGGGCACTCAAACTGAGCTTTGCGACGCGGCTTATTGGACGCGAGGCGGAACTCGATCGTCTAAGGTCGCGCCTTTGGGAGCTCAAAAAGAATAAGGGGAGCATTTGTTTTATTTCCGGCGAGCCTGGCTCAGGTAAAACGCGCATGCTTAATGAACTTCGTGCTGACGTGCATCGGCTTGGTGGGCTCTTTATCAGTGGTAAATGCTATCAGTACGAGTCCGGTAGTCCTTTCAAAGCACTCTCCACCGCGCTTGAAAGTTATGTGGAGAAGGTTCGACGTCTCAATCCCGCGGATCGGGAAAAGTGTATCGATCATTTGAAGCAAACAGTAGGAGATCTGGGCAATGAAATCGTCAAGCTCACTCCGCGAATTAAAGTGTTGCTTGGCGAACCTGCGGAACTCGCGGAACTTGAGTCGGAGAAACAACAGGTGCGCTTTCTTGTCACGGCCGCCAATTTTCTTTCAGAACTTGGGAGAGACAGCCAACCCGTCGTGATGTTGCTCGAAGACTTGCAATGGTCGGATGAAGGAACGATCGAACTTCTCCAACGGGTCGCCACGAAGCTCAAAGAACGAGCCATGTGTGTCATCATCACTTATCGTAGCAACGAAATAAATGGCGATCATCCGCTCAGTCGTTTCCTGGAAACATTGAAAAAGTCGGAATTGAGATTTGAGGACATTCGCATCCCTCCCTTTGATCTCAAGCAGACGGAAGAAATGATCAGCCGTGTCTTGCTGGAGCCGGTTGATAGAATTGCGCCAATGGCTGAAGTCCTTTATTCACGGACGCGTGGCAATCCCTTTTTCGTCCTCGAATTGCTGCGAACGCTTGTCGAGCAGAAGATCATTCAATCTGACTCGGGTCGATACCGTTACGACCTAGAGCTTTTGAAAGGCTTCACGCTTCCAGAGAATATCGTTGAGGCGGTTCTCAACCGGATAAAAGATTTACCACAAGGCGAAGTTGAAATTCTCTCCTACGCCGCTGTTATTGGATGCCAGGTCGATGTACAACTTCTCAGCAACCTGACAGGGCGTAGCCTGGAGGATCTCCTAGGCGTTGTGGAGTCGGGAATTCGCTGTCAAATATTAATGCGGGACTTGGGCTCGCATGAGACCATCCAGTTTGTCCATGATCGAATCCGCGAAGCCTTTTATCGACGTGTGAACGATAGCGAAGCGGTGGGGCTTCATCATCAAATCGCGCAAGCGTTGGAACGCATGCATCCTGAGGCGGTCGGTTCCGTTATCTACGACCTTGCGCATCATTACACGAAGGCTGGTGTCCAGAATAAAGCGCTGGTTTATTCGCTCAAGGCCGCCAAACGATCTGCCGATGCGCTGGCAAACGCGCTGGCCATAAATCTTTATGAAAATGCGCGCAAGATTTTGGAAGCGCAAGGTCTTACAGATGGAGCGGAATACATCGACATACTGGAACAACTTGGCGAGTTATATCGACTTTCAGGAAAGTTCGACCCCGCCATCAAAGCGTTGCGCCGATGTGAGGAATTGGTTTCAAAGAAGGATTCGCTTCATCTTGCGAAAGTCCTCGCCAAGCTGGCTGATTCCTATTTTGAAAAGGGTGAGCCGGCGATGTCCACTTTGCTCATCGAAAATGCCCTGCGGGCCTTGGGACTGTCGCTGCCCCATGGGAAAATGGGTCTAGCTTGGCGCACGTTCATCGAGCTTATCAAGCAGCTCTATCACATCGTCCGCCCATCGTGGCTGGCGAGAGGCTTTCCCAAGGCAACACTGAGCGAGGAGACGCAGTTCCGCATGATGTCACGACTGATCTATATTTATTACTTTTGCGACATGCGGAAGCTGTTCTTTTATTATCTATATAATCTGAATTTGCTCGAAAACCGAACGCCGTCACTTGCGCTTGCACGGCATTACATTCTGAGCGGACCCGTCTGGAACGGAGTTCCGTGGTTTTGGAAAGCACTCCGAGATCTTGAGATGGGCTTGCACCTAGCGCGTCAGTTTAACGATCCGATTCAAGAGGGACGCGCCTATACGTTTTTGAGTTTTACTGCGCGCGTGATGAATCGCCCGAAACAGGGGCTGGAATATACCAAAAAAGCCATTCAGAAGCTGAAAGGCGCTGGCGAGTTTTATGACTTAGGCGTGGCGTATGTCTTTCGCAACCAGTGCAATTGGATGTTCACACCCTTGAACAAATGCATTGAAGAAAACAGGGAGTTCATCGCTGTCGCTGAAGACGCGCATATTCTGCAACCGCTTGGGTGGGCTTATTACGATATGGGATTTTTCGTTGGTCCCAAAGGTGAGGTGAGTGACAAGGATATCGAGATGATCCGGGAGGGGCATCGGATTGGCATTCAACTTAACGACATGCCGGACGTTTTATTTGCATTGGCTTCGCTCGCCTTTGCGTATCTTCGTCGGGGAAATCATGCTCAAGCGCTCTCGATGGTTCGTGAGATCGAGGAATTGCTGCCCAAATATCAGCTCATGTCGTGCTGGATTTTTGAACTGTTTCCGATTTGTGCACAGGTTTATCTTGAAACAATCACGCACGATTCGAGCCTGCAGAAGGAGACAGCGACCTTCTATCTCAAGCAAGCGCAATGGTTTTGCAAGCAAGGCTTTCGTCGTGCGCGTCGATACAAGTACATCGTGGGATGGATGCACCAGGTCCAAGGTACGTGTCTCTGGTTGAAAGGGCGGCACATAGCCGCTCTTCGCATTTGGGAAGAAGGAGTTCTTTATTTGCGTGAACACGAGAATCCCTATCGACTCGGTTCTCTTCTTTTGGAAATGGCGAAGCGGCGCTTGCAAAAAGATCCGCACGATCCCAAAGCACAGGAATGTCTTGTCGAAGCAAAGGACCTCTTTGCCCGCACCGATGCGATGAAGGATCTTAAAGAGACGATTGAACTCCTGAAAAAAACCGGATCGTGGAAAATGGATATCGATTCCCGCGAAACGCTTACATTGCGGCGGCATCTTAATTCGCTTTTAGCGGTGACGCAGGCGATTGGGTCCGTCTTCGATCAGGAGGATTTACTGAAACGGATTGTGGTTTACGCGATGAAAGTAACAGGTTCCGAACGTGGATTCATTCTTCTGAATTCTGAAAAAGACGATAAACTGGAACTTAAAGTGGGGCGAGGTTTGGACGAGAAATTGCGCAAGCAAGCGTTTAGTTTTGAAGGCTGTGGGATTAGCCTGTCGTTGATTGAAACCGTGCGAAGTCGCCAAGAAGCCATGATTGCCGGGGCGAAGGACGGCGGAAAGATTGGTTCGGAACTGAGCCTTTACGGGGTGAAACAGGCCATGGGGGTTTTGCTGCGAACGAAAGAGAAGGTATTGGGCATTCTTTATCTGGATAATCACCTTGCCGAAGGCATGTTTGGCGAGGAAGAGCTGGAGTTGATGAAATCATTCGGAACCCAGGCAACCGTTGCCATTGAGAATGCGCATCTGGTGCAAGGGCTGGTTGAACAAGACCGGCTCAAGCAGGAAATGAAGCTCGGACAAGAAATTCAGCGGGGCTTTCAACCCAAACAAGCGCCACAAACGAAAGGGTTGCAAGTTGCAGCTTATATGCAGCCTGCTCGAGAAATTGGCGGCGATTATTACGATTATCTTTTACGACCATCGGAGACAGGGGAGAGTCGGCTGGGCGTGGTGATTGGCGATGTGACTGGAAAGGGCGTGGGTGCCGGGCTCAACATGGCGATGGTCAAGACAACCTTAATGACACTTTCTCAAGAACCGATCGGTCTCAAGGAAATCCTCGTCAAAGCAAACCGGATCCTGCATGGACAAATGAGCTTCGGTACCTTTATCAGCCTGCTTTATCTCCAATGGGATCCCACAAACCGGTCTCTTATTTATTGTGGCGCTGGCCAGGGAGAATTTCTCGTTTATCGTGCCCAGACGCAGCAAATCGAAATCGTGAAGTGTGGTGGGACAGCTTTGGGCCTTTTGCCTGTTATGGATGAACGAACCCAGGAGAAAACTCTTCCTGTGGAGCCTGGGGATAAGATTATTCTATTCACTGATGGCGTGACAGAAGCTCCAAACGAGCATGACGAGCAGTTTGGATTGGAGCGGTTGAGACTATCCGTAGCCCAGCACGGAAAAAAACCCCTGAACCGGGTGGTGGAGGGCATTCGCGATGACATCTACGCTTTCATGGGCAACACCGAACAATATGATGATATCACACTTATTGTGATTAACGTAGTCACCACAAATTTATGAAATGTATGAAAATGAGTGTGTGTTAAGTAGGTAATTCCCGAAATTAACAATGATGATTATTTGCCAGCCCATTTCTGATCAGACTTATACACCTTTCGTGCCTGACGCGGACGGACACATGTTTTTGATAAATCTTGGACACACTTGCAAACATCATTCTTTTGAACTTGTTGATGCTCTGTTTTGCCTTATGAAGAGCCGAAGAGCTCAGAGTCCACAGGTGGTGGGTTGGCTGGGACTCGAACCCAGGACCAATGCCTTAAAAGGGCACTGCTCTACCAGCTGAGCTACCAACCCAAGTTGCTGTAAATGAAGTGCTTACAGCATTAAAATCCGCTGAGACGGCCGACTTGCAACCTTAACTTGTCACCCTTCTGTGAAATAAAGTTTTCGCGCATGAAAAGGCAGTGCAAAACACTTCTCGGACGCCTGTTCAACTCGTGTTTTGCAAAGTCGCAGAAAATCTTTATCGGCTTGAATCATCAGCCGACTACTATGCCTTACTGAAATATGGTGGCAAGCAGTTTCGTCGCTCGTTGGAAACAAAAACCGGAAAAACTCGCGGAGTACCGGCTGCTCAAAGAGTTGCGTGCCAGAGTGGGCTATTTGCAAATCTCTTCGGATGCAAGTTGCCAGATTGTGGTCGGAGGCAACAACGGCCCCTGTAAAAAAGATGCCGATCTAATGGCAGGAGTAGTGAATAATATTAATATTGACTTCATTGGAATGGGTAATGTTTCTAGCTATTTATAAAGGTTCAGCGGCAACGACACCTCATTCATCTGTCTGGCTCATTGGCATTTATCATGCTCCATTCAATGGAAATCATTTGAGAAGCTTGCGGGCCAAAGCCGTGGCGATCTTTTTGGCTCCGGCCTGTTCGCTAATGCGCATGAAGACATCTCGGACTTCGGGACGGGTACGAATGCCGCCCAAGCGGCTTGCTGGAGAACTTGTCGAAAAAGGGAAAGTCTTTGTTAGGAGATTTGCTTCATGCGGTCTCCAGAGTCAAAATAGTCCCGTATCTAATTGCGGTACTTCGTCGAAATGTTTGTTCGCATCGTTTTTTCCTCGTTACAAGGGGTTAAAACCTTCTTTGAACAACATCATAGCATTCACGATGGTTGAACTGCTTGTAGTCATTGCGATTATTTTGGTCCTTATTTCGCTTCTGCTGCCCGCTTTGGCTAAAAGCAGGGAATTTGCAAGGCGGGCGAAGTGTTCTAGCAACGTGCGTCAAATATGTCTTGGTATGTATGTTTACGCGAATGACAACAAGGGAAAATTTTTAGCAAATTACAACTACATGGATTATTCCGGAGGCCAATGGAGTTGCGAGCTGGGAAATCCAAACTGGCCTCATCCTTTCGAGGTGCTCAGCAATTACCTCGCGTCCACATCGATATTGTATTGTCCATCCTGGCTAAATCAGACACTTTATAGTCAGTATGTCGGCGATTCCACTCCCATGCCCAATCAGGTGCAGCCTTGGGGAAAACTGATTCAATCCGTTTCACATTACGGATTTCAGATGTGTCTGAACACAAGTATGCCGGTGGATACCATCTTGGTTACGGAATGTGCCTACCCTTCCTATCAATGCGGCTTTTATCCGATTTCGGTCAATTTTGGTGATCCATACTATTTTATCTCAGGAACCGGAAATATTACTATTGGCCCTGTCTACGGACCGAATGTCGGAACCCGGATTACGAACGGTCCTCATGACAGAGAAGGAAGCAATATAGGATATGTGGATGGACACGTCGAATGGAGAAGCGGTCCCTTGATAGGCCCTTACAACGATGATATTGATTTTACTACCGTCACGATTTTTGATCAAACCGGCACCCCTTATCCAGCCGCACGTCGTCGGTTGAATTTTTGGCCGTAATTAGATCGTTTAATTTCAGGTTGAAATCGTTCATCTAGTAAGTAATACGGGATTCAGAGCGCACACCTCGCAATAAAGAATCAGGGCAAGAGCTCTTGGCATAGCATAAGGGTACGCAATCAAAGACACGCCAAGTTGATCACGTCTTACTCAGAAAAAATGCGACGAAAATTCGTCACATTATTTACGTCCATGGGTGCTTAAGGCCCGATGTTATATTTACTTTTCGAGTAATTTTCGATGGAGATGCGATCTTGATCAGGGAGAGCGAGATTATAGATAAAGATCTCTGAAATATCCCCGTTGAAGAAGTTGTGGCCTTCGGCCTGGCCGATGCGCAGGTCGGAGTTGATGATGGGAATGGAGGGATTGCCGGCTCCTGCAATGGGCTGGCCATTGAGGTAATGCATGGAAGAGGAATCGTTTTTAATGAACTCCAAGAGCATGAATTGGCCTTGCTTAGGTACCAATGGGGAGAAGCAATGGAAGGTGGCGGGTTGAACATGAAAATCCATGGAATTCGGAATAAACCAATAGATCCATTTGGGCACGGGTCCGCCTCCCTCGTCTTTGGACAGGAGGGCTTGCACGGAGTTGACATCGTGGAAGGCGGCGACCACAAAGAAGGAGAAGTTGGTCAAAGCCATGCCCGGCTTGTCGCCTGCGCTTAAAAAGCTCTTTTGGCCGTCAAACCGCACGACAGGCTTGCCATTGGCAACACTGTCGACCCACAAAGGAGAGGCGCTCGCATCCGATTGGGCTGCATTAAATCCATTTCCTGATTGGTCAGCCCAACTATGGACCATGTTCGAAGCGTCTTTGGTTATCCCATCATCGGACTTCAACCAAAGAGTCATGCCTGATTGCGGCAAATCAAAAACTCCCACATTTTCTGAAAAGGTTGCTTTGGTGGAATAATTGGCGACACTGACCGGGCTCGCTGTAATCTGATCGGTGTTTTGAATCACCGCAGGCGACATGAAAAAGAGCTGGGCGACTCCATTGGAACTGGTTTGCACGTTCAAGGAAGTTGTCAAAGAGCTTCCATTGGTTGAGACTGCCAATTGACCACTGCCCTGGGTCACGGTGAATGTGAGGGGAGCATTTGCCAGGAGGGTGCCATTGGTGGAGCTCACCTGAACAGCAAGCGCAAGAGGCAGGAAGGTGCCATTGGCGGAACTGACCTGGCCGTCTCCGCTCACAATCTTCAGGATGGGAGCCACTCCGTTGTAATAGTCATGGATCACCACAGTGAGAGGAAGAGCCTCTCCCGAAAGGTTTCCGACCAGGTCAAAGGCGGCCACCGTATACGTAAAGGGCATATTGGTGACGAGGCTATTGTCTGAATAGGACGTTTTGGAGGTCGACGCGATCTCAGCGCCGTTGCGATAAATTTTATATCCCACGACACCTGAATCATCGCTCGAAGCCGTCCAGGACAAATCCACTTGGGACGCTGAGACGATGGTCGACGACAAATTGGAAGGTGTCGAGGGAGGAGTGATGTCAGGAGGCAAAGGAGCGGCGGTGGCTCCGCCTGAACTGCCGCCCAAGCTGTACTTGGATTGCAAGTAACTCTCGAGGGTTCCTTGGTCTGTCGAAGACACGGCGTGATCGTAGATCAGCACCTCCGCCATATCTCCGTTGAAGAAGTTGTGGTTTTCAGCCTGGCCGATGCGCAGGTCGGAGTTGATGATGGGAATGGAGGGGCTGCCGGCTCCTGCAAGGGGCTGGCCATTGAGGTAATGCATGCAAGAGGAGTCATTTTTGATGAATTCCAAGAGCATGAATTGGCCTTGCTGAGGGACCAAGGGGGAGAAGCAATGGAAGGAGCTGGGTTGAACATGAAAATCCATGGAATTTGGAATAAACCAATAGATCCATTTGGGCACGGGTCCGCCTCCCTCGTCTTTGGACAGGAGGGCTTGCACGGAGTTGACATCGTGGAAGGCGGCGACCAC
>JABDCI010000001.1:25960-45372 GCA_013288215.1 Verrucomicrobiota bacterium | reverse complement strand
ATAAACCAATAGATCCATTTGGGCACGGGTCCGCCTCCCTCGTCTTTGGACAGGAGGGCTTGCACGGAGTTGACATCGTGGAAGGCGGCGACCACCAAGAAGGAGAAGTTGGTCAAAGCCATGCCCGGTTTGTCGCCTGCGCTTAAGAAGCTCTTTTGGCCGTCAAACCGGATAGCCGGATTTCCATTGGCAACTCGGTCCACCCACAAAGGAGAAGCCGAAGCATCCGTTTGGGAGGCATCGAAGCTATTGGCCGATTGATCCGACCAAACGCTCACGACATTGGAACTGTCCTTCGTGACGCCGCTGTCGGCTTTCAACCAAAGCTTCATGCCGCTATGGGGCAATACATAAACGGGCGCGGCCGGTCCTGATGTCGTCTCGGTAAAGACGACTTGCTCGGTATTCGGACCGGAGGCAACGCGAGCGACGACCGTGGTGCTCGTTCCGGGATTATTCGATAGGCTCACGTAGACGGACGCTTGTCCATTCCCATCAGTCGTGACATTCAATGAGTTCGATAAGGGCGCGTTTGCAAGAGCTGTGGCTACTTGTCCTTGCTGGGCAAGGAAGGTGACGGGGGCATTCGAAAGAGGGGTTCCGGCAGCATTTTTGATCTGAACGACGAGGGGAGCGGCGGCAAAGGAGTTGGTGGATCCTATTTGGGAGTTGCCGCTCACGATGGTGAGGCTGGGCAATACGTTGTTGTAATAATCCCAGGGATAGGGATCGTTGCTGGTGGGCAGTGCCATATTGACGAGGGTCGGTGCCGATTGGGCCGAAACATTGCCTGCCGCATCCACCGCCGCCACGGTATAGCTGTAAGTTGTGATGCTGGTGAGCCCTGTGTCCGAATAGGAGGCGGTTGTCGGCGTCCCGATTTGTGTCCCTCCTCGATAAACTCGGTATCCTGCCACTCCCACGTTGTCGGTGGATGCCGTCCATGAAAGATTGATCTGGGAAGAAGATGCCACGGTTGCTGTCAAGCCGCTCGGCACGCTCGGTGGTGTCGTATCCGGAAGCGCTTGGGTGGTGACACTCACGGAAATGGATGGAGCCGAAGCGTTGGCTGCTGCGTCAAAGGCGCTCACCGTGTAGAGATAAGCTGTCGCAGCTGATAAGCCCGTATCCTGAAAGGAATTCGTGCTCGAAGCCCCAATATAAATCCCGTTGCGGTAAACACTATACCCTGCCACTCCCACATTATCCGTCGAAGCCGCCCATGAAAGATTCACCTGCGTGGGAGATGTGGACGTTGCCGTTAATCCTGTTGGCACACTCGGTGGCGTCGTATCCGGGGGCACTGGAGTTGTGGCGCTCACCGATGCCGACTGAGCCGATGTATTTCCAGCAGCGTCATACGCAGCCACGGTGAACGTGTATGTGGTGGAAGGGGTCAATCCGCTATTGGAGAACGAAGAGGTTGGCGAGGTGGCGACCTGCGCTCCATTGCAAAAGATCTTGTAACCCGTCACGCCCACGTTGTCTGTCGATGCAATCCACGAGAGGTTGACCTGCGAGGGAGAAGTGGCCGTCGCCGTTAATCCTGTCGGTACACTCGGTGGGGTTGTATCGGGAAGAGCTTTCGTCGTGGCGCTTACCGATACCGACTGAGCCGATGTATTTCCAGCAGCGTCATACGCAGCCACGGTATAACTGTAAGTCGTTGAAGCATTCAGACCCGAATCAGAATAGGTCATTAAAGAGGACGTTCCAATCTGAACTCCGTTGCGGAAGATCTTGTAGCCCGTGACTCCCACGTTGTCCGTGGATGCCGTCCATGAAAGATTGATCTGGGTCGGGGAAAGCACGCTGGCAGTCAATCCCGTTGGCACAGACGGAGCCTGGGTGTCGGCATTAAACAGGGCCTGAATATCCGTCGCGCTCAGAGAGCGGTTGTAGATTCGGACTTCGTCAATCCTGCCCTGGAACGAATAGCCTCCTCCTGCAATCTGACATCCGATTTGCAGTGTTCCGCTTGCATTAAGAGGAACGATCGTATTGGAAACCGTGGTCTTTTGTACACCATCGACAAAAAGGCTCATGGAGCCCGCGTTCCACGTCGCTGTAAGCAGATGCCATCCGCCAAAAGGAAATGCACTGTTGTCCGCCAGCAAATTGTTTCCCGTGGAACCATTGACATAACTCCACATGATTTGACCCGTCCGGTCGCATTGGAGTGAATAAGCTTCATCTGCAAAGCTGGACTGTGAACCCTTGTGAATGATGCCTCCTGAAGGAGACGGGCTGGTCTGATAAACCCAGGCAGAAAGCGTCCCGTTGGTGCCCAACCGAAGAGCGACAGAATCCGGGATGATCACACCATTGTTTACACCATTGAATTGCAATGCGCTCCCACTTCTGCCAGCCACCCAGCTCGTGGTTGGATCCATGTTCGTCAGCGTGCCGTCAAAATGATTTCCCGAGGAATCCTTCGCTACCGTTCCGCTTCCTTCATCAAATTTCCAGTAGCCAATCAAGCCGCTTGTGATATCAGGTGGCAATAGAGCGCTGACTGTCAGGGTCAAGGTTTGGGTGCCTGTGCCTCCGGCATTCGTCGCGCTTAAGGTCACGGAGGATGTCCCAGCACTGGTAGGCGTTCCAGAGATCACTCCGGTATTGGTGTTGACCGAAAGTCCCGCAGGCAATCCTGTCGCATTGAAGCTTGTCGGACTATTATTGGCAGTGATGGTATAAGAGAAAGCTATCCCCACGGTGCCACTTGCGGTTGCTAAGCTCGTAATGGCAGGAGACTGTGGATTGACCGTCAGGGTCAAGGTTTGGGTGCCTGTGCCTCCGGCATTCGTCGCGCTTAAGGTCACGGAGGATGTCCCAGCACTGGTAGGCGTTCCAGAGATCACTCCGGTATTGGTGTTGACCGAAAGTCCCGCAGGCAATCCTGTCGCATTGAAGCTTGTCGGACTATTATTGGCAGTGATGGTATAAGAGAAAGCTATCCCCACGGTGCCACTTGCGGTTGCTAAGCTCGTAATGGCAGGAGACTGTGGATTGACCGTCAGGGTCAAGGTTTGGGTGCCTGTGCCTCCGGCATTCGTCGCGCTTAAGGTCACGGAGGATGTCCCAGCACTGGTAGGCGTTCCAGAGATCACTCCGGTATTGGTGTTGACCGAAAGTCCCGCAGGCAATCCTGTCGCATTGAAGCTTGTCGGACTATTATTGGCAGTGATGGCATAAGAGAAAGCTATCCCCACGGTGCCACTTGCGGTTGCTAAGCTCGTAACCGATGGCGGAGTCACAGGAGGAGGATTATTAACCGTTCCAGATCCAATCGTGATGGGCATGCCATTGCTCACGCGATTAAAGGTGTCGAACACAAAGAGATAAACGGTTTGACCGCTCGTGAAACCTCCCTGATGGAAACGGATCGTCACTGAACCGTCCGCCCAAGCTGTCGGAATCTGAATCTCACGATGCGTCGATGCCGCTAAGGTAGGCTGATCCCCGGCCATCACGCGGGCATAGGTGTCATCGATGTAGATATCATCCATATATACCTGGGAACCAACCGAGGGGGGAAGTTCACCGGGATCATTGTAATTGTCCGTTCGGAGCTGGGTTTGGTTATTAGGACTGTTGTTACAAGACTCCATATGTTGAATCATCGAACCGTCGCGTACATAGTCCCACAACCCCGAGTAATTGGACGGGGTTCCATCCCGATATTTTCCGGAACCACCGGAATATTGCCATCGGAACTCTTCTGTCAACCAAGTCCCACTCTGATAAAACGTCCCCTGCCACCGGTCAGGATTAGTGGTGTCAGTTTCACCATAAGCCAATGTGACGACGTCATTTTGAGCTGGATTATTATGATAGATGGCCAAAAAGTCATTAAACCCACTTGACGGCCACAAACGCCAAAATTTCTGATTTCCCGAAGGGGGATAGGTAAAGTAGCGTTTCTGATAGTGATAGATTCTGCTCCAGGGAGAAGTTTCTGGCTTGTCGATGCGGAATGAAAAATTATTCAGCCCTGCGGGGGCATTCCAGGTTCCCACGACACAATAGTGCGAACCGGCAGCCTGGTTCGCATTGGTGACGACAAGATTGCTATTAACGCTCCACGCATTCATTTGGCCAAATGAACTCGGATTAATCGATCCATTTTCGAAATCCGCCCAGATGATCGGAGCGACCGGGGACTTGATTCCAAAGCCCGAACCGGAAACGACCACACTGTTCGTGTCGGAAATCGTTCCTCCAATGGAAGCTATGAGGGGGCCCAACGCGGGGGCTGTCGTCGTGGCCACCGGAGTTGATTGCGCTGATATATTATTGGCCGCATCATAAGCAGCTACGCTGTAATTATAAGCCGTGGCAGCCGATAGATTGTTTGTGTCAGAATAAACCAAGTTTATTGACGTGCCGATCTTGGAGCCGTTCCGAAAAATAGTGTAACCAGTAACTCCTACGTTGTCCGTAGATGCGGTCCATGAAAGGTTGACTTGCGATGGAGAAATCGTCACCGCTGCCAATCCGGAAGGGACGCTGGGCGGCGTCGTATCCGTAGGAGCTTGAGTTGTGGCGCTGGTTGAACTCGATTGAGCAGAATTATTTCCCGCCGCATCATAGGCACTGACAGTGAAACTATACGATGTGGAAGCCGTCAAATTCGTAACCGAAAACGTGGCCGTTCCAGTGGTCCCGATTTGTGCCCCACTCTGAAATATTTTGTACCCTGCCACGCCCACATTATCCGTCGAAGCGGTCCAGCTCAGGTTGATTTGAGACGAAGAGATGGCGGTTGCTGAAAGATTGGCGGGAACGGTCGGTGCCTGGGTGTCTGAAACTGCCTGAGTTGTGGCGCTGGTTGAACTCGATTGAGCAGAATTATTTCCCGCCGCATCATAGGCACTGACAGTGAAACTATACGATGTGGAAGCCGTCAAATTCGTAACCGAAAACGTGGCCGTTCCAGTGGTCCCAATTTGTGCCCCACTCTGAAATATTTTGTACCCTGCCACGCCCACGTTATCTGTTGAGGCGGTCCATGACAGATTGATCTGGCTGCTCGACGCCACCATTGCCGTCAAACCACTCGGAACTGAAGGCGCTGTCGTATCCGATCCTGATCCTGTTGATCCCGATCCAACGATAATAATGGGGGAGCCACTGCTACTGTTGTTATTGGCATCCACCACAAAAAGATAAACTTGCTGACCGACAGAAAAACTTCCCTGATTGAATTGAGCTGTCACCGATCCATCCGCCCATGCGGTCGGAATCTGAATTTCTCGGTGTGTGGATGCTGCTAAAGTTGGCTGATCGCCAATCATCACCCGCGCATAAGTGGTGTCCACATAAAGATCGTCCATATAGACTTGAGAGCCATCCGCTGGCAAATCCGCTCCACCATTCGCATTATCCGTATAATTGTCCCAGATTCTCAGGTCGCTTTGCACAAGCCCGTGATTATTGATGGACTCGTTGTGGAACATGATTTTTCCATTTCGGATATATTCAAAGATACCTGTCCCATCATTGACAACGCCATTAGACGTCTGGTGATTGTATTCGAGCCCGGTCCCACCACTATTCTGCCATATAAACTCCTCTAGCAACCAGGTGTTGGTAGTGTATGTTGTCCCCGATGCATATCTGCCAGGATTGCTATTGTCATTCTCATTGTAGGCATCAATCTGGCTGCCCTGGTATATGGACACAAAATCGTTTACTTGAGTAGGATCAGAGGGAGCTGGCCAAAGACGCCACATCTTTTGATTCGCAGTAGGTGGGAAGGTGTAAAGTCTTTTGCCATAGCAATAGAGCAGAGAGAAAGGAGTTGGATTCACAATGCCAAAACCAAAGCTCTCCAAACCATTTGGATTATTAGAATCGATCTTCGTTCGATTCCAAGTCCCTACCACATTATATTGAGAATTCCCGTGTTGAAACGATCCGCCAGAATTTAACACGAGGTTTTGATTCACCCAGTTGGTCTGTAGTCCCAATGGACTCGGATTTAAATTTCCTCCTTCAAAATCCGCCCAAAGATAAGGTGCCGCTGGAGACTTCACTCCAAAACCAGACCCCCAAATGGTCACCGTGCTTTTATCAGAAAGAGTTCCTGTTGTGGAAGAAATGACAGGACCCGATGATTGTGCCCATGTGTTGATTGCACTACTCAATAGGAGCAACCACAAACCAAATGTAGTGAGAAGAAAAAGGATGGGGGTTTTATTCACAAAATTATTTCGCTGACTTTGGAAGATATAGGAGAGTGATCTCACCCTAAAATAAATACGTTGTGAAAAATCTTGTGATGCAAAAATCTAATTCACTCTTTCTATTCGTCTTTAGCCAAAATGGAAAAAAAGTTCGCTAGTTCGGAAAATGATTTTTGGTTCAAATGAAAATTCATACTCTTTGTTTGCTGAACACAGCGTTCCAAAATCTTGTGAATATCTTACTAAAAAGAGCATCAACCTGTAAGCAAACGAAATGCCAAGATATAGGAATCAATCAAACGGTAAAAAAACATCGAACGAATATTGTGAAATACATCTATTCCAACGCTTTATGCAAAAAAGATGGCTCATGGTAAATATTCAAAACAGTATGCTTTTCTGTGAAAAAGCAAAGTGGGGTGCAAAATTTTCGCGGTGCACGCATTATTGTCAAAGTTCGCCTTCGTTTTTGAAATTCTGCTCTCACGCAAAGAACTGATAAAAAAGAGGCCAAGGCATAAAACGTGCCTTTTCGTGAAAAGCATCTGAAAACGGCTTTGCCCCTGTTTATGATGAAGAGCCGAAGAGCCTAGATGGTGCGCGCTACAGGGTTCGAACCTGTGACTTCTTGCGTGTGAAGCAAGCGCTCTACCGCTGAGCTAAGCGCGCATTTTACGAGTGAAAAATGACGAAAAACTGAACGTCGATTTTTACCAGTGTAACCTCTGAATATAACCTTTTTTGAAACGATTTTCCTTGAATGCCGATAGAACGCGAGGGTATTCCATGGAGCATGGAAGAATACAGGCGCGTTGCTGATAATCTCTTCATTCGTGAAAAAACCGGCAGGTATTACGCCATTATAAATAAAAATAGGCGGCGTACAACACAAAGTCTCAAGACAACGGTCAGGTCGATTGCCAATGCCCGGTTGAACAATCTCCGCATTAAGCTCGGGGCCGCCAATATCAATCCTAGGGCCCGCGAGATTCCTGTCGTGGCAGCTGCGATTGTGGAGGTTCTCGAAATGGCAAAGAGGCAGGCGGATGCAAAGAAAATGAGCATGATGACCTACAACGGCATCAAATGGCATCTTGATCGGGTGTCCGAATCTCCTTTGGGAACGGTTAAAATCAACCAGGTTCGACCACAGGCCATCAAGGAATACCTGGATGAACGACAACTTAAACGTTCGGGACGCACCGCCCAGGTTGACATGACTCATCTGCGCAGACTCTTCACGGTTGCAAAGGATCGAGGATGGAGATGGGATAATCCTGTCGAAGAAATCAAACCCTACAAGCACAAGGCCAAAACAATCCGAGTCCCTGAGCCCGAGGAAATTAAGAAAATCCTGGAATTTCTCAGGAATTATCAACCCCATTTCAAGGACGCGGGAAATAAGGCAGCTGACTTTATCGAGTTTCTCTGTTTGAGCGGCTGTAGAACGCAGGGAGCCCAAACGGTCTCTTGGGAAGACATCAATTTCGAGAAGGGTACGATGACAGTCACCGAAAAGGGGAACAAAGCTCGCATCGTGGATCTTTTTGACGGCTTGCGGCAATTCCTTCAAGTCCGCCGTAAACCGAGCGGACTTCTTTTTCCTGGAACCTTTCGAACGGGGCGAAAGGGTAATTCTTTGGATTCTTACCTGCCCAAAACGATTCTGAACATCGCGTTTGAAGCAACCAAGGTAAAGCCCTTCTCGTTTCACAGTTGCAGACATTATTTTGCGACTCAGTGTTTGGAACAGGGAATCACTCCTTCCACGATTGCGGGATGGCTGGGGCATGTCGATAATGGCATTCTGGTCTTGCGACTCTACGGGAATCATTTGAAGCGGAAGCATTTTGCGAGTGAGGCCCCGAAGGTTAAAATCAATTTAGGCGAGAGCACTCCGCCTCCGGTTGCTCCAATAAGCGTCGATATCGCTGCGAAGAATCCTGACGTTTCCGTTATCCTTGCATGAGGGAATTGTACCGTCTGCGATGAGCCTCCAGAGGGTGGATTCTCCAATATTCATGTAGCAAGAGGCCTCGTATGGCTTGAGCCATGTTAATTTTGCCGCCATCTCGCTCACCTTCGCCCTCGCTTCTAATTTTTCTAAATCCACAGCCTTCGGTGTTTTTGAAGCTTTCATCCGTTTCACATTCACCTGATCTCAGTGAAGCTTGTTTGGCGCATCTTGATCGGCCTCACATCCTCGATGGATTTTTCTGGTAGTGGCATAAACATTTTGCGGGCGCTCAACTCTTACGCTTCGTGCGCCGAATAGATCAAGGGCGTTGTGAAACGTTTTGGTAGTTCCTGGCACTACCGGGAACTACCAGCCAAACAAGGACACAAGCGGCGGAGGTTCCTAGGGTCTGCGGGTGAATAAACTATTCCCGTTCTCCACGAAATTACCTGAACACATTCAGAACCGAATCACCGAAGTCTCGAAACTCCTTGGCTGTTCGCAAAATCACGTTGTTAACGAGATTTTAGAGATGGGATTCAACATGATCTTCTCCCCGGATTATGGAGGGTTCCCGCGCATTGTGACCATTGCCCGTGCAGTCTTGCTTGAAGCAAGAACGACAAGGGCCTCGGGGTCGAAGTCTCCTCTCGATAATGGGACTTCTATGATGGGTGAAACACTGCCACTCTGGCTGAAGTCAAAGCTTCAAGCTGTTGGGTTAAATGGCAAACAGATGCGAGCGATCCGTCGCCTGACTATTTCGGAAAGCATGATGCGCCGCGAATATGAGGCGCTGACCCAAACTCCGCCGTCCACTGCAAAACGTCAGCTCGCGAAGCTGGTCAAATTCGGAATCCTGGTAAAAAAGGGGAAGTCTCGGGACAGTTGGTATGAGCTCGTAAGTGAAGGAAAAAATCCATTCCAACGAAAATAATGAGCCGAAAGCGACCCTCTATGAGCCGAAATGAGCCGTAACCTTGAAAAAGTGAGCCGAAGTGAGCCGTAAACTGGCCCAGAAAAGCGAAGTCACCGCAAGTGATCGCGCATAGGTTTGCTCCATAAGACAGCACGCCTTGAAAGATCCTTTGAAAAATTTGGGGGGCTTTGCACAAACCTTAAGGGACGATCCGAAACAAATCCGACGCGAAAAGAATCACAAAACTTCAAAGGTTTTGTCGATTCCAATTGTCTTATGGATTAAAACGACCCGCATGGCCCTCCCCGACGAAAACAAGCATTGGGTTTTGCAGAGCCAGAATGGAGACCATGCGGCCTTTGAATCGCTGATACGCGCCCATCAACACATGATCCATTCCCTCACCTTCCGGATGACGGGATCGCTTGCTGACGCGGAGGACCTCGCACAGGAAACATTCATCCGCGCTTATCAGCAGATTCAGTCTTATCGCGGAACGGCTAAATTCTCCTCGTGGCTTTATCGCATCGGCGTAAACACCTGTCTTAACTGGCGTCAGCGCGAAAGCCGCCGAAGCCAAATCCACGACACATGGGCGAAGTCCGCTGAATTGGACCTCTCGCGCCTAGCGACGAAATGCGACGAATCGGAGCATCCGGTCCAGCAAGCGCTGATGAAATTGCCGCCCAAACAGCGCGCCGCCATCATCCTCACCGTTTACGACGGCCTCAACCACGCCGAAGCAGCGCAAATCCTGGGATGCAGCGAAACCACGGTCTCCTGGCGCATCTTTGCGGCTCGGAAAAAATTAAAACAACTTCTTGGAAAAGGAGGAAAAAATGAATGACTCCGAACTGAACAACCTTCTCAAATCCGTTCCCATGCCGCCGCGACCGGAATCTTATTGGAAGGATTTCCCCGGACGCGTCGCAACCCTCCTGCCCCGGCCCTCCAAAATCCGTCGTCCTGCGGCATGGCGCCTGCCCCGCCTCTCCTGGAGCTATGGCTTTGCCCTTGCCTGTCTTATTTTTGGATTTGGAGTCGGCCTTTGGCAGGGCCGAAGCCATCCGGATCAAATGACGGGGCTTGAGGATAAAAAGGTCGTCCGCGAAGTGATGGCTCTTTTCCCAAATCGCGTCCAGGCCATCATCCAGGATGAAAAAGGCATTCATCTGGTGCTTTCCGACCAGCCCAATGTGCCGGCTTCCACGCCGATCTGGGTCAGGGCATGCAGCAGCCATGGGAATTGCTTCACCGCAGTCACCTTCAGCGGACAGCAACTGCAGTTCGACGGCCAGCCCGTCGAAATCCTCGCGGGCAGGAACGGAAACGTGATGGTGGTAGGTACTCGCATGTTCTGGACAAGCGAAGAACCGGACCGCGCGGCCGAACACTGGCGCATCCGTGCCCGAACCTTGAACGACACTCTTTGAATCATATTTGCGTGAAGATCTGGTTTTTTATCCTGACTCTGACGATGGCGGCCTCGCTTCGAGGAGAGACTTCGCTCCCAGTGAGTTCCGTACGCCTGGCACTGATTGCCCAGGATCCAGCGGTACAAACCACTGCAGATCTGCTCGCTGTCGAACTCTCCCAAAAAAAGAACCTCCAATTGTTGGAACGCAGCGAAATTGAACGGGTTTACCGGGAACAAAAACTTTCCGCGTCGAACAAAGACCGCCTGAAGCTGGGACAAATCCTCGGCGCCGACGGATTGCTTCTGCTCTCCCACATACAGGAAGGCACCAATCAATTTCTCCAAGCGCACCTAATCGCGGTAAAACCCGGTGTGCTCCTCGATGCCTCGCGTTCGCCCATGCCGATCAACGACCCCGCGGACTGGGCTAGGGGCATGGCGAACCACCTGGATCCGCTCCTACCCAAGCTGAGCGTCCTGGTCAAAGACGCCATCCCCATATCCATGATCAATCTTCGCGCCGCGCAACGTTCCGCCACCTCGCAGGAAACCGAGCGAGAACTGACGCTGCTGACCATCGAAAGGCTCGCGCGCGAACGCGAACTTTTTGTATTGGAACGGAGAAGGATGGATCTCCTCAGCGAGGAAGCCAGGCTCAACGGGCTTGAAAACGCCTCCTTTTGGAACGGCAGCTACCTTCTCGAAGGCGTGATCGATCGCGACGGTTATTCGAAAGAAACCATGACGCTGAGTGCGCGGCTGTCACCCCCCCAGGGCGGGACGCCCATCCCCATCGAGGTCAGCGGAAAACGCGACGACCTGCCCGCCCTCGTCGAACAGCTCTCCCGGCAGGTCCTGGCCACGCTGCACCGACAAAGCTCCACACCCGAATGGAAACCCGCCGAAGAAGCGGCGCAGTTTTATTCTGAGGCCCAATGGGCTCTCAGATGGAAACTGCCCCAGGAAGCCCAGGTCGCGTCCGAAGCCGCGTGGGCGCTCGGAAAACGGGACATGGATGGCGCCCTCGTGCGCGTGAAATCATATCTGGCAGATCTGATGAACGATTCGGGAATTTTTGAAAATGGATTTGCCGACATAGGGAACGATCCCAAAGAAGTCGCTGCGACAATCCGATCGTTGCCTCACAGTTACGGTTTGACCACTGACATCTACGATTTCGGAAATTCCACCGACATCCATTACGTCCGTGCGAAACGCCCGCCCGAGCCGAAGGAAATCGAGACCGCGCTTCATGCTCTGGAGTTATACGAAGAATTCAGCCGCACCCTTTCGGCTGACACCTTGCAGATCACCTCACCTTGGTACGAGCTGGGGATCGATCTCCTAAACACCGCCTCACGAGTGCTCGTGCACGTGCATTTTGTTCCATCTTCAGATCCGAATCTCATAGAAAAAACGCCTGAATTGCGCTTGCTGGCGCGTTCCGTCGCGGGTTGGCTCTCGAAGGCGCCTTCCATCTACGCGAGTTATCATGTGGGCGATCGGATCGCCACAGCGGGCGAGCTTTATCATACCATCGGCGAAGCGCCCAATATCTGGCGATGTGAAACGGAGTTCGGATGCTTCTGGCAGGAAAAACCCGAGGACGCGATCGCCCTCTATCGTGAATTGATGGAGAGCCCCGTCTTCTGCTACGTCCATCAGTACCTTTGGAATCGCCCGCTGCAGGAACCCAGGCTGGCATCATGGAGTCAGGGAGACCGAGTCCGCAATCCGTCCCTTTGGAAGACCTTTCTGGGAGAGCTCCATGCCTCCACCAATCTTCTCGTACGCATGGAGGGAGAAGCACTCGACGTCGCCGACGCGCGAAATGAAAAGGACGCCGAAACATCTCTCCACACCCTGTTCGAGACCATTCTGACAAACCGTGAAACCATCGTTTCAAACAACGTGGACCTACTTTCATCAGACTGGCAAATCGGTGATCTGGTGACACATCTTTTGCCCAATCGGGTGAATCCTACGAAGGAAAAATTGGAACACGAATATTATCGTGATTTTCTCCCCAAATTGGCGGAAATGCGCCGCAATTATTGGGATGTTACCACGCGCCGTTCTCAATATGAACAATTGAAGGAATGTTTACGAAATAATACCCCCTTTGATTTTAAAAATTTCATGCAATATGCGCAATCGAAATTTACCCGTGAACAAGCGATTGAGATTCAACCACTCCTGGCCGCCTATCAATCAAACCTCGTTGCGCAGGCTCAAAATAAAAACCCCCACGCCAAGATTGAAACGCAAGCTGCGGCGAGCTGGATCGGATATCTTGAGGTGCAGGTGAAGAGTGCGCTGAATCCACAATCCAAACCAGTGGCCGTTTTCTCGCCTCCTCCCAAACCTTCCATCCCGGAACCGAAGAAGGCGGAAGCCGCGCCCTTTCTCATCACACGCTTCATGGAGCTTTCCGGTTCACTCCTTTCTGAAAAATCCATCGGGCTCAAACCCGGAAAACGCCTCTATCGTGAGGGACGGTATTGGATCGATGTCCATTACACCCCTTTGGACAAAAACGGAGGTTACCTGACCGAAAAGGCCGCTCTGATGGCTTGGGATCCTCAGTCCGATCAATGGCAGGCACTTCCCTTACCCACAACTTCCTACAACGACTTCGAAATCCTGAACGGCACGGTTTTCCTGAGCCAGGCGGATGGCTTGGCCCTCTATGATCTGAAAACGGGACCATGGAGGAATGTCGCCGTGCCCGGTTTGAATGGCGCCCGCTTATTTGTTGTAGATGGACATTTGTATTCGGCCTCCGCTGAGAGCATCGTGGAAATTATGGACGGCGGAACCCGTACGTCCATTCTTGCCAGCGCACGCCGCCGGCCAGCGGTATCTCCGCTCGATGAAATTTCCAATTATGGAGAGGTTCGTTTGTTTCCAGGAACGAACCACACCCTGCGAGCCTGCATCGCAACTCGAAATTTTGAGTATCAAATTTACGGGTGGGACGGCCATGCATGGTCCCTGGTCGTTCCAGCAAAAATGAACAGACCCCCTGAGATTTTCGAAGACGGCGTTGTCTATTCCGCACAATCTCCAACAAGAATGGACTGGAGACGCCCACCAGCCCTCTCGCTCTTGCGCCGCGACCAGAACAAAGATGAACTCCGCGTGCGCGAAGAAGATCAGCCCGTCGGCTCCCCTGAAGTCCCCCACACACTCTGCCAGACTCCATGCATCCCTGCTGAACCCTACTTCTTTTTCTATGCCGAACATTGCTCAGTGACGAACCAATCCATGGGATGGACGGTCGAGGAAAAAGACGGGCGACATGCAGAATTGATCCGTCTCGACCGCTCTTATCATCGCGTGGTGGTCCCCTTGAAGTTTGACGTCGCACAAGGTCCCGTCCCCAGCCTTGAGGTTGGATGGAAGCGCGGCGGAATCCCCGCGGGGCTTTGGCTGGATTTTGTCGGCGACTTTCTCATCATAGGATATGCCTCAACACCCAATCTCGTTGCAACGTCCGCAAGAATTGGCTTCTGGATTGCCTCTAAGAAGGAACTCCAAGCAGTTTTTGAACAACAGGAACGAATCCTGCGATGGGGAAGCCTGGAAAAAGTTGATGATGCCGGGCAAAAATTCAAGGCCGCCCTCGCCCGTTTCGATTTCAACCACAACGGAACCCTCGAACCGGAAGAAAAGGAAGCAGCCATCGACGACCCTGCTTTTCTCGCGTCGCAACTGGCGGCGATCGACGAGAATCAGAACGGCCAGATCGACCTGGAAGAACTTGTTTTTTTCGACGCGAATCGAAACGGAATTCTTGAACCCCGGGAAAACGCAGCTTTTGAAATAACCTTGGGATTGCTCGCCGACGAAATTCTGAGCGATTTTGATTTCAATCACGATGGTCAGGTCGATGCAACCGAGATCACGAACTCGAAAGCGACAAACCGTCGAACCACTTTTAGCTTTCCGGGCGATTGGAAGGACTTCGACGATAACCATGATGACCTATTGAATAAGGATGAAATCCAAAATCTTCTCCGTTTTTATTCACGCATCCATGTCCGGTCAAAAACCCAATTTTTTTATGAAGGGAACTTGCTCGATCTCCGTCTCAAGAAAAACTCCGCGGCGCAGAAGAACTTCCAAGCCGGCATCGAATCTTTTTGGAAAAATCAGGCCGTAAATCCGAAGGAACAGAAAAATCCGTGATGAAAACTCCAACGATCATTGGGCTTCAAATATTCGGCATCTTCCTTTTTTCAGGCTCCATCAAGGCCCATGCGGAATGGAAAGTGTTGCCTGAAAAAGAGACCCCGAGCATCTTTGCCGGTGAAAAGCGGGAGATCCATATCGTCGTGACTAACCCAGGAAACCAGACAGTGAATACAGAGGCACGCACCCGCATTTATCAAACAAGCACAACGACCGCTGTTCGCCTCAGCGAAACTTCATGGAAACATCTTCAGCTTCTGCCCGGCCAGACCGTGATCGAATCAGCCCTTCTGACTTTTCCATCCGTCAACGCAGAGACACATTTTGTTGTCCAATGGTTAGAAGGAACCAACACCGTACACGGCACGACCGAGGTGTGCGTTTACCCGCAAAACCTGCTGAAGGAATTGAGATCCCTCGCGCAGGATGAGCCTCTGGGCCTCCTCGACCCAGACAACCAACTCAAACCCTTGCTCAAGGAAATTTCGCTCGAATTTGTCGATTTGGAGGAGAGCGACATCTCCAATTACCACGGCAAGCTGGCGATTCTCGGCCCATTCGCTTCCTCCGAATCCATGAAGAACGGCCTCGGCGGGCGGATCCGGACCATGGCCGGTGCTGGCACTGCCGTGGTCTATATCCAACCCCCGGGAAATGAAGAGGATCTCAAACCCTCCTTTTATCCTGTGACCGTAGGAAATGGTCTGGTGATCATCGCCCAATCTCGGCTCACGGAGCATCTTGCAGAAAATCCACAATCCCAAATGAACCTGATCGGGCTCTGCCGCTTCGCACTGCGACGGACGGAACTTGCCCTCCCTTTCACAACCCCGGACCCTTGAAATTCTTTATGAAAAAACAAACCCTGATTCTCACATTCCT
Source organism: Verrucomicrobiota bacterium (assembly GCA_013288215.1). Taxonomy (GTDB): domain Bacteria; phylum Verrucomicrobiota; class Verrucomicrobiia; order JABWAM01; family JABWAM01; genus JABDCI01. The sequence continues at coordinate 29,815 of JABDCI010000001.1, read as the reverse complement.
CATTGCCCTCAGCAACATCGTCCACGCCGCACCAGACGTCCTCACCGTCGCCATCTTCGACTTCGAGTCGAAGGACGAGGCGGTGCAGGGCCTCGGCCCCAAGGTCGCCACGTTGATCAACGCGCATCTGTCGGCGGAACCGCAGTTGATGACCGTAGAACGCACCGAACTGGAAAAAGTTCTGAACGAACATGAGATAGGCTTGTCGGGCAACGTCACACCGGAAAGCGCGACCAAGATCGGCCAGCTGACCGGCGCCAAGGTGCTCGTCACCGGACGCGTCTTCAAGGTGGACAAGGAAATGTTCATCGTTGCGAAAGTCATCGGCACGGAAACCAGCCGGGTTTACGGTGAGATGGTGAAAGGCCCTGTGGCCACGTCTATCGACGATCTCTCCGCCGAGCTTGCAAAGAAGATCGCCGCGACCGTCGCCGGCAAGGGTGAGACGCTGGTGGCCAAGGTCGAAACGTTTGAGGAACGCGTCGAGAAGATCAAAAAATCGCTCAAGTCCGGCCCGCTTCCCTCGGTCGCCGTCCGGATCAATGAGCAGCATTTTGGAGCGCCCGTGATCGATCCCGCCGCGGAAACCGAATTGGGGAAAATCCTACAGCAATGCGGATTCACTCTCGTCGATTCGAAATCCACCCAAAAGCCGGATCTTGAAATCACAGGTGACGCCTTCAGTGCCTTTGGTATGAGAAAGGGCAATCTGGTTTCCTGCAAGGCGCGCGTGGAGGTGAAAGTCCAAAAAAGCGGCGGCGAACTTCTGACCGTGGACCGTCAGACGAGCGTGGCGGTCGACATCACCGAGCAGACCTCGGCGAAAACAGCCCTGCAAAATGCGGCGACGGAACTGGCGGAACGGCTGTTGCCGAAGTTACAGGCGCACTAGCTGCATCCTGACGGGCTGGTTGCTCCCCAACGGAACAACCAGCCGCTTCGTGCGCAACCAGGACTTCATGATGCATCCATTCATCCGCCCCGTTCATTGTGGGAATCTCGATGCTTGCTCTCTGCATCGCACATACCATATCGCCTTGCGCTTCTCCACAAAGCTGTAGCGTTTCCTTTCAACCCGACGGCTACGACGTTCCTGCTTCTTCCCAACTTCTTGTTGCTCTTCCATTTGTAACACTCCTCCATCTTTGGAGTGTTACTCAATTTCTATCTTACGCTGGTCTCACGATCTGGTAGTTAGGACATTGGAAAAAAATAGACATGATCAAATGCTTCAATGCAGCCAATGAGCCGCCGGTTTGGAAAGGAATTCTTCCAACGCGATACCCTGTCCGCCTACAAGCAATTGTCGCTTGGGTTTGAATTGCCTGACAAAAGCATCCATACCGGGAAGCATTTCGCGGCGGCCTCCACTTTTCACTTCAATGGCAACTGTCGTCTTGCCCTGTTGCAAAACAAAGTCCACTTCATGGTTTCGTTCACGCCAATAGGTGACGCTGATGTTCGTTCCGAAAGTGGAATTGAACAAGTGCGCGCCGACGCAGGATTCGACCAATCGCCCCCAATAATCGCCGTCCTGTCTCGCTTCCGAGATTGAACGATGATCTTGCGCGCTCATTAAGGCAGTGTTTAACACTTGCAGTTTAGGGCTTGAACCACGCTGACGCACTTGGCCGCGAGAATATTTGGTCAATCCCGCCAACATCCCCGCGCCTTGTAGCAATTCCAGATAATGGGCGAGTGTGGTGGTGTTTCCGGCGTCCGTAAGCTGGCCGATCATTTTCTGATACGAGAGGATTTGGCCGGAATAGGCGCAACCAAGTTGAAACAAGCGGCGCAGCAGCGCTGGTTTGTCCACGCGCGTCAGAAGCAGGATGTCCCGCGAAATGGTCGTTTCAATCAGCGAATCCAAAATGTAACGCCGCCACCTTTCCGGGTCGTGGATTAAGTCGGCTGCGCCAGGATATGCGCCATAGAAAAGGTATTGCTCTAAAGTCCAACCGAACGCTTCGCGCATTTCGGTGAACGACCAGTGCGGCGCGGGAATCACTTCAAAACGTCCTGCCAGACTTTCAGTCAAACCGCTCTGAATGAGCAACGGGGATGAACCTAGCAAAACCACTTTCAGGTGAACGCCGGAATGGGTATCCTCGTCCCAAAGCAGTTTTACCATGCTTGACCAATCAGTAACTTTTTGGATTTCGTCCAACACGAGCAATGCGCCGGTCTTGCTCTCTCCTGCCTTGATTCGGGCAATGTCCCATTGCTGCTCAAGCCATGTGCGGTCACGTAGGGTAGGTTCGTCAGCGGAAGCGTAATGAGCGGGTATTTTTGATGCCGTTATGACCTGCTGGACTACTGTAGTCTTGCCGACTTGCCTGGGACCGGCTAATACCTGTACGAAACGGCGCTTTTCTTTGAGCCGTTTCAACAATTCATTATGAATGGTCTGACGTATCATACAAATTACTCAATACACTGAGTATTTTTACTCAATGAAATAAAGGAAGGCAAGTCGCATTTGGAAGACCAGAATTCACCTGACTTGCTCGAAGTGATTCCATGTGAAACCGAGGGCAGCGAGCTGATGCTTAGTCTCAGCAAAAGCTTTTTCCTTCATGCTGGAGCTTTTCGACAATGCTGGCCTCCTATGAAAATAGAGAAATCGGGACTCTGCAAGAAGATCGATACTCTGAAAAAAACTGCTTTTTTCTTGCGTGTGAAGCAAGCGCTCTACCGCTGAGCTAAGCGCGCATTTTACGAGTGAAAACCGACGAAATTCTGAACGTCGATTTTTACCAGTGTAACCTCTGAATGTAACCTTTGTTGAGCCGATTTTCCTTGAATGCCGATAGAACGCGAGGGTATTCCATGGAACATGGAAGAATACAGGCGCGTTGCTGATAATCTCTTCATTCGTGAAAAAACCGGTAGGTATTACGCCATTATAAATAAAAATAGGCGGCGTACAACACAAAGTCTCAAGACAACGGTCAGGTCGATTGCCAATGCCCGGTTGAACATTCTCCGCATCAAGCTCGGGGCCGCCAATATCAATCCTAGGGCCCGCGAGGTCCCTATCGTGGCAACTGCGATTGTGCAGGTTCTCGAAATGGCAAAGAGGCAGGCGGATGCAAAGAAAATGAGCATGATGACCTACAACGGCATCAAGTGGCATCTTGATCGGGTGTCCGAATCTCCTTTGGGAACGGTTAAAATCAACCAGGTTCGGCCCCAAGCCATCAAGGAATACCTGGATGAACGACAACTTAAACGTTCGGGACGCACCGCCCAGGTTGACATGACTCATCTGCGCAGACTCTTCACGGTTGCAAAGGATCGAGGATGGAGATGGGATAATCCTGTCGAAGAAATCAAACCCTACAAGCACAAGGCCAAAACAATCCGAGTCCCTGAGCCCGAGGAAATTAAGAAAATCCTGGAATTTCTCAGGAATTATCAACCCCATTTCAAGGACGCGGGAAATAAGGCAGCTGACTTTATCGAGTTTCTCTGTTTGAGCGGCTGTAGAACGCAGGGAGCCCAAACGGTCTCTTGGGAAGACATCAATTTCGAGAAGGGTACGATGACAGTCACCGAAAAGGGGAACAAAGCTCGCATCGTGGATCTTTTTGACGGCTTGCGGCAATTCCTTCAAGTCCGCCGTAAACCGAGCGGACTTCTTTTTCCTGGAACCTTTCGAACGGGGCGAAAGGGTAATTCTTTGGATTCTTACCTGCCCAAAACGATTCTGAACATCGCGTTTGAAGCAACCAAGGTAAAGCCCTTCTCGTTTCACAGTTGCAGACATTATTTTGCGACTCAGTGTTTGGAACAGGGAATCACTCCTTCCACGATTGCGGGATGGCTGGGGCATGTCGATAATGGCATTCTGGT
>JABDCI010000001.1:0-25860 GCA_013288215.1 Verrucomicrobiota bacterium | reverse complement strand
TGCAGACATTATTTTGCGACTCAGTGTTTGGAACAGGGAATCACTCCTTCCACGATTGCGGGATGGCTGGGGCATGTCGATAATGGCATTCTGGTATTGCGGCTCTACGGGAATCATTTGAAGCGGAAGCATTTTGCGAGTGAGGCCCCGAAGGTTAAAATCAATTTAGGCGCGAGCACTCCGCCTCCGGTTGCTCCAATAAGCATCGATATCGCTGCGAAGAATCCTGACGTTCCCGTTGTCTTTGCATGAGGCAATCGTGCCGTCTGCGATGAGCCTCCAGAGGGTGGATTCTCCAATATTCATGTAGCAGGCAGCCTCGTATGGCTTGAGCGAGGTGAGTTTTGCAGCAAGCTCAGCAACCTTGGCCTTCACCTCTAAATCTTCGAGGTATTCTGCCTTCAGCTTTATTGTCATGATAAAGAAATCTTGAGCTTGTCCTTCGCGGTGCAGGTTGCGGTCTATTCGTTTCTTTAGAATTAAGGTCCCATAGGAACAAGGGCGTTGTTCAACAATTTGGCAGTTCCAGGCCCTACCGGGAACTACCAGGCAATTACGGACACAAACCGATGGGGCTTTTAGTGTTTTTGTACCGCATGACAAAACTGCTCCCCTTTTCGACAAAGCTACCTGAGACAATTCAAAGCAAAATTTCTCAAATCGCAACTTTGCTCGGCTATTCACAAAACCAGGTCGTCATCGAAATTTTGGAAATGGGATTCAATATTATCTATTCTCCAGACTATGGAGGATTTCCACGCATTGTGACTGCTGCGCGCGCGCTATTGCTCGAAGAACGGACCCAACAGGCTTCTAAAGCAAAGTTTCCATTCGATAAAATTGCTATCCCATTCTTTCTGGCTGATCTGCCTGCGCCGGTAAAAAACAGGCTTCGTCGCGCCAGCCTCAATGGCGGTCAAATGCGCGCTATTCGTCATTTGGCAGTCGTGGAGCGCATCACCCGGCGTGAATACGAAGCCGTTGCTCAAACGCCGGCATCCACTGCCAAGCGCCAGCTTGCGAGATTGGTCAAATTCGGTGTTTTGGTCAGACGAGGGAAATCTCGAAACAGTTGGTACGAGTTCGATCAGGAGGAGAAAACTCCGATTCGCCCGAAAATTATGAACCGAAAGTGATCCGCTATGAGCCGAAACAAGCCGCAATCGCCGCTGGATGGACCGAAAATGAGCCGCACTCCCAAGACGATGCCGGGAATGCAGCACAGTAGAGTTTCAATACTTCGATATTGTGATATTTCGCTATGATTCTGACTCTAGCCAATCAAAAGGGTGGCGTCGGGAAAACAACTCTTGGCGTGAATCTGGCCTGTCTGCTGGCAGAGACCACACGCCAAAAGGTGATGGTGCTCGACCTTGATCCACAGGAATCGGCCGCCACATGGTCTGACTTGGGTGGACTGCCCATCCAGGTCCAGCGGGGTGGAGATCCGCGCAGTTTCGATGCGCCATTCGTGATTGCCGATACTCCGGGCAATTTGCATGCCGTCGCCACTCAAATGGCGATTCAAGCAGCGGATGTCGTGCTGATTCCATGTGGCTCGTCACCGCAAGACATCGAACCCACCAAGCGCACCATCGCGGTGGTCAAAGAACTGACTCGCGCTCCATGCCTCCTGGTTCTGAATCGAATACGCGGAGGGACGATCACTGCGCGGGCTGCGGAAGAGTGGTCTGGGGCTTTGGGGGTTACAGTTGCAAATACGAGAGTGCATTCGCGTCAAGTTTTCGAGCAATGCGTCTGCCAAAGTTGGGTGGCCAATGGACCAGGCAGCATGGAACTCCAACAAGTGCTGATTGAAATTCTCAACATCGCTTCACAAAAAAGAATAAATGAAAAAGACGCAGTCTGATCTTACATCGAGAATCGCTGCATTAGGCTCAGGCTTGGCAACCCGTCCGCGTCCAGTCGAAGCCGATATTGTAGTGCAAAGCCCGGCGATTAAACGCCCCAAGATAAAGAATTTGGGGGTGCGCCTCAATGAAAGAGACGTCGTCTTACTCGATGAACTCGAAAGCTGGGCTCTCCAAAAAAAATTGAGAGTTGGTTGGGGAACTCTGCTGAAAGCAGGTTTGCGATTGATGAAGAAAGATCAACAAAGCTTCGAAGTACTGAATGAAGTTCTGAAATCTGACGGACGGAGGCAAGGCAGCACAATATCGAATCAATATTGAAATATGAAACACACCATCTCGTTGCAAATCGAACGACGGATATTCCTGATCCGTGGCCATAAAATCATGTTGGATACAGACCTGGCCGAACTCTACGGCGTGGAGACAAAGAATTTTAACAAAGCTGTTCGTCGAAATCTCGCGCGTTTTCCAGAAGGTTTCATGTTTCAGCTGACTCAAAAGGAGTGGGAAAACTTGAGGTTCCAATTTGGAACCTCAAGTTCCGGCCATGGTGGAAGACGATTTTTACCCATGGCTTTTACCGAACACGGGGTTGCCATGCTCTCCAGCGTGCTAAACAGTGAAAGGGCCGTCCAGGTCAGCATCGCCATCATTAAAACCTTTGTCCGGCTACGCGAAATGCTGGCGGGCAATGCCGCATTGGCTCGCAAATTGGAAGAACTTGAAGGGAAATACGATCACCAGTTCAAAGTGGTGTTTGATGCGATTCGCCAAATCATGACGCCTCCAGAACCTCCACGAAGGAGAATCGGATTTCATCAAAGTTAATTGAATGCCTCAAAAGAATGGGCGGACCCATCTTTTCGAGCTAGGTGGAATCTCTACCGGCTCAAAAAGCGATTTCACCAGCATCAAGAGCCTCCGCTATTTCGCCAGCACCATGGGAAGATCCTTCCAGATCGTCGTGTATCGCGAAGACTCTCTGAGTCTGTTCTGTTTCCAGTCTCCCTGCCTTTTCGGCAGCCCGAATTGCACCGTTGCCTTGCCAAATCGTTTGTTCAGACCATCCACCGCCGACATGGCCGCCCGCCTTTTCTTCTGATTCACGGCAGAAAACAAATCCGGCTGATATTCCCCATCCGGCAAAAGATCCATCAGAATGATCCCCACCCGCTTGTAGGACAGGCCGGGACGGTAAACCTCGCGCAGGAGCTCACACGCTTTTTCGATGATGCACGAGGTGTCGTTGGTGGGTTCCACCAGCTTTGAGAATTTGCCGGCCGAAAATGGCGCCGCATTCCTGGAAAACGGGTTGGTCATCAAAAAGAGATAAAGGCCCTCAGCCATTTGCTTCGATGTACGAAGCTTCTCACACAAAACCGAACTGTATGCATGGACAGCGCCTTCCAGATCCTCCAACGAAGACAACTCCCTGCCGAACCCGCGGGCACAGGCCATGTTCTTTTTCGAGGCGGGCTGGGTCTCGATCGCCATGCAGGACAGACCGTTCAGCTCCAAAATAATCCGCTCCATCACCACGCCAAAGGCCCGACGAAGGTGATTACGGGACGCCCGTTTCAATTCCAGGGCCGTATGAATATGAAGCTGTGAAAGGCGTTCCGCATAACGCCGCCCAACCCCCCAGATGTCCTCAACGGGAAAATCCCTGAGGATCACATCCCCATCCGGTTGATCGAATAAATTGAAGATGCCGATGTCGGGATATTGTTTTTTGGCAACACGGTTGGCCAGTTTTGCCAGAACCTTGGTGGGCCCGATTCCAATGGACACAGGAATGCCCGTGTACTTGCCGACACGTGAACGGATCTCCCGAGAATAGGCCGTCAGGTCCCGGTTCCGAAAACCATTGAACCCCAGGAAGCATTCATCGATGGAATAGATTTCCGTTTCGGGAGTGAACGAGGAAAGTATCTCCATGACCCGGCGGCTCATGTCCCCGTACAGGGTGTAGTTGGAACTGAAGACTTCCACCTGCTTTTTTTCGGCAAGATCGCGGATCTCAAAAAAAGGAACCCCCATTTTGATTCCCAAAGCCTTGGCTTCATTACTCCGGGCCACCACGCATCCATCGTTGTTGGAGAGAACGACCACGGGCTTCGCGCTGAGCCTGGGCTGGAACACCCGCTCGCAGGAGGCGTAGAAATTATTGCAATCGACCAGGGCCATGAGATTCCTGGAACTGGACAGATCCGCCATGCCCCCCATTTAAGCCGGGGATTTCATTTTGTCGACCTGTTCGTATAATCCGGTCATGTGCGGGCGGTACACGATCAAAAAGAATCCCTCGGACTACCTCCGGCAGGTCTTTCCCGGCATCCAATTTGATCCTGCTTTTAAATTCCAGCCCAACGAGAATGTCTGCCCCACGCTGGAAGAGCCCGTGGTCCTGAACGCGAACGGGGTTCCTTTTTGCACGCTGCTTCGTTGGGGGTTGATCCCAAGCTGGTCGAGGGAGGAAAAGCCGGGCACAGGAATCATCAACGCCCGATCAGAAACCGTGGCCGAAAAGCCCAGCTTCAAGGCCTCCTTCCGGCGGAAGCGGTGCCTTGTACCAGTGGACGGATTTTATGAGTGGAAAAAGACGGGAGTTGGTTCCAAAAAGATTCCCTATCGATTCTACAGGAAATCCGATCCCTTCCTTTTGCTGGCGGGCATTTGGGATGAATGGGAACGGCCGATGGGCATTTTGCGGACATTCGCGATCCTGACAACGGCGGCAAACGCATCAATCGCAGATGTGCACGACCGGATGCCGGTCATCTTGGACAAAAAACAAGTGGATCAATGGCTTGCTAGGAACGAGGATACTTCCCAGCTCTCAAATTTCTTTGATCCCGAAAAACTTCCTGCCCTTGACCGCGAAGAACTCGACAAGGTGAAGTCGGCTGTCTGACGATAATAAGTCAGCGATGCGGCGAAACCGCATTCGCTGCACTGCTTTGTTCGGCTTGGTGCAAAAGATGAAAAGCTCTGGGTCTCCCATTCTGCTTCAAAAATGCCACGGCACGGATACGCTGTCTTTCTAACCATTGCCATTTCATTCGACGGCTATCATCAGTAGCAAGCTGGAGTTCCCGTTTTATATCCTTACCGAGTTGCTCAAGGGCCACCTCATTCGGGTCCCATCCATCCTCAAGGAGGGATTCGGAATTCGGAGGAAGGAGTCCTTGGGCGAAAGGGTCGATAAACCACAAGCCATCTTGGCCTTCATTGAGAAACATTGCCTTCTGACCTGATGTGAACCGCGACACCAGATCCGAATCGATAATGATTCTTGGATAGACCGCTGCCCCCGATTCCAGCTTGTACGCTCGTATCATGCCCGAACCGTACAGAATATCGTTTTGGTGAACAGTGAAGCCCGAGGATACCCCTCCGCGCGTTAGCACGCCCATCACCAAAAGCCGTGATTGAAGTCCCAAACATGCCCACACTACGTCGAAAACATGCTCTGGGGCTGCCGAAATTGCGATTGAGTCGGAAAAGATGCTTGCCTCCAGGTTTTTCTGAGCAAACTGGGCATCTCCGGCAATCTCCTTGTAGAACTTGATAGCCCGGAGAGCTGAGAAAAGTCGCCGATGCAAAGCAGGATCTTCCTCCAACCTACTAACGAGGTCGGAGAAGCCTATTATATCAATGAAGGCTACGACACGCTCTTGGTACGGCGTTTCCATTTTAGGCTGAACGGTCAAGTTCAGCCGCGCCGGGCGCTGCCCGGCGTCGGCTGCAGTGACTGTTGGGTTGCATACATTGTTTTTATCACGCGAATCCCCGGTTTCGTGTTGGCCACCGGTGAGCAAGCCAAAATCAGGAATAGTTCGAGTGTTAGGCGGTCCGTTCGGTCGCCGACATTCATAAAGCGGACATGGGTCCATTTTTTCCACCATGGCGCGTTTTTGTGAGGGGAGGCGATGTCGTGCATACGACGTTTTATGGGGCGACCGCTCTCGCCGACATAAATGGCTTTCTCACGTTTCCCGAGGTACACATACACCGCTCCCAATCCTTTATCGCCGAGCTTCCCTCTAGCTAGATAGTCGTCTCGAGTTTTTAATATGGATGCACTCCAGTACCAAGCCCGCGCATGCTTCGCCGTTTGCGCGAGAGATTTTTGAAATGTAGCCAGTGTAGCCATGGATGCTCCTTGCAACCTAACGCGGAGATCAGCGGTCTTGTCCTTCAACACGACTTGATGACATTGGTCACAACCCCCCAAACCTGAAGATCGCTTTCGCTCTTTATTTCAATCGGTTTGAACTTCGGGCTTTCCGGCAGAAGCAGGATTTTCCCGTTCTTTCGATGAAGCCTCTTCACTGTTAATTCACCGTCCAAAATCGCGATCACAATCTTTCCATGCGTTGGTTCGATGGACCGATCCACAATCAGGATGTCCTTGTCTGTGATTCCCGCGCCTGACATGGAATCTCCAGACACACGGAGGAAAAAAGTGGCCTGGGGATGCCGGACAAGAAATTCGTTGAGATCCAGCGTCTTCTCAATGTGATCCTCCGCCGGTGAAGGAAAGCCCGCCGGAACGCTTTCCGTGAAGAAGGGCAAGGGCAAACAAGTTTTTGTCTCAAAAGATCCCAGCACTTCAACCGTGGCGTTCATGACTGATATTTAAACCCGGTTTATGGAACAAACAAAGGGAAAAGCCTTCAGATCCGACCCTCCCATTGATGTCGGTCCCTGTAAAGAGACCGCTGACTTTTGGTTTTGCTGTAGGAGGCAAAATCTGGCAATAGATTTATTCCCTCATGAAGTCCGTCGCCTCTCCTCAGAAGCAGTCCGCCAAGCTGAAGAACAATGGGTGCCAACCTTGGTTTGAAGCCAAGCTCTGGCTCGCTGCTGACAAACTTCGCAATCACAGGGACGCCGCGGAATACAAGCACGTCGTCCTCGGCCTCAACTTCCTCAAATACATCTCAGAAACTCCCTGCGGTTACTTTGGCATTTCCCTGAGCTCGACATGAACGCCGTAGAAATCGAAGAAGCCGTTTCCAAGCTCGCTGAAGGTCCATTTGATCCAGCGAGCTTCCCCTTTGCCTTCCTTGAGGCGTTTGGAAACAAGGAAACCACCCTTAAGCGACTCCGGAGTGGCAGTACGAACCAATCTGACCTCCCCGGCGGTGTCCTCCAGCGAAACAACATCCATATTAAGGTTTGTCCTGATGGTGAGGTTAGCGCCGTGCTTTCCGCTCTCAGACAGAGTCCTGCCACCACGCGACAGAAGGCTAAGTTCATTCTCGCTACCGATGGTAAAACCTTCGAGGCGGAAAACCTAACTGATGGAGAGGGAGAGACCGTAGCGTGCGCCTACGTCGATTTTTCTGACCACTTCGGCTTCTTTCTGCCCCTAGCGGGCATTACCACGGTTAAGCAAATCCGTGAGAATGCCTTCGATATCAAGGCAACTGGTCGACTGAACCGCCTCTACATCGAGCTGCTCAAAGATAATCCGGATTGGGCCACTATCGACCGGCGTCATGACATGAACCACTTCATGGCCCGGCTCATCTTTTGTTTCTTCGCGGAGGATACGGACATCTTCCACGGAAAGAGCCTCTTCACCGCTACCATCGAACAGATGAGCGCACGCGACTCGTCAAATACTCACGAAGTCATTGGCGAAGTGTTTCGAGCGATGAATACACCAATTACTCATGAAGGTAAGTCAGATAACCGCCATCGTGAGACAGCAAACATCAAGAGCTGGGCCAATGTCTTCCCTTACGTCAATGGCGGTCTATTTTCAGGCAGCCTAGACGTTCCCCGCTTCAGCAAGATTGCACGCTCCTACCTTCTTCATGTCGGCAGCCTCGATTGGACAAAGATCAATCCAGATATTTTTGGCTCCATGATCCAAGCGGTAGCTGATGACGAGGAGCGCGGCGCCCTGGGCATGCACTACACCAGCGTGCCGAATATCTTGAAGGTCCTCAATCCGCTCTTCCTCAACGACCTGCGCAAAAAGCTGGAGGAAGCAGGCGACAATGCGCGCAAGCTCCTCAACCTGCGTCAGCGTCTGGCGAAAATCCGCGTCTTCGACCCCGCCTGCGGCTCCGGCAATTTTCTCGTCATCGCCTACAAGGAAATGCGCGCCATCGAGGCGGAAATCAACCTCCGCCGGGGCGAACGCGAAAGTCGTTCCGCGATCCCCCTCACTAATTTCCGCGGCATCGAACTCCGGGACTTTTCCGCCGAAATCGCCCGCCTTGCTCTCATCATCGCCGAGTATCAGTGCGACGTGCTCTATCGGGGGCAAAAGGAAGCGTTGGCTGAGTTCTTGCCTCTCGATGCAGAGAACTGGATCACAAGTGGTAATGCCTTGCGGCTCGATTGGCTAAGCGTCTGTCCGCCGACCGGAAAAGGAGTAAAGCTTCACGGAGAGGACTTATTCAGCACGCCGCTGGAACAGTCAGAGATCGATTTCGAGAATGAAGGAGGCGAGACTTACATTTGTGGTAATCCGCCTTATCTTGGAAGCAAGTGGCACTCTGAAGATCATAAAGCAGACCTTCGAAATATATTCGAGGGTAGAGCAAAGGATTGGAAATCTCTGGACTATGTCGCCGGCTGGTTCATGAAAGCTGCGGACTACGGCACTAAAACAAACGCTGCCACAGCTTTGGTTTCGACGAATTCCATTTGCCAAGGCCAACATGTTCCCATTCTCTGGCCTCTGATTTTCTCAACTGGGCATGAAATCGCGTTCGCTTACACCAGTTTTAAGTGGGCGAATTTGGCAAGCCACAACGCAGGTGTAATAGTCGTAATAGTCGGTCTCTCGAATCACGCGGGACGTCTACGCCGGCTGTTTGTTCCCTCCGGTGACGGCAATGTGATTTCCAAAGATACGGACAACATCAATGCCTATTTGATTTCTGCGCCGAATGTAGAAGTGACGGCGAAAAGGGAACCTTTTTCTGACCGCGCTGCCATGCAATTTGGCAATCATCCATACTACGGAGGTGCTCTAATATTTTCCAGCAACGAAGCGCGGGAGTTAATTCATGCTGCACCTGGATCAGCTCGATTTCTACGTCCTCTTTACGGTTCAAAGGAGTTCATTTCAGCATCCCCGAGGGCTGCTCTATGGATTTACGAACAGGACCTCGAAGAGGCATCTAAAATACCTCAGATCGCTTCTAAATTGAGAGAGGTTGTCGCTTCTCGCGGAGCCGCGAAACAGGACAAGGCTGCTCAAAAACTCGCGAAGACGCCTTACCGGTTCCGAGATCAGTTTGTCTCTCGTACTCATACGCTTGTCGTGCCGCGTGTTAGTTCGGTCAGCAGGCCATTTCTTCCTGTTGGCATGCTTTCGGCGAGCGCGATTATTCAGGATCAAGCTTTCGCGCTCTATGATGCCCCGCTCTGGAACATGGCGCTAATCGCTTCACGTATTCATCTCGTGTGGGTCGCCACGGTTTGTGGCAAAATGAAAACTGATTATCGGTATTCCAACACTCTCGGCTGGAATACCTTTCCAGTTCCTAAGCTCACCGATCTAAACAAGTCCGACCTGACGCGCTGCGCCGAGGACATACTTTTAGCGCGGGAAGCGCATTTCCCGGCGACGATTGCCGACCTTTACGACCCGGACACCATGCCGGCCAATCTCCGCGAAGCGCATGAGCGCAACGATGAAGTGCTGGAGCGCATCTACATCGGCCGCCGCTTCAAAAACGACACGGAGCGGCTGGAAAAGCTCTTCGAACTCTACACCCAGATGATGGCGCAACAGGACAACTCGAAAAATTCGATCACGCGCCAAACAAAAGCTTACGATACATGAACAAACCCATTTCCATTCCTTCCGTTTCCGTCACCTACGCGCAGGATGGCAGTTCCATGCGCGCGAATGCGCTCGGCATGCGGCCAATGCAGGAACGTGCCTATCTGAAGAGAGGAGAACAATATCTGCTAATCAAATCGCCTCCATCCTCAGGTAAAAGCCGCGCACTCATGTTCATCGCCCTGGACAAGCTCCAGAATCAGGAGGTCAAACAAGCGATCATCGTCGTTCCTGAACGATCCATAGGCGCTAGCTTCCATAATGAACCGTTAAGGCAATTTGGTTTTTGGGCCGATTGGAAGGTGGAACCAAGGTGGAATTTGTGTGACGCACCAGGAACGGACGGGGGCAAAGTCAATTCCATGAAAGCATTTCTGCAGAGCAATGATAAAGTGCTGGTCTGCACGCACGCCACATTCCGCTTTTCCGTGGATAAGTTCGGCGTTGAGGCCTTCGATGACCGATTGATCGCCGTAGACGAATTTCATCATGTTTCTGCAAACCCAGACAGCAAGCTCGGCGAGCACGTGCGCCAGTTCATCGATCGCGGCAAGACTCACATTGTCGCCATGACCGGCTCTTACTTTCGTGGCGATGCGGAGGCTGTGCTGCACCCGGAAGATGAAGCGAAGTTCGATACTGTCACCTACACCTATTACGAACAGCTCAACGGATACCAGTATCTCAAGCAGCTCGATATTGGATATTTCTTCTACGCGGGGAGCTACACCGAAGAAATCCTGAAAGTTCTCGATCCGAAGGAGAAGACGATCGTGCACATTCCGAATGTGAATTCCCGGGAAAGCACGAAGGATAAGATTCGCGAAGTGGATCACATCATTGAGGAACTCGGTGAGTGGCAGGGCACTGATCCCAAAACAGGCTTTCAGCTCGTGAAGATCGCGGACGGTCGAATTCTAAAAATCGCCGATCTGGTGGATGACGATCCCGCCAAACGCGATCGCGTTGCTGCCGCCCTGAAAGACTCCACGCAGAGGGACAACCGGGACCATGTGGACATCATTATCGCGCTTGGGATGGCCAAGGAGGGCTTTGACTGGATTTGGTGTGAGCACGCGCTCACGGTCGGCTATCGCTCCAGCCTCACCGAGATCGTGCAGATCATCGGCCGGGCTACCCGCGACGCACCAGGCAAGACGCGCGCACGCTTCACCAATCTCATCGCTGAACCAGACGCAACGCAAGCGGCAGTGACCGAAGCCGTAAACGATACGCTCAAAGCCATTGCGGCCAGTTTGCTTATGGAGCAGGTTTTGGCGCCGCGGTTCGAGTTCAAACCGAAGCGGCCAGAAAACGGTCCGGTGGATGGGTATGACTACGGAGAAGGTGGCTATGATCCTAAGAAATGCAACGTGGGTGTGAACCCGCAAACGGGTTTCATTCAAATGGAAATCAAAGGTTTGGTAGAACCAAAGAGCGATGAGGCTGTTCGCATCTGCCGCGAGGATTTGAATGAACTGATCACTGCCTTTGTACAGGACAAGCCCGCTATTGAACGTGGCATGTTTGATGAAGAACTTGTTCCGGAAGAACTGACACAGGTTCGCATGGGTAAGATCATCAAAGAGATTTATCCACATTTGGGTGAAGAGGACCAGGAGGCTGTCCGACAGCATGCCATTGCGGCACTGAATATGGTTCAGCAGGCCAAGAAGGCTTTAACGGAAGGTGGAACCGAAGTCTCGAAGAACAAGGCGTTAATTGAAGGTGTACGGAAGTTCGCCATGGACGTGAGAGAACTCGATGTCGACTTGATTGACCGAATCAATCCCTTTGCAGAAGCCTATGCCATCCTGGCCAAGTCCATGACGGAAGAGCGCCTGAAACAGGTGGCTGAGGTAATCGCCGGGAGAAGGCTAAAACTAACTCTCGATGAAGCTCGTGAGTTGGCTAAACGCGCTCTGCGTTTTAAACAGGAGAAAGGGAGACTACCTTCGCTTACCGCCGCCGACCCATGGGAAAAACGAATGGCGGAAGGAGTGGCTTTCCTGCAGCAAAAAGCGAAAGAGACTCAGAATGCGTAAAGATATTAATGAGGAAGATCTGGAACTGCTGGGTGAGCTTGGCGTAGACGTCGAAGCCCCACAAAACGGTGGTCGCTCCGCGCGCGAACAACGGATCATTTCTGGGTTTGAAGAGATCGAAAGATTTATCCAGGAACATGGAAAACTTCCTGAACATGGAGAAAACCGCGATATTTTCGAGCGTCTCTACGCCGTGCGACTGAATCGAATTCGAGAGTCTGCAGAGTGTCGCGAAATCTTGAAAGGGTTAGACTCCCACGGACTCCTCACGAATAGTGACCAAACCCTATCCAGCCGTGTGAAAGAAGACCTGACCGACGAAGAGCTACTCGCTTCTCTAGGTGTAAAGACCACTCCAGATAGCGATGTGACTCAACTTGTCCATGTTCGATCAAGAGATGAGATCAAAGCCGCCGAGGAAATCGCACAGCGAAATCCCTGCAAGGATTTCAGTAAATTTCAACCCATCTTCGAAAATCTGCAGCAGGAGCTGGAATCCCATCAGCGACAGACGCTGAAATATAAGGACAATGCAGGAGTCAAAGTAGGCGACTTATTCATCCTCGATGGCCAGAAGGTAATAGTTGCCGAAATGGGCGACCCTTTCGTGAGTGACTATAATCGTCCGGACCGCAGGCTCCGGGTGGTTTACGACAACGGGACTGAAAGCAACCTCCTCCTTCGTTCGCTCCAGCGTGCCCTGAATAAGGACAAAGCAAGCCGCCGCATCACAGAGCCGGATTTTGGACCGCTTTTTTCAGATGAGGAAGGAGAGAACGATTTATCGACTGGCTACATCTACGTGCTCCGGAGCAAGTCGGAGCATCCCTTTGTAGCACAGAACAGATCCGTAATTCATAAGGTCGGAGTGACTGGAGGAGACATAAAACAACGTATCGCCAACGCGAAAAAAGACCCGACATACTTGTTAGCGGACGTTGAAATCGTGGCGACTTTCAAGCTTGCGAATATCAATCGGAAGCGGCTCGAAACATTGCTACATAGGTTTTTCGGTAAGGCTCGATTGGATTTGGAATTGAAGGACCGCTTCGGCATGCAAGTGGAGCCGAGAGAGTGGTTTTTGGTCCCATTGCCCGCAATAAAAGAAGCGATTGAAAAACTCATGCAAGGCACCATCGAAAACTTCCGATATGATCCGGAAACTGCGCGGCTTTTGGAAAGGCAAAATTGAGATAAGAGCTCTCAATTTGAAATACAGAGTACATGCCCTGGACATCTAAACATCTCAAGTGGCTTGTAAAAACAGAAGGCAAGCTGACGACAGCTGATGGTAAAACCATTGAGATTTGGGAGTTTCGTCATGAAAAGGATGAGGCGATTTTATCAGCGTGGGCCAAACACTTTAGAAATCATTATTGCCTGGATACAGAAATCGATGATTTGCGTAATGGCACGCCCTGCTCACGCGCGGAATACCTAAATCAGATCAAGTTTCCGGATGATTCACACCCCCCGGGTCCAAGCATCCGCGCTGGAGATTTCGGAGAGGTATTGATAGCTGATTTTCTGCAATACGTCCTGAACTTTTGGGTGCCTCGCACCCATTACGGAAACAAAGCCGTCCGAAATGAGTCCACGAAAGGATGCGATGTCATCGGCTTCAAGTTCGTAGGCAATGGCCAAAATCCCAAGAATGATATGCTGACAATTTGGGAAGCGAAGACGCAGTTTTCCGGCAACAAAGCAAATCCGAGACTTCAGGATGCAGTCAACGGATCGGCGAAGGATTTTGTGAGGAAAGCAGAATCTCTCAATGCGATTAAACAACGCCTATTGGATAAGCTGAGCCGTGATGAAGCAAGAAAGGTCGAGAGATTTCAGAATCCAGAAGATCGGCCGTATCGAGAAACGTATGGGGCAGCTGCGCTTTTTCTGACCTCGTTGTTTGAAAACAGGATGCTTTCAAGCACTGATAGCAGCAAGCACCCCGATCCAAACAATTTATCTCTGCTTGTGATTCACGGTGAGACCATGATGGATCTCGTCCACGATCTCTACAGGAGGGCTGCAAGTGAAGCCTGAGGAAAAATCGCTCCGTTTGCTTGGCATTACACGATCCAGAGCAAAGATGTTTGAATATGATGTCCCAGAAAACCACCATATCACGATCTCTCGTGATCCGGGGCATTTATTCACGCTGACAGTAGGACTGCTTGGCGATCTTGCGGCTCAAATTAATTCCCATGAAGTTGAAACCACGCGAGTTGCAGAACTCAGAAATGATCTTAAATTCTCTGCTCGTTTTTTCGATGCATACTGCGAAGCGAAGCTGAGTGCCGACCTTGATCCATATCTACTACTTCTCGGTTCGGCATCTTACTACCTCTGTGGTTTGCCTGGCAGTTCAGATGTTCTTTCAAAACGTCTGGCTTACCAAGGTCTTGATGTAGGCGGGGCGGGCCTGGAGGGCATATTACTCTGGTTCCTTAAAGGATTTTTTCAGGATCCTGTCAGTCCTAGCCGCACCATCTATGACAAACACATTGATAAAATCTCACGTTCCGCAATGGAATATTTTAACGAAGGGACAGGCATAGAGATGCTGTTTGAGGGGAGCGACAACCTCCGAAAAAACGCATATGTCTATGGTACCCCACGAGAACTTCTCTTTGCAGATGTAATTGCAGCATTGATTAAGAAGCGAGTTCAGAATTCGACTTGGTACGGACTACCTCGTTATAGCGCCCTCTCACCCGCAACATGGTTGCCCACACTCCAAAAGCCGAGTTTTGTCCGGGAACTTTGGCCAGCGCAACAGCTCCTCGGTGAACGACACATTTTTTCTGGAAGTTCTGGGGTCGTACAGATGCCAACAAGTGCCGGGAAAACTCGCGCGACTGAGATTCTCATCCGTAGCGCATTTCTCTCAAATCGCACATCGCTCGCCATCATCGTTGCCCCCTTTCGGGCCTTGTGTCATGAAATTAGGGACAGGCTCATCAGCGCTTTCCAAGGAGAGTCGGTCAGTGTTGAGGAGCTTTCAGATGTGCTTCAGACAGATTTCGAGATAAACGCGTTTTTTGGAAAACAACAAGTTCTTGTTGTAACACCGGAGAAGCTATTGTTCGTACTGAGGCATGCTCCGGAAATTGCGGAAAAAATCGGCTTGTTGATCTACGACGAAGGACATCAGTTCGACAGCGGAATACGTGGCCTCACCTACGAGCTCCTTCTGACCTCATTGAACGCATTAGTTCCTAGAACCGTCCAAAAAGTTCTTTTTTCGGCAGTCATAACAAATGCGGAAGCAGTTAATTTATGGCTGAATAGCGAAGGTGGAGAAGTAGTTTTTGGAACCAATCTTATTCCGACACAGCGAACCATTGCTTTTGCAAGCTGGCTTGATTCGCTAGGAAGTCTCGAGTTTGTAGCACAAGACAATATTGACGAAAAGGAGTTCTTCGTTCCCAGACTCATCGAGCAGCATACGCTACAACAAATGCCGAGAGAGAGAAAAGAACGACTGTTTCCAGAGAAAGGGAATGGTCGATCGGTGGCTCTTTACTTAGGTCTTAAACTTATGCCTAAAGGAAGCGTCGCCATTTTTTGTGGAACGAAAAGGACTGCGGTCAACCTTTGTGAAATGCTTGTCGAAACATTCCGTCGGAAGCTGCCGTTGCGAGCCCCCATTGAACTTTCTGATTGGAATGAAGTTAATCGGCTTTCTTTTCTGCACGAATGCAATCTCGGGAGCGATGCTTCCGCCACTCAAAGCGCAAAACTTGGTGTTTTTGCTCACCACGGTAATACCCCACAAGGTGTTCGTCTAGCTATCGAACATGCCCTAAAGGAGGGTAGTGTAAGATTTGTTATTTGCACATCCACCCTAGCACAGGGAGTGAATCTCCCGATTCGCTACCTTATTTTTACCAGCGTATACCAAGCAGGCGAACCGATTAAGGCTCGTGATTTTCACAACCTGATCGGACGTGCAGGACGTTCAGGGATGCACACCGAAGGCAGCGTTTTGTTTGCAGATACCGAAATTTACGACCAACGTGCAAGCCGACATGAAGGCTGGCGATGGCTCCAGGTGAAAAAGTTGTTGAAACCTGAAAATTCGGACCCTTGCGCAAGCAGTCTGCTCTCCATCTTCCAACCTCTCCAAAGTGCTGATGGTAAAATGCAATTTACGTGGGAACCCCTTCACTTTGTTCAGACATATATCAAAGACTCATCAGCTTTCACCGATTATGCTGATAAACTAGCGGCTCGCCATTCAGGAGCGGGATTCACAAAGGCATCTTTAGAATTTCAGATCGAAACGAAAATTAAAATAATCTCGGCTGTCGAAAATTATTTATTAGCGCATTGGGATGATTCTGAAACCGTGACGCCCGAAGATAATGTTGCCAAACTTGCCCAAGGAACCCTTGCCTACCATCTTGCTGAGGAGAATGTTCGCGCGAATATTATCGAGGTCTTTAAGCTTCTTAAGGAGAACATCCAAAGGAGAGTGCCCGATGCTCTCAGACGAAAAGCTTTTGGAAAAACGTTGTATGGAGTGGTTGACTCGCTTGCGATCGAGGCGTGGGTTGTTCAGAACCTTCAGAAACTTGTCGAATGCCAGACAGAGGAAGAGCTTTTTTTGGCAATATGGCCAGTGTTGGAAGATAATATCTCAAACGAGAAATTTAGAAAGTGTACATCTAAAGCGGTTTTGCGAGATATGGCTATTGGATGGATCGAAGGACGCGCCTTCTATGATCTCTTTGAAATGCTGAACGAGGCAAACGCCCGGTTCGGAAATGGTCCGAGAGCACGGCACCCAGAGCTCGAACATGCCATCGAAATCTGCGAAAATGCACTTGCCTTCGATGGGATGCTTGCCGTTAGCGCAATAACGGAAATATTTGAACTTTTGCGTCCGGACGATGAAAACACGCCGGAACGTCTTCGAAAATTGCAAAAGCGGCTGAAGTACGGCTTGGCATCGGCTGCGGAAATTGCCCTGTACGAGCTGGGCTTTTCAGATCGTGTGATTTCAAGAGACTTAACTTCAATCGCTGGATTGGCTTCTCCCAATCAAAAAAATAAAATGGTTCGAGCGATTGAGAGAAAAGAAGATCAAGTCAGAGAGGTGCTTGCGAAGTATCCTGGATACTTCACAGGTATTCTCAACAAGATCATCCCATGACTTAACCGGATGAAAAAGAATTCGGCTTGTACACCTGAAGCTCTCTTGTCCCCTCCAAGAATAAGCGTTCAACGATGCAGAGAGCTTCTGGGCAAAGAATGTAAATTGACAGATCAAGAAGTGGAATCGTTACGGGATGACCTCTATGGCTTTGCCGATATAGCGATAACGATTTTTCTAGAGAAGAAAAAGAAGGAGAAAATTCAAACCCAAGCAGAGAAGTCTCCTAGTACTGAAATCTAAAACCTTTAAATTTCCTCTGAATTATTTATGACTGATTCAGAAAGGACGGCGGGTTGAGGCTGGTGTCCGCTTAACGAAGCTTTTACCATAATTGTTCGTGCGAATTCCTTATCGTCTCAAATGTATCGACTGTAAAAAAGAGCATCTTGTCTTTGCCGACTTGAATGCCGAATCGATCGAATTTCGCTGCTGTGAACGAAGTCAAACCATACCCCCTTATCCCATCAAAGGGATAAAAATCCTCGAACGAGCAGTATTCGAATACAATGAGACGAAGGACTACCCCCTTTCGATCGTTTTTTCCGCAGCAGCATTCGAGTGCGAACTTGCCGACCTGCATCACCGCTGGCTCTGGATCAAAGGGCTATGGACAAAACAAATTCCAACGGACGAAGAATTGGACAAAAAGCTACGAAAACATAGCGATATCAAATCCCGAATTGAGGCTGTCGCTCGTCTCATGGGTCATACAGGAATTGATGAGTTCGTAAAATCAGATTCGAAGCTGACTGAGATCGTTAAGAATGGTTTTCCCTCAATAAAAATCGGCACCGTGGCGCGCGACTTTCAAACGAACCTTTTCTGGCCACGAAATAGGATTCTCCACGTCGGGTACACGGGCTACACGAGTGACGATGCGAAGAAGTGCATCAACATCGCGCAATTAGGAATCGGGTTCGTTCAGGCGATGAACGACGCCAAGGCGAAGGAAAATCAGGATCCAAGCGCAAAAGCAGGACCGGTCACTGCCATCACACCCGCCCAACTTCAGCAGCCTGCGTGATCATAAAATTTAAGCTGTTTCAAACGTTTGCGTTGCTCTTTTGAAAGCTTTTTTTTGATGCGACGCTGGCGCGCAACCCAATGGGAAAGACGGGGATTCTGAGACCACTCGTGCGGCACACGACAATGGCCGTATTTCTTCCGGAATTTCACCAGCTCTGTGAATCCCTCTTCCCACAATTGCTCAAAGTGGTTCCAAATGAAGCCGAGTGCATCGAGCCGCCGTCTGGTCTCGGCCGAAAGCTTCTTCCTGCGTTCGCGCTGGCGGCGCACCCATCGTGAAAGATTTGGGTTCTCAGGCCATTCGTAGGGAACCCGGCAGTGGCCGTATTTGGCTTTAAACGCTTTCAACTCTACAAAGCGCCGCTCAATCACAAGATCACGCATGTTCCAGATAAAACCGATGGCATCGAGGCGTTTTCTCCTCCAGGGATATAGCTTGCGCTTCCGACTGCGATGACTTGAGACCCAGATTCCAAGAGATCGGTTTTGTTTCCACTCATTCGGCACGCCGCAATGGCCATGTTCTTCTTTGAAGCGCAGGAGCGTCAAAAATTGCGCAAGCCATCTCGTCTCCCAAGGGCCAAAATCAAAACCAAGCTTGTAGAGCCGGGTTAGCCGATCCAGCGACAAATTTTCCTGACGGATTCTTTGGATCGCGAGCCATTTGTGAAGGCCGGGGTTTTGCGGCCATCCTTTTGACACCCTGCAATGGCCGTGGTTTTTTTGGAAAACCAGAAGATCGGCAAGGTTGTGTTCCCAATCATTCATAAAATCGGACGGTAGTATTTGGAGTCTGCCCCTTGCAGCCTCCCTGCCTGGCGTTGAGCATTTTTCATGCGCTGCTGAAGCTGTCGTTTCGCATAGAAATTATAAAAACGCCTGCTCAAAAATAGTTCTGCGATGAAAAGAAGTGCGGCTGTGGGCCAATTGACGAGAACAGACTTATTCCAAAACCGCAATCCGTGGCGGAGATCGATATTGCCGGGCAACAGCGGGAACCCTACCGCCACAAGATGGGAGAGCCAAAGAGAGGCCGCGACAGCAAGGATCAGGATGGCTTCCACCTGTTTTCGTTCCTCACTCATTTTTGGCGTTGTTTAAAAAAGACCCGATCAAAATTGTTTCCGTCAGCAAAGGTCCGGGAGGCTTGAAAGAAGACGGCATCCACGATCCTTTGATTGCGGCTTCCGCCCGTGCGCATCTTCGTAAATTCAATGGGCTGAACGACGTAATCGAGATGCTGAGACGTTGAAACGTTTCCGCTCGTGCTTCCGCTGAAAGGCGGCGCCAGACGATTGTGACTTCCTCCTGTGCTCACCGTCTGCCGTTCCTGCCAGTCCTTGCCGATGGCCTCCGCCGCATAACGATTAGTGGTTTCCTCGGCGTTGGCATGGAAAATTTGGGTCGTGAGATTGCCTAAAAGAGCCTTCATGAATGGCTCTCCCCCCTGCCCGCCCAGGCAGGCAAGGATTCCGGGAAGGTTCTGACCAATGTAGACCGTCGAGACCTTTGAAGAACGTGCCGTCTTTTGGAAAAGGTTGTCATAGCTGGTCGCAAAATTCTCGAACTCATCCGCCCAGATGAAACACGGACGGCGGTTCCGTTCATCACCCGCAGCACGGCGTTCCACAGCCTTCTGAAACATGAACTTTGCGATGACCCCGGCCATCTTTCCCGCGAAATCGAACTCCTTTACCGGCAGATCGATCACAATGATTTTCCCATGATCGATTGCATCCTCCGGCGTCCACGTCGTCTTTTCACAAAACTTCTGACGAAGCGGCGTTCGAAGAAGAGGATCGGCAAGACCTTCCCAAGTTTCAAAGATGCCGGCGCGCTGCTTGTCCCCCATCTTCGGAATGTCCAACGTGAAATAATCCACAGCCTGGATGGCGTCATAATCCTGAGTTCTTTCCAATGCTCGGGTGCAGGCCTTTCCGCATTTGGACGTTTGTTCCCATTCTTCACTTTCCGCCTGCTCAGAATTCCTTGGCGAAGACGTGATGATTTCGCGGATACCTTGAAGCGTGAACGGCTCGTCCAGGGTCGCCTGGAGCTGGATTGCATTCCCAATGCAACGGATGCACGCCCGTTCCCAGAAATCGGGCCCCATTTTCCGACCGTTACTTGCTTCAACGAGGTCCTGGATCTGCCGGAAAAGGTTGATCAGATTGAGCGTCAGGCCTGCGCCGCGGCCGCAGCGACGCAATTCGTACTCAAACACGTTGAAGCCATGTTCGGCCTCTGTAACGCGAATTAGATCGTTCTGGCGGCCCGTCAGAGCGGCGATCTCCTGCCAATAGTCGGCTTCACCCACCTTGACGCACAGAACCAGCCCTCCAGCGCCTAGGCGAAGCATTTTGAGCGCAAGGGCATCCGCGCTGCCTGAAGACTTGCCAGAACCCGTTGCACCGAGGATGAGAACGCCCTGGCAGGTATCGGCAACGGTCCACTCATCGTGTGTTGGGAGCCGAAAGACGGGGGTATCGAGCTTCCAGGCGTCGCAGTGATAGTCCTCGCCTCTTTTTTCGATGGGAACCAGCTCGGACAGCGGAGCCCTCTCTTGCGACACAAGCCAGCGTTTCAGCCCATCCCATGAAACCCTCATTGCCAAACTTTCCACCAAGGCTTGGATTTTAACTTCGAGTCTTCCTCCTGTTTCAGCTTTTTTGCTGCGGCCATGTCATCCAAACGTTTCTTTGCTGCGATCAGTTCATCACGAGTTGATTGAAGTTCTTGTTCTGATCTTCGGATTTGGGCGTCTTTTTCATCGAGCTTTTGTGAGGACTGCTTTTTTGAAGAATCCAGCTCGGTCGAAACCGCTTGGAGTTTATCCAGCAGGTCAATCGCGATTTCGCTCTGCCGCTTTAGAGCTTCCGCCTGATATTCTCCCTGCTGAAGCGGCAGCTTCGGTTCAGATACCGAATCGGGTTCGATGGTATTCGGGAGCTGCCAGGCCGTGGGACGCTCTACAAAGGTCACCAACTGCTCGTGCTGGAGGGTTTCATGATCGATTGCTTGGGGCGCAATCCAGACATCCCGTTGACGTTCATTGGAGCGATAGCGGTCCCCTTCTGATGGAGCTTCTGTGACCTGCACAATCACCGGATCGCTTTTCGCGTTCTTCGTAGAGCTGCAACCCATCAGGATGGAGAGAAGCGGTAAAAGCAGAGCAAGAATCGGCCAATTAAGTTGTGGAGGCATAGAGATAATGGTCGGCATAAAGCGCGTGATAAGGCTCCGAGTGCGGCAGCCCTCGGGACTTTTGACGCGCCATCCGAAGGGCGAGTCATGAAGGAAGTGCGACGAAGCGGAAGCGCAATGGAACGGCGTTCCGCTCAAAAGCGGAAGGCCAGGTGAAATGGAGCGTGCTTCAGGCGCTCTTCCTTGATGACGAGAGGGCAAAATCATCGCTGCACCTGCTGGATGGATCGGCCAGGAGCCGCCGTGCTGATGTCGATCGGTTCTTCCAGGAAAATGGCGCAAAGTTTTGCCGTGGGGACCAGAACGTAAGAATTTTGCTGCTGGAGATTGGCGGCGTAGCGAGACGCAATGACATCGATAAATCCTTCGGCTGCCGCAAGACCGCTATTTTGGAGCGTGGCTTGAGGCGTTGTCGTGGTCGTGGTCACGACCGAGCCCGCTGTCACCGCACTATTTTGAGTGGTCACATACGTCTGGAGGGTCTTTGTGAAATCCTGAAAAGAACGGAGAGCGGCCAATTTAAAAGCTTGGGCGCTGGAATCATCGAAGATGTAGCCTTTCAGGCCCGCGCCATTGATGATCCATCGTCCCGAGTCGGTATTCTCCTCGTAGGTCATTCCGATTCCCTTGATGGGAAGTTCCCATCCCTGGCGGCCTTCCTCGCAGAAGACGAGGGTATCCCAATTGACGAAAACGCGGCCACGGAGGTTGCCCGGAGAAATCTTGCCGGTAATCTGAGTTCCCACCGGAATTCGAACTTTATGCGCGAAGATCGCGGGATAAATGATCGTCGCAATGGCAGGCGAAACCTGATTATTGCTCACGATGTCACTTGTAAGCGTCGCGTAAAGAATCGTGCCTTTCGGAAGAAAATCATCCGAAAGGATGTGATTTGCGGGATTCAGATTGCCGAAACTTGGCTGATTGAATTGTCGCAGGGATTGCACGGCCTCTTTCGATGGGATGGATAGCGGCGGCGGCGATGCAGGCAGTGGCGGCTCAGGAAATCCGACCACTTCGCTTTTGTTTTTTTTGGCGAGGAGTTCTGAATGGGGAACATCCAGCCGATGTTCTTGAAGAGCTGCCAATGAAGCGCGGTGTTCCTGGGCATGATGTTTGAGGATCACGTAAAAAACGGTGCAAAGAATCAAAACGCCCCATCCCAAAGGCGTGGGCCACCCCTTCTTGAAAAGCTTGTCTTGGGTGTCGCGGAAGTTCATGGCGCTGGGGAATCCGTGGTCTCGACCAGAAGAATTTCGAACTTTTGTTGTGGGCTCAGGCCATTGGAGCCATCGAGAATGATGAAATTTTCAGCGCTGCCTTTCGGTGGGAGCGTGGTTCTTCCAAGTGAAACAGCCATTGGCGAAAATAAAGTTTCGCCGATGCGCACGGTCGTTCGACGCGGATCGAATGAAACAGGAGATGCGCTTTTATTTTCCGTGATAAAGTGAAGAAGAACGTGGCGGCTCTCCCGGAACCGAAAGCTTTGTAAAAGCGTGCAGGAGTGATTTTGGGTATCCGTTTCATGCATTTGAGTGAACTGCTCCACGTCGTGGAGTTCGCCCGCGTTGACCTGTTTCAAGGCGTAATAGTTTTGAGCCGTCCGAATTTCCTGGACGATGGTTTCGGCAAGGGTTTCCGAACGATTCGATGACGCTGGTGAAAGCGGTTTGGAATCATCTACGATCCGGGTGACACGAACCATTTGAGTGAAGGGTTCGGTGTCTGGAGCCAGGTGAACTGAAAAATTGAGCGTCCCCTGTCGCGTGATGATTGCAAGGTTGGTGTCCCGCGCTCCGGCTTGGATTGGTTTGATGGACACAAGCTTTTCCGCCTTTTCCGTGAGCCACATTTGAGGATCTCCGACATTGGTTGCCACGGGTTCGATCGGAATCTGAATGATGGACGCATTGCCCAGGCGGGCCGTGATGGGCTGAACGACACTCGTCGAAAGTTCGAGGGTCCGAACCTCCTGCGCCATGCTCGGCGTCAAAAAAATCAAACTGCAGAAAAAAAGAATTTTAACGGATATTATGGATGATGTGTCCATAGGGATTCAGGGGGTCGGCGGATGTGATGAGTTCAACGGTGAGATTCATGGGCGTTCGAGTGATCTGCCCGGCCTTGTCGATGATTCGGAGTTCCGCGATGACGACGGCAGACTCCGAATCGGAATCGAAGCGAACCTCTCGGACATAGAGCGTTTGCGAAAGACCATCGCTTTGGATTCGTCCCTGGTTCTTTTGAAAGCGATCGTTGGCGGCCTTGAGCAACTGCGGATTGATGAAAGGCGACCACGTTTCAACCTGTGGGGGATTCGCGCTTGAGAATGTGTAAAGAACCGGAAGAAAGAGCTTCACGTAGTCGTGCGCGACCTCCGGCGTCCAGACAAAGGCGCTTGCGGCGACCGGCAACACCATGCCACTGGGTGAATTCATGACAATGCGCGGCGTAGCGAAGTTCGCCGACTGTTTTACGTTGGCATAAATGAGCGCAACATTGAGGAGACAGGAGATCCCGAAGCCTATGGCCAGAATTCGACTCCACCCTCGAAAATGAGTCGTTAATTTGAATGGAGAATTGCGGCGGATCATAACTACTTGCTCATGTTGTCCAAAAGCTTCCGTGCGGCGTCCTCATTGAATTTCATCGGTTCGGGTTTGGGTTTTCGTGTCTCGTAGAGGAGACAAATCAAGATCGCGACTAACAGGACGGCGATGATCGTAAACTTGAGATCGTAGCGGGATTGGGTGTTGCTCATGTTTTGGTTTTGTTTTGGGGTTTCCTCTGTATTTCCTCATGAACCTTGTGCGCTGATGAAATTCGTTGTTCATAAACCGTGTTTTGGTTTGCCACGGTTTTTGCCGGAGCGCTGGGACCGCCGGAAACTGGAGGATTCGCTGTTTGGATTCCTCCTGCCGGAGCGCCCAAGCTGGAATGAGCGACGGCCATGGCGGAGCCTGAAAATCCTCGGCTCAAAATGCTTCCGCCTGCGAACAAATTGGACATCGATCCGATCAGTGAAGGCATCGCGGCTGCAGCCGCTCCGCTCGCGCTATTGACGATCCAGACCATCATAAAGGGCATTCCCGCGTAAATGGCTCCGAATCCGGCGATGTAGATGATCGTGACGAGGAGATCGTTGATCGTTGCCATGCTCGCCGAATCCGTTCCCGCAATGGCGCTGAAAAAATTGGCTCCCAGGAGCCAACCCACCGGGATCAGGACCACGGCTACAAGGGTTTTCAGCCACATCGTAAAAACTCCGCGACTGTGAGAAAACGCGAGCGCGGCAATCGCGAATGGACCGAAGCCTACAAGCACCGCTTCGAAAAGAAGCTGCATGGAATAGATCACGACAACAACGACCACGATTCCGAAAAGCGCCACGCCGGCGGCAACTCCTGTCAGGCTCATGACTCCGATGGTGCTGCCCACGTTTGCCAGTGCAGCGCCGAGTTGCGCCGTCACGTCAAACGAACCCGAATAAAGCTGGGCTTTGAGAGCATCCCTTGACTGTAAAAGGATGGGAAGCATCGTCTTGTAGTTCGCAATCAGGGCGGACGTGACAACGATTCGGAGCAAGGTTCCGACAAATTCCTGGAGTCCTCGGAATTGAGCGTGATAACCGGTCCAGATCAGAGCCAGGATCGCAAAAAAGGTGAAGAGATCGGTCGCTGGTCCTCGGATTTGGTCGCTGAAGGAGATCGCTCGTTTCTGAAGGCCCGACAAATCAAAGGTTCGCGTCGTGCTGTGCTGAGGCAATGGCGATCCCGGACCCGGAGCAGCTTGACCTGGCGGACTCGGAGTCGCGTCCTGAGCCCAACCCGAGTCGCTTAGACCCAAAAAGGTCAGCATGCAAAGCATGATGGTCGCAGGCTTCATGGGTTGGCTTGTTTTGGATTCAGATAATCCGATAGACCGTTTCCGACATCCTTCCATTCTTCCTTAGTCCAATCCCTCGATGCCTGTTCCCATGCATCCTTCTGATTTTGGTTTTCTATCCAATTGGCGTGTTGCTGTTCAAAAGCACGTTTGCGTTCTTCCGCGAGAGCTTTTTCCGCAGCATCCACGGAATCGATTGCTGCCTGCGCCTTGGCGGTTTCGCCCAAAGACTTGGCTGCCTTCAATTGCGCTTCGGCTTGGGAACGCGCCGCATCGAGCTTCTTCATTTGATCGTCATAATTGCTCTGTGCTTTCTGGGTGGAATCGTAACTTCGGCTCGTGAGCACATAGCGTTGCCAAGCGGATGGATCGGTGGTGGCCTGACGCAATGTGTCGAGATTGAAGGTCGTACCGCTCGCATTCAGCTGAACGCCTTGCAAAGCCTGACCGAAATTGTTCACGGCCTTGGCAAGTCCGATGGTTGAACTGATGGATGGATCGATCCCGATAGTTTCCATTCCTTTGCCGAGGAGTCCCTGCACATCGTTCATCTGGTTGATGACAGAATTAAGCTGATTGATCTGCTGAGAAGCTTTGTTGATCGAGTCAGCCCACTTGGAGAGTTCTTCGATGTGGTTCTCTAGGGACGTGGCCTGGTTGGCGGCATCGTAAACAGCCATTTGCGCGCAAAGCGGCGCTGCCAACACGCAAAGGAGAAAGAAACTATTCAGATTTTTGAAATGTTTCATAATGAGGTTCCGGGACGGCGTTGGTTGAAGAGTCTGTGCTCGAAATCAGAATCTTTTCCGGTTGAGCGGTGGTGGTTTGCGCGGTGTGGGCATCGTAGAC